>NZ_JBVIDV010000023.1:2283-111388 GCF_055572195.1 Streptomyces sp. NPDC030809
CCCTCCCCCTTGTTTTTTTTCTTGGGGTGGGGGGGGGGGGGGGGGGGGGGGGGGGGGGGGGGGGGGGGGCGGGGGGGGGGGGGGGGACCCCCCCCCCCCCCCCCCCCCCCCCCCACCCCGTCAGTTCACTCCGAGGGGAGTTCCACGGAAAGTGAATGGTGGAACACATTCCGTGGATCCCAGCGTGCCTTGACCGCCTGGAGCCGCGGGTACGCCTCCTTGTAGTACAGCTCGGACCAGGGCACGCCCGAGGTGTTCCACCGCGGGTCGGCGAGGTCGGCATCCGGGTAGTTCACGTACGCCCCGTCGGCCGCCCCGCCCGGGACCGGCACCCCGCCGGTGTCCGCGTACACGTCCCGGTACAGCTCGCGCAGCCACCTCACGTGCACCGGGTCCTCCGCGGGCTCCTGCCAGGTCGTCACGTACACGATCTTGAGTACGGAGTCCCGCTGGGCCACGGCCGTCCGGCCGGCCGGGACGGCGTTGACCCGTCCGCCGTACGCAATCAGCGCGACCACCCCGGCCGGGTTGTCGTAGTCGGGCTCCGTCAGACGGCGGAAGAGGGTGGCGATCTGCCGGTCGTCGAAGCCCCGGCGGGCGTACGCGGCCTTGATCTTCGCCCGGCCGGTCATGTCCCCGTCACCCGCGATCCCGGGCCAGCGGGTGGAGTGCAGCCACGGCAGCCGCCGGGTCTCGCTGTGGGGCTGCACCCCCACCCCCTCGGACACGGCCGCCAGATAGGCCTCCAGCCGGGCCTGCGCGTCCGGGCCGGTGGCATCGAGCTGCGTGGTCATCGCGAGGGCGCCGGCCTGCCGGCGGGTCAGCGCCAGCACGCTGTAGAGGTCGCACCAGGGGGAATCGGGGCCGCTGTGCCGCTCGAACCAGGCGTTGTGGTTGCGCACCAGCCGGGCGAACGCGCTCTCGTCCACGGCGTCCCACGGCCACACCGTCGTGTTCAGCAGCACCTCGGACGGCGGCTGCGGCAGCAGCCGGCCCGGCTCCGCCCGCTCCCCGCGGGGGTGGCCGGGGGAGCGCAGCCAATAGGCGACGACCACGCCGAAATTGCCCCCGCCGCCACCCGTGTGCGCCCACCACAGGTCGTGGTTCGGATCGTCCTCGTCCCTGGTCGCGACCACCGTGCGTGCGGTGCCGGAAGCGTCGACCACCACCACCTCCACGGCGTCGAGGTAGTCGACCACCGACCCGTGCAGCCGCGAGAGCGGCCCGTAGCCGCCGCCGAGGACGTGCCCGCCGGCGGCCACGTCCGGGCAGGCCCCGCCGGGAATCGTCACCCCCCAGACCCGGAAGAGCATCTTGTAGACGGCGCCCAGGGTGGCGCCGGCCTCGACGCGGAATGCGCCGCGCTCCTCGTCGAAACCGACCGCCGACAACCGGGACATGTCCAGCACCACACGGACGTCCGGATGCGCGGTGAAGTCCTCGTAACAGTGCCCGCCGCTGCGCACGGCCACCCGCTTGCCCGCCCGCACGGCAGCGGAAAGGACCTGCTCTATCTCGGCGGCCGATCCCACCAGGTGTATCTCGTCCGGCTCGCCGACGAACCGGAGGTTCTCGCCCCGGCGTAAGTCCTCGTACCTGACATCGCCGGGGGTGACGGAGGGGAAGTGGTTCATGAACTCTCCTGCTCGCAATCGGATCAGCTCGGACGTGCCCGGAGGGAATCGGTCCGGGCGGGGTTCGGATGTGCTCGGACGGGCTCGTAAGGGATGGTCGGCTCGGGAGTTCCCGCCGTACGCGCTGTAGTGTTGCCGTCGGATCCTAATCCACCCTCCGGGTAAAGGAATTGCGCGCAGCGGTGAAAGGGCGTACGAGATGGACGTGACGCTGATGTCCGGACTGCTGCCCGGGTACGTCCGTACGGCGGAGGCCTTCGGCGACCCGGCAGACGCCTTCGGCGGCGGGCCGGGCGGCGGACTCTTCCCCGAGGAGAGGCTCGCGATCGCAAATGCGGTGGATGCGCGGAAGCAGGAGTTCGCCGCCGGGCGGCGCTCGGCGCGCGCGGCCCTGGCCGCCCTGGGCAGGCCGCCCGTGCCCCTGCCGCGCGACGGGCACGGAGCACCGCTGTGGCCGCACGGCGTGGTGGGCTCGCTGACCCACTGCGAGGGGTACCGGGCCGCCGTGGTGGCCCACCGCGCCGAGGCGAGGGCGCTCGGCATCGACGCTGAGCCCCATCTGCCGCTGCCCAGGGGGGTGTTGGATGCCGTGGCCCTCCCGCGGGAGTGCGTAGCCGTCACCGGACTCGCCCGCGCGCACCCGTCGGTCCACTGGGACCGCCTGCTGTTCAGCGCCAAGGAGTCGGTCTTCAAGAGCTGGTACGCGATGACCGGGGAGCGCCTCGGCTTCGAGGACGCCGAGGTGGATCTCCAACCGGAGCTCCCCGTCTTCCGCGTCCGCATCCTCGCCCCCGTCCGGCGGCCCGGCCCGGCGGGCACCGCGCCCCGGACCCTCACGGGCCGCTGGCGGGTCGCCCGCGGCCTGGCACTGACGGCGATCTCCCTGTAGCCGCCCAGCGCCCCCGGCGGCCCCCGGAGCCATCCCCGGCGGCCCCGGAGCCACCTCCGCCGCCCCCGTCGCCCTCGGCGGCCCCCGGAGCCGCCCCCGCCACCCCGTCGGATCCGGCCGCCTCGGCCGCCCTCGGCCGGACCCGGCCGCCCCCACCGCCCTCAGCCGGACCCGGCCGGACACGGCCGGACCCGACGGCGCCCGGCGTGCCCCTTCCCGCCCCCAGGAGCACCCTGGAGGCATGGCCCGAGCCAACGACCAGGTCGAGGCCCTGCTGCGCGAGTACGCCGACCTCATCGCCATCCGGGGCGGGGAGGCCTTCAAGGCGCGGGCCTACGAGAAGGCCGCCCGCGCCGTCGGAGCACACCCGGAGGACATCTCCACCCTCGACGCGAAGGGCCTGCGCGAGATCCCGAACGTCGGCAGGTCACTCGCGGACAAGATCCTGGAATACCTCAGCACGGGCCGCATGCCCGCCGTCGACGAGGCCAGGGCCGCCGTGCCGGCCGGCGTACGCGAACTGATCGCCATCCCCGGTCTCGGCCCCCGCAAGGCCATGGTGCTCTACAGCGAGCTCGGCATCACCTCCGTGGACCAGCTCGCCGACGCCATCCACCGGGAGCGGCTGCGCGGCCTGAAGGGCTTCGGGGAGCGGACCGAAGTCAACATCCTCCACGGCATCGCCCTGCTCCGGGAAGCCGGCGAGGGCCGGATCCTCGTCCATGCCGCCATGGACCTCGCCGAGCAGCTGGTCGCCGAGCTGTCGGCACTCCCCGGCTGCGTCCGCTGCACGTACGCCGGATCCCTGCGCCGCATGAAGGAGACCATCGGCGACCTCGACATCCTGGTCGCAGCCCGCCGCCCGGCACCCTTCATGGACGCCCTCGGCTCCCACCCGTACACGGCCGAGGTCATCGCCCACGGGCAGAAGAAGACCTCCGTACGCACCACCGGCGGCCTGCAAGTCGATCTGCGGGTGCTCCCGCCCGCCTCCTGGGGCGCAGGACTCCAGTACTTCACCGGCTCCAAGGCGCACAACATCCGCACCCGCGAACTCGCGGTGCGCCAGGGCCTCAAACTGTCCGAGTACGGGCTCTTCGACGCCGAGACCGGCGAGAGCACGGCCTCCGCGACCGAGGAGGCGGTGTACGCGCGCCTCGGACTGCCGTGGATCCCGCCGACCCTGCGCGAGGACCGCGGCGAGATCGCCGCCGGCCTGCACGGTGAACTCCCCGCGGTCCTCACGGAGAAGGACGTCCGGGGCGATCTGCACACCCACACCGACCTCACCGACGGGCTGGCACCGCTCGAAGACATGGTCGCCGCCGCGGCCGCGCGCGGATACGCGTACTACGCCGTCACCGACCACGCGCCGGACCTGTACATGCAGCGCATGACCAGCGAGAAGATCCTCGCCCAGCGCGAGCGGCTGCGCGCCCTCGACGGCGCGCACCGCAGGATGCGCCTCCTGCACGGCACCGAACTCAACATCGGCCCGGACGGCTCCCTGGACTGGCCGGACGAGTTCCTCGCGGACTTCGACCTCTGCGTGGCCTCGATCCACTCCCACTTCGATCAGGGCCGGGACCAGCTCACCCGCCGTCTCCTGCGCGCCTGCGAGAACCCGAACGTCGCCGTCATCGGCCATCCCACCACCCGCCGCATCGGCAAACGCCCGGGCATCGACGCCGACTTCGACGCGGTCTTCGAGGCCTGCGCCCGGACCGGCACCGCACTGGAGATCAACGCCCAGCCCGAGCGGCTCGACCTGTGCGACGAGGACATCCTCCGCGCGAAGCGCCACGGCGTGAAGTTCGCCGTGAACTCCGACGCCCACTCCACCACCCACCTGCCGTACATGCGCTACGGCGTGGCGACGGCACAGCGCGGCTGGCTGACCCCGGACGAGGTCATCAACACCTGGCCCCTCCCCAGACTGCGCCGCTTCCTCAAACCCAAGCCCACCTGAACCGGCCGGGGGAACCGCCGCGGGTGGGGGAGGATGAGGCTTCACGAGAACGCGGTAAAGGCCGGGCAGTACGAGGGAGGGGCGTGTCCGAGCGCACGAGGGCAGCAGTCGTCCGGGTTGCGGGCGGGGTCCGCGAGGTCCGCGGGGTCTGCGGCAGCGTGGCTTGCGGCCGTCCGACGGCCGACGACAGGGACCGGCAGCGGTGACGCCCTTCCCGTGGAAGCGCACGCCCACCGGGGCGGAGTCCGGCCGCGAAACGCACCGGGGCGCCGCCCCGGTCCTCGCGCACGGCACCGGCGCTGTGGCCGCAGGAGGTGACATCCGGTGGGCCGTAACCGGCAGCCACAACGTCATCGTTCATATGCCCGACTCCAGGCCCGTCGCGGAGTCCGGCTACCTGCACCAGGTGGAACACCTGGCCGAACCCGACTTCCGCGGCCGCGGTGCCGAACTCGCAGCAATGGCTGCGTTCTGCGACCTGGACGGCGGGAGCGGCGGCCCGGACGGAGCCGACGCCCCCGGCGGGCCTTCGGCCGGATCCGCCGCCGGAACGCAGGCGTACTGGCGGTGGTCGGCCCCCGCCTGGGCGGGCAAGACCACTCTGATGGCGCAGTTCGTCCTCCACCCCCCGCCCGGCGTGGACATCGTCTCCTTCTTCATCACCTCCCGCCTGCCCGGGCAGAGCGACCGGGCGGCGTTCTGCGAGTCCGTCCAGCGCCAGCTGTCCGCCCTGCTCCGCGAGGAGGAACCCGCGGTCACCGAGCACTCACGCGACGAGCAGCTGCGCGCCGCGCTGGTCCGGGCGGCCTCCGCGAGCGCGTCCCGCGGCCGGCGCCTGGTGCTCGTGGTCGACGGCCTCGACGAGGACCGCGGGGTGCTGGCCGGTCCCGACAGCCACAGCGTTGCGGCCCTGCTGCCACGGAACCCGCCGCACGGCATGCGCGTCCTGGTCGCGGGACGCCCTCATCCCCCGACCCCCGAGGACGTTCCGGCCAGCCACCCGCTGCGCGACCGTACGATCGACCGGCAGCTCACCCCCTCCCCGTTCGCGCAGGTCTTCCGCCGCGACGCCGAGGACGGTCTGCTCAGGCTGGTCGACGCGGCGGGGCTGGGCCTGGACCTCGTCGCCCTGGTCGCCGCCGCCGGCGGCGGTCTGACCGCCGCGGACCTCGCCGAACTCAGCGGCGCCCGGCCCCGCCTCGTCGAACGCGAACTCGGGTCCGCCACGGGCCGGGTGTTCCGTACCCGCCCTCCCCACTGGCCTTCGTCCGGGGCGGCGGAACGTACGGATGACGTGTATCTCATGGCCCACGAGGAACTCCAGAACAGCGCCTTGGAGCTGCTGGCCGCAGCGCAGCTGGACGACTGCCGGAAGAGGCTGCACGCATGGGCCGACCACCACCGCGGGCAGGGATGGCCGGACGGAACACCGGAGTATCTGCTGCGCGGATACGCCCGGTTGCTCCGCGCACACGGCGACGCCGACCGGCTGGCCGTACTCGCCGAGGACCCCCGCCGCCACGAGCGGTTGTGGCGGCGCTCGGGTGCGGACCTGGACGCGCTGCGGGAGATCACCGCGGCCTTCGAGCTCCTGGTCGCCCGCGCAGGGACGACGGTGGGCGACGAAGACGTCCGGACGGCTGCGGTGCTGGCCGTGCGGCGGGACGCCCTGCGGGCCTACAGCGAGCGGTTCTCGGACGAACTGATCGTCCTCTGGGCCCGACTCGGCCATGTCACACGGGCGGTCAGCCTGGCGTGGGCTCGGCAGGACCGCCCGGCTGGTCTGCGGGCGCTGGTCGGTGTGGTCCAGGCCCTGGTGGACCGCGGCGAACTCGTCCGGGCAGCCGAAGTGGCGGCGGAGGCTGCCGAGGTGGTGGCCGCGGCACCGGGCCCGGCCCACGCGCAGGGCACGGAACGGGGCTGCGTGGCCGCGATGCTGGCCGCGGCCGGACACGTGGAACGCGCCCTCGAACTGGCCCGGTCGGCGACGGAGAACCACGACCAGGACCTCGCCCTGGCGGGCGTGGCGCGTGCGGTGGCCCACGCGGGTGCGTACGAGAAGGCCGCGGACATCGCACGTACGGTCGGCTCCGGTCTGGCGGATCCGGCGCTCGGCTCGGTGGCGGCTGCGATGGCTGAGGGCGCCCTCGTAGGCGAGGCGGAGCGCCTCGCCCGCAGCATCGACGATGCCGCCCAGCGGAACACCGCTCTGACTTGTATCGCGGTGGCCCTGGCGCGAGCCGGGGAGCACCCCGCCGCGGTCTCCCTCGCGGCGGAGGCGCTGGCCTCGGACGAGGTGGGGCACTGCCGTACCACCGCGGCCCTCGCCCTGGCGTACGCCCGGCAGCCCGCACGGGCCGAGGAGGTCTGCCGCTCCCTCGCCGGGCACGACGCACGCACTGGCGCCCTCGCGACGGTCGCCGCAGCGATGGCGGAGTCCGGCGAGGAGGACCACGCGGTCACGCTCGCTCTCGCAGCGGCGGACGGCGCAGCCGCGGTGACCGCCGACAACCTGCGGGCCGAGGCCCTGGAGACGGCCTGCCGGGCACTGGCGTACGCCGGCCGGCACGAGCAGGCGGCAGAGTTGCTGCAAGGCATTCGTCATCCGGAGCAGCGGGCCCGCGCCACCGCGGGCATGGCCGCGGCCATCGCCCTGGCGGGCGACCTCGGCCGGGCGGTGGAGGTCGCCCGGACCGTCACCGATGCACGGTGCAGGGGCGTTGCGCTGGCCCGGGTGGCCTCCGTGGCCGCCCGAGACGGCGATCTCGCGGGCGCCGAGGCCCTGGCGCAGGAAGCCTCCGCCTTCACGCGCGCGGGCGCCGACCTCCCTCCCCACGACCTACGGGCGGTGTGCGCCGCCCTGAGCACGCCGGGCCGGTTCGACCTTGCCGTACGGCTCGCGTCGGTCATCGGCGACCCGGATGCACGGCGGCACGCCCTGGCACATGCAGCCGTCCGCGCGGCCGAGGCCGGTGCGGTGGACCTCGCCGGCGAGGCGGTGGCGGAGCTGGACGCGACCGCGCCCGGCTGGCGGGCGCGCCGCGGGGCCGCCATAGCGGACGACCTGCGCAATGCGGTGGTGACCGCTTGGGCGCGGGCGCTTGCCGCACACGGACGGGACCAGGAGGCCCTGGGCGCGGCACGGACCGTGGAGGGTGTGAGCACACCGGCGCACGCACTCGCGGCGGTCGCGAACGGCATGATCTCCCGCGGCGCTTGGGAACCGGCACTCGCCCTTGCCGAGCAGATCGCCGCGTCCTCATGGCCGGCGCAGCCACTGGCCACAGTGGCCACCGCCCTCTCCCGGCAGGGCCGGGAGGAACAGGCCCGGGCCCTGATGGGGGCGTTGCGCGCCACGGAACAGCGGGTGGAAGCCCTGTTCCTGATGGTGAAGGCCCTGGCCGAGTCGGGCGAGCAGCCTCGGGCGGCCGCCTGGGCAGGAGAAGCGCACCGCACGGCGGATGCACTGACCGCCCCCGACCGGCGTGACCGCAGGCTCGCGCAGGAGGCCGCCGCCCTGACCGCCATCGGCCGCCACGACCTGGCCGCGGCCATCAGCGCCCGCATCACCGACCCGCTGCTGCGCCCCTCCGGACTGCCGGAGGAACCCCAGCCGAGCGAGGTCGACGAGGAGGCCGCCTTCCGGGTGGACCTCCTCGAGGAACCGCACACCCATGCCCAGGCCCTCTCGCACGCAGCCGCAGCACTGGCCTGGACCGGCGAGCACCCCCGCGCCCGCGACCTGCTCGCAGCCCTGACCAGCCGCGCCGACCCCTACACGTCCGCCGAGACGCAGGCGGCGATGGCGGTGGCGCTCGCGTCATGGGGTCGGTACCAGGAGGCCATCGAACTGGCGGGTGCCATCGCCGAAACCGAACAGCGGGACCGCGCCCTGTCCGATGTCGCCGAGCGGGCGGCCACCGCCTCCGCCCACGGACCGGCCCAGGCCGCCGCGGCCGCAATAACCGAACCCGGTCTCCGCGAGTGGGCACTCGGGCGCACCTTCGCCGAGGCCCTCCACACCACCGACCTCCGGACTGCGACAGGACTCGCCCGCGCCTTCCCCCAGGACACGGACCGCGTACGGGCACTCTGCGCAACAGCTGCGGCAGCCCGGCGCAGCGAGGACCACGTACTGGCCTCCCTCCTGAAACAGGAGGCTGCCGCCACTCTGGGCACGGGCCGCACACCCGCCCTGCTCACCGCCGCCGCCGAAGGCTGGGGCACCGAACCGGAGGGCCGCCCCCTCACCCTCGAAGCCCTCGGTACCGCATCGTGGCCCACCTGTCTGCGCGCACTCCACCGCACGGCCCCCGAAGCCCTGGCCGCCCTCGCCGCGGCCCTGACCACCTCCGCCCCGGTGTGACGCGTTCCCCTCACACTCCGGGACGGCGTGCGAGGTGCACCACGTCCGGAACCCCGCGCGCGACCGGCACCTCAACGCTGTGCACGTCCTCGAACCCGGCCCGCACCAGGGCCTCCTCGAACGCGGCCGACGGCTGCGCCGACCAAATGGCCAGCACCCCGCCCGGGTTGAGCCGCTCCCGGCACGCAGCAAGCCCACCGGGCGAGTAGAGCCCGAGATTGTCGTCGGTGACGGTCCAGTCGGGCCCGTTGTCGATGTCGAGACACAGGGCGTCGTACCGATCGCCCGTGCTCCGCAGGTACGCGTTGAGATCGGTGTGCAGGATGTGCACCCGCGGATCGGCCAGGGCGGCAGCAGTGAACGCACCCAACGGCCCCTCCTGGTGCCACCCGATGACCGCCTCCTCCCGCTCGGCCACCACGATCCGCGACCACCGCGCCTGACCCGCGGCATGCGCCAGCGAGAACCCCACCCCGAGGCCTCCGATCAGCACCGCAGGCGCCGCGGCCGTCATCCGCTCCAGCGCGGCATCGACGAGCAGCCGCTCGGACCGCCCGTCCGAGCTGTCCATGAGGAAACACCCGTTCACAATGATCTCGAACGTCTCCCCCCGCCGCCGCAACACCACCTCCCCCTCCGACCCGACCCGCCGATCAAGCGTCACCGGCACCACCACATCCCCAGCCCGAAACGCCACGAAAAGCCTCCCTCCTGCGCAGCAAGATCACACACCCCCCAAACGAACACCCCACCAACGAGGTTCCGCCCCGCCGGCCCGCCCCGCCTCGGCTCTTCCCCGGCCGCCGCCACCCCCCTTCGATGCACGCAGCGGGAGCCCCGGGAAGTAGGCCAGGGCAGTGTGAGTCCTGAAACACTCGAGGGCGGCTGACCGGGCGGGCGAAGCGTTGTAGTCTCCAGAGACCGCCCTTGACCTGCAGGAAGCGGGCAGGGAGCAGACCGATCGGGAGTTACTCCGTGTTTCGCACCATGTTCAAGTCCAAGATTCATCGGGCCACCGTCACGCAGGCCGATCTGCACTATGTCGGGTCCGTGACCGTTGATGTCGAGCTCATGGAGGCGGCGGATCTGCTGCCCGGGGAGCTCGTGCACATCGTCGACATCGACAACGGGGCGCGGCTCGAGACGTACGTGATCGAGGGGGAGCGGGGGTCCGGGGTCATCGGGATCAACGGGGCCGCCGCGCATCTCGTGCACCCCGGGGATCTCGTGATCCTGATCAGCTACGCGCAGGTGGACGATGCCGAGGCGCGGGCGCTCGTGCCCAAGGTGGTGCACGTCGATGCGGAGAACCGGATCGTGGAGCTCGGGGAGGACCCGTCCGCGCCGGTGCCGGGGAGCGACCAGGAGCGCAGCCCGCACGCCGTGGCCGTCTGAGGCGGGGCTGTGTGAGTCGCGGCCGTCCGGGCCGTGGCTGTGCCGGCCCGGACGACCGGGGCCGGTGTGACCGCCCCTGTGGGTGGGGGTCACACCGGCTGTTGCGCGGTTGGTTACGGGGAGTGGAAGGTGACCTCCGGGTTTTCGGGGGTGGGGCCGTCCAGGACCGGTCGGGAGCGGTTCTTCAGGTGCTGGTCGAAGAAGGCCGTCACGTAGCGGCGGGTGAGCTCGACCGAGCGGCTGCCGGGCAGCGGGACCTCCGGGTCCGGGATGCCGAGCTGCTCCGCGATCGCCGGGAAGTCCGTGAACGTGAAGTGGCCCGAGTCCGCGAACGTGATCCAGCGCTTCCAGCCGCCGAGCCGCGGCCAGTCGCGGTCCCAGCTGGCCTCGTCGCCGGGCTTGGTGTTCGAGGCGCCCAGCATGAGGAACGGGCGGCCGCCGAAGCCCTGCTCCGGGACCGGGGTCATGAACGAGCCGTCCATGTTCACACCCGCCCGCACCCGCCGGTCCGCGGCCATCGTCGAGGCGGCCGAGGCGCCGCCGATCGAATGGCCGGCCATGGCGATCTTGTTGCGGTCGATCAGCGAGGCGTGCTTCCATGCGGGCCGCTTGCCGGTGAGCCGGTCCAGGAGGAAGGACACGTCCTTGGCGCGGCCGTCGCTGACCTTGCGGTAGTCGCCGGACTTCTCCGTCTCGTCGCAGGCCAGGCAGGGCAGGTGGCGCCCGCCGGGGAAGGCCGCGCCGGTGCTCTCGTACGCGTGGTCCACCGCGGCGACCACGTAGCCGCGGGAGGCCAGGTCCTCGGCGAGGGCCGTGAGCGTGGACGCGGGCACGGTGAAGCCGGGGGAGAGGACGATCAGGGGGTAGTGGCCCTGGCGCGGCCGGGCGCCCTCGCGGGCGTGGGTACGGGTGGCGGCGTAGGTCTCCGGCGGGACCAGCTTGTCCAGGTCGCGGGAGGCCAGCAGGATCCGGGCCTCCTCGCCGTCGATGTACGCGGCCGGCTTGCCGGCGCCGGTACCCGGGCGGGCCGGGTAGCGCAGGGTCACCATCAGCTCGCGGGGGCCCTTGCCCGCCCAGAGGTCCGTACGGCTGCGGTCCACCAGGTGCAGCTTGTCCTCGCCCACGGCGTACCTGCCCGTGGGGCGGGGGAGTTCGGCGATGGTGGCGGGATCCGGAGTCCGGGTGTGTACGGCCTTCCCGGCGAACGGCGCCGGGGCGGCTGCGACCGGGGCGGACGCGGGGCCGGGGCCGGCCGCGGCGGCGGGGGTGGCGGCGAGGGCCGGGAGCGGGAGCATCAGGGCAAGTAACGCGGCAGCGGCTGCAGTTCGGTTGCGAGTCATGGGGTCGACGCTAGGGGCTGTGAGCTGCCCGGTCTTCAACTCCCAGGAGGAGGGGGGTGTCAGACCGAGGGCGGTGCTTGATCGTCCTGGGGGAGGAGGTGGGGTGCCGGGCGAATACGCCTATGTGCTGAGCGTGCTGGGTCTGCTGAGTCTGCTGATTCCGCTGAGTCCCGTGAGTCTGCCGGGCCACCCGGTCGGCGGTGTGCCGGAGGCGGGTGGGGGTGGCGGGCGGCAGAGTGGTGCGCATGGGAGATTTCCGAGCAGATGCCTGTCGGGCGGACACGCAGCCGCCGATGCCGGATCCGGCGCCGTTGCCGGGGCCGGGGCCGGGGCCTGGGCCTGTGCCGCATCCTGAGCCGGGGCCGCCGCCGGTGCCGGGGCCGGTGCCCGAGCCCGATCCGATTCCGCCGCCGCCGGGGCCGGCGCCGATTCCTCAGCCGGGGCCGCCTGCCTGACGGGGGCGCCGCCCCCGTGCCCCTGCGCCTCAATCGCCGGCGGGGCTTGAACGTGCCCCGTGGCGGCGGCGCCGGAACAGCTCCGGGGGCTCCGCCCCCGCACCCCCGCGCCTCAATCGCCGGCGGGGCTTGAATTCGCTCCGCCCGGCTCCCAAGGCGGCGGGGGCTTGGTTTCGCTCGGTCCGGCTCCCAAGGCGGCTGGGCTTGGCTTCGCTCGGGCCGGCTCCCAGGGTGGTGGGGCTTGAATTCGCTCGGTCCGGTTTCCAAGGCGGCGGGGCCTGGTTTCGCTCGGTCCGGTTCGCAAGGCGGCGGGGCTTGGATTCCCTCCGCCCGGCTCCCAAGGCGGCCGGGCCTGGTTTGGGTCGGGTCGGCCGCCAGGGGGAGGGGGTCCGATTGTGTTCTGCCCGGCTTTATTTCGCTCCGACGTGGCTGCGGCGGGTGGAGGGGCATCTCGGGGCGCAGGCCCAGAGGTCCGCCGTTTCGGTCGTTCCCGTGTGGAGGAGGAACCTGCCGAGGCGGCGGGACGTGAACAGCGGGCTGCCGCACAGCGAGCAGTCCCATCCGCGGATCTGGGCATCGGTCAGGTGCTCGAGCCGGTCTTCCGTCAGCTGGGCAGGAGTTCTGCGGAACCCCTTGAGCTGCAAGTGCCTCCGCTCGGCGGACTGCCGGTTCTTCATCCCCAGGGCTGCGGCGATCCGGGTCCAGGTGACGCGCCGGGAGCGGGCCAGGCTGACCAGCGTCAGCTCGTCGGCGTCCAGTTTCTCCCGCAGGCTCCGGATCACCCGGAGGGCCGCCAGGACGTCCGTCTCCGAAGGGCCGGGCGGCCTGTGTCCGCGGGCCCGACGCCATATGTCGTCGTATCCTCGCGCGATCTCCAGGAGCTGCCGGTCGCCGGGCTTGGGGAGGGGAGCGTCCCGCAGCTGCCCGCCGGGCCCCCGGGCGAGGAACCTCCAGGCCCGGTCCAGGTCCGTCGCGGCTGCGGGGCGGCCCTCCTCGGGAGCACTCGTCACGACGGCTCGCCCCCTCGCTCCGTCGGCCGCCACCTCGGCCGCAACCTCGGCCGGTGCCGAGGAGAGCGCCGCGCGGTGGAGGCCGGCCCGCCGCCGCATCCGGATTCCGCCTCCGGACGGGATCCGTCCCCGGCGGCGGGCCGGTCCCCGGGTTTGTACCGCCGCCACCACGCCTGGAGGCCCCCCGCCGCGACCGCGGTCAATGCCAACGACAACGTGGCCAGGTACTGGACCGTGGCCTCACGAACAACGGAACTGAACATGGCTCTTCGGCTCACGGCACGGCCGTGAGCGCTGCTCCTCACAGGTTGACGATGGTGTGCGGGCCCGACCGCCCGGCACGAGACGCGAGGGTCCGCAGGTGTGCGGCCGCCTGCGGCCGGTGTCTGCGCGAACCGCCGGCCAGGTGTGCTCTCGGAGACGAGTGTGGGGGAACCGGCAGGGCGCGGCGTGTGATCCGGGCTGCGGTGCCGAAGGTCGCCACCCATCGCCACCTCCGCGAGTACGGAAACGTCCGGACAAGTCCACCGGCGACCACGAGGGTGGAACGTCAGGTTCCGGTGGCGTCGTCGCGCGGCCGCCGGCCCGGAGCCGGTCGGAACCCCAACTGTCACTCCCGTGTGCGCCGTTGAGCCCCCGGCGAGCCCCTTGTCACGTCGCGGTGGCGGCGTTAGGTTGCGAGGCTCCTGATGTCTTCAAGGGGGCTCCCATGGGTGTACGGGGCCGGCACCGCCGGTACCAGCCGAGCAGCATCAACCGGGCCTCGCTCACGGTCACCGCGGGCGGGGCCGGGATCGTGCTCCCCCTGATCGGCGCGGGGACGGCGCACGCCGCCTCCGTCGACACCTGGAACAAGGTCGCGGCCTGCGAGTCCAGTGGGAACTGGCACATCAACACCGGCAACGGTTACTACGGCGGGCTCCAGTTCAGCCAGAGCACGTGGCGGGAGTTCGGCGGGACGGTCTACGCCCAGCGGGCGGACCTCGCCTCCAAGGGCGAGCAGATCACCATCGCCGAGAAGGTGCTCGACGGGCAGGGGCCGGGTGCCTGGCCCGCCTGCGGGCCCGCCGCCGGACTGGGCCGCGGGGGCCCGGCTCCCGACGTGGACGGGGGCGGGAGCGGGGGCGGTCGGACGCAGGCCCGGACCCAGACCAAGGCGGCGCACGTGCCGAAGCAGGCCGCCAAGGGTGCGCCCGCCGCGGCCCGGCCCGCCATCCCCAAGGCGGCGCGCCCCGCGATGGGGTCCCCGTACACCGTGGTGCCCGGGGACACGCTCTCCGGGATCGCCGGGGAGCAGCACGTGCGCGGCGGCTGGCAGGCGCTCTACGAGGCCAACCGCACGGTCGTCGGCAACGACCCGAACCTCATCCACCCCGGGCAGCGCCTCAGCCTGACCGTGGCCGCGCACCCGCGTCCGGCCCCGTCACCGGAGAAGCCGCCCCGGACCGCGAAGCCGGTGCCGACCAAGCCGGTCAAGGTGAACAAGCCCGGCCGGGACACCGCGCGCGGCGGCTGGTTCGCGCCCGTCGAGGCCGGCATCGGCACCGCCTACCGGGTCGCCGGGTCCTCCTGGTCCAGCGGCTACCACACCGGGGTCGACTTCCGCGTGCCCACGGGCACTTCGGTCAAGGCCGTCGCCGCGGGCGAGGTCGTGTCGGCCGGGTGGGGCGGGGCGTACGGCTACCAGGTCGTGATCCGGCACGCGGACGGGAAGTACTCCCAGTACGCGCACCTGTCAGCGGTCGGCGTCCGGGCGGGTCAGCAGGTCTCCGGAGGCCAGCGGATAGCCCGTTCCGGCTCCACCGGCAACAGCACCGGCCCCCACCTTCACTTCGAGATGCGCACGGGTCCCGGCTACGGCTCCGACATCGACCCGCTCGCGTACCTGCGCGGCCGGGGCGTTTCGATCTGACGGCGCGAGATCCGTCCCGAGACCGGCCACGAATTCCGGCCCGGGGTGCGGTCCGAGGCCCCGCGAACGGAGGCTTGCCCGGAGGCGTTCCGGAAGGACTGCGGGACGCTCCGGAGCCGCCGCCGGGCGTACGGGAGTCCCGCGGCGCGCCGCTGCGCCCCGGCGTCCGGCACCCGGCCCGGCGGCTGCCGGAGTCCGGACGCCCGCCGGGACGGCCGGGCCGCGGCCCGCTGACAGCCGCTCGACCGTCAGCAGCACGATCCCGAAGGCCGCGACCGCGCCGCAGAACAGGGCCACGGCCGTGCCCGCCGCGCCGTAGCGGAAGGTCTCGCCGAACAGGGTGAGGCCCACCGTGGCCGCGACCACGGGGTTCACCACGGTCACGGTCGCGAGCGGGGCCGTCAGCCCGGCGCCCCGGTAGGAGGCCTGCGAGAGCAGCAGGCCGGCCGTCGCCAGCACGGCGATGATCACCATGCCGGGCAGCTCGGCCAGCGGGGCCGCGGGCTCCCACGCCTCGGCCACGGTCTTGGTGAACACGGACGCGATGCCGAAGGCCACGCCGGCCGCCGCCGCCAGGAGCACGCTGCGGGTCACCGGACGGTGGACCGCGCGGGCCGCCAGGAACAGCAGGGCCAGTCCGGCCGCGGTCACTGCGGTGAGGAGGACGCGTTCGCCGCCGGCCAGCGGCTCCGAACGGGCACCGCTCCCGGTCAGCGCCAGCAGCCCGGCGAGTCCGCCGGTGGCCAGCAGCGCGCCGCGCCAGGCGGTCCGGCCGGCCCGCCGCCGTACGAACACGGCGGCCAGCGGCAGGGCGAAGACGATGGTGAGGGCGCCCAGCGGCTGCACCAGGCTGAGCGGGCCGTACGCGAGGGCCGCGACGTGCAGCAGGGCTCCGACGCCGTTCAGGGCGACCGCGGCCCACCAGCCCGGCCGGCGCAGCGGCGCGTACGGCTGTCCGTGCGTACTGGCCGCCACCTGCTCCTGGACGATGGCACCGCCGGCGTATGCGACGGCCGACACCAGCGACAGCAGCACCGCCAGCGCCAGCGCACTCATGGGAATCTCCGGGTCGGTGCGTCCATGAACACCACAATGCCGCGTTCCGCTGGAGTATTCCTCGTGCTCGGGTCGGGGTCCTTACTACTGCGCCGGGAGTACGGACGGGAGTACGGACGGGAGACCGGCAGTACGGACGGGAGGCCGGGAGTACGGACGGGCGTACGGGCGTACCCGGAGACGGGAGCAGGGGCGCACCCCGCCCCGTCCCCGTGAGGGCTCCGTCGCACACCGTCACCGGGTTTGGAGACAGGGGGCGGCCGTCCGTAAAGTTCTCTCTTCGGGACTTCCGGGCCGGCTTCCGGGCCCTGCGCCGGTGGACCTCCCGGCGGACTCCCCCACAGCGAGCGATCGAGGAACGGCAGCGGCGATGACGGTGACTGAAGACAACCACGCGTACGGGCCGGGTATCGACCCCGAGCGCCTGGCCGTCTGCCTCAGCGTGCTCGACGAGCTGGACAAGCTCGACGTCGACCACCCGGACGCGATCACCGTCCGCCGTGCCACCGCCGGCATCTACCGCACGGTCAAGCAGCGCCGCCGCTCGGAGCGCCGTGCCGCCAAGACCGCGAACGACAAGGCCGTCACCGAGGCCACCGCCACCGGTTCCGCCGACCGCATCGACGACGAGACCCAGGGCCTGGCCCTCACCAGCGGCACCAAGGGCCCGATCGCCGGCATACTCCAGCGCCCGCGCTCCTGCTACGTCTGCAAGACCCGGTACGTGGAGGTGGACGCCTTCTACCACCAGCTCTGCCAGGACTGCGCCGCGTTCAACCGGGCCCGCCGCGAGGCCCGTACGGACCTGACCGGCCGCCGCGCGCTGCTCACCGGAGGCCGCGCCAAGATCGGCATGTACATCGCGCTGCGGCTGCTGCGCGACGGCGCGCACACCACGATCACCACGCGCTTCCCCAACGACGCGATCCGCCGCTTCAAGGCGATGCCCGACAGCCACGAGTGGCTGCACCGCCTGAAGATCGTGGGCATCGACCTGCGCGACCCGGCGCAGGTCGTGGCGCTCGCCGACGCGGTGGCCGCCGAGGGCCCGCTCGACATCCTGATCAACAACGCCGCCCAGACCGTGCGCCGGTCCCCGCAGGCCTACAGCGAGCTGGTCGCCGCCGAGAGCGCCCCGCTCCCCGCGGGCGAGCTGCCCACCGCCGAGGTCATCGGCACCTTCGGCAGCGGCAGCGTGGACCGGGTCGCGGCCCTGCCCTCCGGCCGCGGCGAGAAGCTCACCGCGCAGGACGTGACCGAGCTGGCCCTGGTCCCGGGCTCCGCCTCCCTGGAGCGGATCGCGGCGGGCACCGCCATCGACGCCGGCGGCCTGGTCCCGGACCTGCACGACACCAACAGCTGGATCCAGACCGTGTCCGAGGTGGACCCGGTGGAGCTGCTGGAGGTGCAGCTCTGCAACTCCACCGCGCCGTTCATCCTGATCAGCAAGCTCCGCGCGGCCATGTCGGCCTCCCCGGCCGCGTTCAAGTACGTGGTGAACGTCTCGGCGATGGAAGGCGTGTTCAGCCGCGGCTACAAGGGCGCCGGACACCCGCACACGAACATGGCCAAGGCCGCGCTGAACATGCTGACCCGCACCAGCGCCCAGGAGATGTTCCAGAAGGACAAGATCCTGATGACCGCCGTGGACACCGGCTGGATCACCGACGAGCGCCCGCACCCGGACAAGATGCGTCTGGCGGAGGAGGGCTTCCACGCCCCGCTCGACCTGGTGGACGGCGCGGCCCGGGTCTACGACCCGATCATCCGCGGCGAGGCGGGCGAGGAGCTCTACGGGGTCTTCCTCAAGGACTACGCCCCCGCCAACTGGTAGCAGCTGCCCCCGAAGGCCCGGCCCGCACGGCCGGGCCTTCGGCGTGTCCGGGGTGCGACGGGGGTCTTCCCCGCGGAGCCGTCCGTGCCACCAAGGCCGGGGAAACGGCAAGAGTCGGTAACGAGACAGGCTGGATTTCACCCCCCTATCGAGCGGAACCGCGCTCATATGTGTACCCTGAGGCACACGGAAGGCCCCACCAAGGTCACTCCGTACGTGAACGAACGGCGCCACCGCGACCGGACTGCCCTTTCCCCCCTGCCCCGACGGACGGCCTCCCACGGCCGGCAGCGAACGGCCGCGGCCCCGTCCGAGGGTTACGCGACACAAAGGAGTGCGCGGTGACACCAGAGTTGAAGCAGCACGACAAGGCCCTGACGGAACGGTCCGATCGCCGGCACCGCTCGGACGAGCTCGGCAGCCTGGAGGTGTGGGCGCGGTCCGCCCCCATCCGGCTGGCCGGCTACGAGGACGACCTCGCCGAGCCGCACATCCTGCCGGGCATCGACTGACCGCATCCGGTACGCCGCCGCCCCCGCGCCGCACAGCAGCGGGGGCGGCGGCGCGTCCGCGCCCGGCCGGACCGGTCCGGCCGGGCTGCCGCGCCCCGGCGGCCCGCACCGCCCGGGCCGCATTCCCGCCCCGGCCGCCGTTTCGCGGTCAGCGTGTTCCGTCCGCTCTGGGCGATCTTCGCTTTCACCCGTCCGGACGCGGCGGCAGGCTGGGGTCATGAGACTCCTGATGCTGGGCGGTACCGAATTCGTCGGCCGGGCGATCACCGAGGCGGCCCTCGCCCGCGGCTGGGAGGTGACCGTCTTCCACCGCGGCCACCACGCCCCGCCGCCCGGCACCGCCTCCCTGCACGGCGACCGGCTGGCCCCGGACGGGCTGGCCGCCCTCGCCGAGGGCGAGTGGGACCTCGCCGTCGACACCTGGGGCGGCGCGCCCACCGCCGTCCGCGACAGCGCCCGGCTGCTCGCCGGCCGGGCCGGCGGGTACGCGTACGTCTCCAGCCGGTCCGTGTACGCCTACCCCGCCCCGGCCGGGCTCGCCGAGGACGGCCCGGTCGTGGACGCATCGCCCGACGCCGGTTCCACCGCCTACGCCGAGGACAAGCGCGGCGGGGAACTCGCCGCAGTCGACGCCTTCGGGGACCGCGCCCTGCTGGTGCGCGCCGGCCTGATCCTCGGCCCGTACGAGAACGTCGGCCGGCTGCCCTGGTGGCTGAACCGGACCGCCCGCGGCGGCGAGGTGCTGGCCCCCGGACCGCGGGAGCTCCCGCTCCAGTACATCGACGTGCGCGACCTCGCCGACTGGACCCTCGACGCGGCCGCCCGCGGGCTCGGCGGCGCCTACAACGTGGTCTCCCCGCCCGGGCACGCCACCTTCGGCGGACTGCTGGAGAGCTGCGCCGAGGCCACCGGAGGCACCGCCCGGCTGCGCTGGACGGACCCCGCCGTGCTGCTGGAGGCCGGGGTGGAGCCCTGGACCGAGCTGCCGGTGTGGCTTCCCGAAGGCGAGCTCCACGAGTTCATGTACGGCGGGGACGTCTCCAAGGCGCTCGCCGCCGGGCTGGTCTGCCGGCCGGTCGCGGACACCGTCGCCGACACCTGGCGCTGGCTGCGGGAACTCGGAGGAACCGCCCCGCAGCGGCCCGACCGGCCCGCCCCCGGGATCGCCCCGGACCGCGAGGCCGCGCTGCTCGCCGGCTGAACGGCGCCCGGAGGGCCGGCGCCGTTCGGGGTCCGCGGCGCCCGGTCCGCCCCGTTCGCGGCCACTTGGGCGGGTCCGGCCCGCCCCGTGCGTTCTTTCCGGTCCGCCCGGCCGGCCGCCCGCCGTGCCGGGTGGTCAGCCGGTGGCCGGATGCCACCCTTCCCGCTCGTCCGCCAGCCGGGTCGGCGGGAGGAACTCGCGCACCAGGCTGCGGTGCCACCAGGCGTGCGTGGTGCGCAGTTCCCGCCAGTCGGTGAACCGGTACCGGTACAGCCGGGCCCGGACGAAGCGCGGCGGCTCCTCCGGGAACGGGTTGTGGCGGAGCAGCCGCAACGTGTCGGGGTCGTTCTCCAGCAGGCGGGTGACGAACGGGCCGAACCAGTCGCGCGCGTAGCCGGGGTTGAGTGCGGCGAACCACATCAGCCAGTCCAGCCGCAGGTGGTACGGGGCGAACTGGCGCGGCAGCCGCCGGACGTCGCCGGGTTTGCCCTTGAACCCGTACTCCCGCCAGTCGCCGTCCTTGTGCGGCTCCGGGTCGCTCGTGCCCTCCACCACCACCTCGTCGCGCTTGCGTCCCACCGTGCCGAACGCCCCGTAGGTGTTGACGAGGTGGAGCGGGTCGAACGAGCGGTTCATCACCTGGCGGCGCGAGATCATGTTGAGCACGGGGCCGCGGCTGAGCACGAGCACGAGCGCGACGAGTGCGCACACCAGCACCACGTACCAGAGGGGGGCCTGCGGCTGGGTGCGGCTCGGGCCGCCGAAGGCCGTGACGTCGACGGCCGACAGGGCCAGGGCGATCGTCACCCAGTTCAGCCAGGAGAAGTTGCCGGAGAGCACCAGCCACAGCTGGGTGGCCGCGATGATCCCGGCGGCCACCGAGGCCACCGGCTGCGGGGTGAACAGCAGGACCGGCACCACGAGCTGGGTCACGTGGTTGGCCGCGCACTCCACCCGGTGCAGCGGGCGCGGCAGCCGGTGGAAGAACCAGCTCAGCGGCCCGGGCATCGGCTGGGTCTCGTGGTGGTAGTAGAGGCAGGTCAGCTTGCGCCAGCAGGGGTCCCCGCGCATCTTGATGAGTCCTGCGCCGAACTCCACGCGGAACAGCAGCCAGCGCAGCAGCCACAGCACGAGCACCGGCGGCCCGACCCGGGCGTTGCCGAGGAAGACGGCGAGGAAGCCCGCCTCCAGCAGCAGGGACTCCCAGCCGAAGGCGTACCAGGTCTGCCCCACGTTCACGATCGACAGGTACCCGGCCCACAGCAGGGCCCACATCGCCATCGCCGCGCCGAGCGGCACCGCGTCCGCGGCCCCGGCCGCCACCGCCGCCGCCAGGGCGGCCCCGCCCCAGGCGCAGCCCGCGAAGAGCCGGTCGGAGTAGCGGAGTTGGAACAGGCTCGGGGCCCGGCGGAAGGGCACGTAGCGTACGTACTCGGGGATCGGCAGCATCCCGCGGGACCCGAGCAGGGCACGGAACTGGAGGGCCGCGCCGAGGAAGGCGACCAGGTACAGGACGGCCAGGGTCCGCTGGAACGCCAGCCGCGCCATCCAGTACTCGGGTGCCGTGAACCACTCCATCGCCGCTCGCCCTCGACGCCGCCGCGGGCCCCCGGACCCCCGGTCCCGGCGGGTACCCCCAGTATCCGCCGCCGGCCGCCCGGCCGCCCGCCGTTCAGCCGCCCGCGGCGAGGCGGCGCAGGGTGCGCCCGCAGTGCCGGGCGTACCGGAGCTGGAGGAAGGGGATGACGGGCCCCGCGAGGCGGGTGTACCAGCGGCCCGGTCGGCTGAAGGCGGTCACGTCGAACCAGACGGTGCCGTCCTCGGCCAGCTCCACCAGGAAGGACTCCTCGCCGGTCTCCGGGTGGCCGGTGCGGGTGCCGTACGCGAAGCCGGTGAGCTGCGGCCCGTACGCGGTCCAGACCACCTCGCAGGGGGCGGCGAGCCGGGCCGGCCCGATGCCGATCGCGCACTCGACCAGGCCGCCGGTCTCGGCCCGCTCGCGGTCGGCGCGCACCTGCACGCCCGCGGCGCGGTGCATGCGGAAGGTGGTCACCGCCTCTCCGGCCCGCTTGAACACCTCGCGGCCGTGTCCGATGGCCACCCGGTGGTGCAGGTGGTGGTAGCCGGCGGGCAGCGGGCGCTCGCGGGTGGCGCCGCGCTCCGCGTAGTTGAGGCTGTCCCGGCGGATGCTGGTGATGCGGGTCATCGGGTGGTCTCCTTCATGCGGTGCCAGGCGAGTAGCGAGCACAGGGCGAAGCCGAGGGCGTTGCCGAGGCCGTGGGTGGCGGCCATCCAGGTCAGGGTGGGGTGGGGGACGTCGGCCGCCTCGCCCAGGGCCCACCACAGCGCGAGCAGCATGGTGGCGAGCAGGACGGCGGCCGAGACCGCGAACAGGGTGCGGGTGAGCGGGTCGCGGGCGCGGGTCCGCGGTTCGCGCCAGGTGTGCAGGGCCACCGCCCACATCCCGGCGGTGAGCACCACGGCTCCGGCCAGCTCGGCCCAGTCGCCGGTGAAGTAGCCGCCGAGCACCAGGAGGGTGCCGGCGGGGACGCTGTATCCGGCGAACCGGGCCCCGGCCGAATCCGCGGCCGTACGGCACACCAGCCCCGCGACCAGGGCGGCGGTGAACCCGGCGAAGTGGAAGTGCGGGACGGTCAGGGCCAGGATGTCGAGGTCGAAGCCGAACAGCCGGTGCCCCGAGCGCTCGGCGACGAGTGCGGTGCCGGCGACGGCGGGCGAGACGAGCGCGGTCAGCACGGCGGCCTCGGCGGCGGCGGGGGAACGGGTTCGGGCCGGGCGCCTCGGGGCCTGGAGTGCCAGGGCCAGGGTGCCCAGGGCGTAGACGCAGGCCAGGGCCGTGGCCCAGGTGCCGCGCGGCAGCCAGAGGGAGAGGGCGCCGGGGACCGCGCAGAGCGGCCAGAGCCTTCGGGCGGCCGCGAGGCCCTCGCGGTCGATGAGCGACAGTCCGGCCGGTACGACGACCAGCATGCCGAGAGTGACCACGGGATTGACCAGGTACGCCAGTGTGGACACGGAAATACACCCCCCGGGACACGGGTCCTTGAACGTGTTCAAGTTCCTCGTCGGGAACCATACGCAGTTTCTTGAACGCGTTCAAGAGAGCTTCCGGGGTGTACTCGGCCCGACACGCCGGGGCGGGTCTCCGGGTGGCGGAACCCCGCTTGCGGCCCCCGGGGGCGTCCGGCAGAGATGTAAGGGCGAATCCTGGCGAATCGTGGCGAAGAGGCGGGAGAACCCACGTGCATCAACCGGTACGTCGCTATGCCCTGGCCTGTACGGCCGCCGTCGGCCTGTTCGCGGCGGCGGGATGCGGAGGCGGCGGCAGCGGAGAAGAGCCGAAGAAGGCCGCCGCCGCCGGCCAGGAGGTGCTGCTCCAGCCCGTCGCGGCCGCCGGCCCCGACCCCTTCACGGCCTCCACCGCCACCTCCACCGCCGCCCTCCCCAACCGGGCCCTGACCGGTCCGGCCCGCGGGACGGCGGGGCGGCCCGGCCCCGGCCCGGCGGCCGGCCCGGCCCCGCGCGCCGTCACCGGCTCCACCCCCGGCCTGTACGGCGGCACCCACAAGCGCGGCAGCTGCGACGTGGAACAGCAGGTCCGCTACTTCGACGCGGACAAGGACCGCTCCCGGGCCTTCGCGGCGGCCGCCGGGATCGAACCCGCGCGGGTCGCCGACTTCCTGCGCGGCCTCACTCCGGTGGTGCTGCGCGCCGACACCCGCGTGACCAGCCACGGCTTCCGCGGCGGCCGCTCCGCCGCCTTCCAGGCGGTGCTGCAGGCCGGCACGGCCGTGCTCGTGGACGACTACGGGCTGCCGCGGGTCCGGTGCGCCTGCGGGAACCCCCTCATGCCGCCGGTCGAGGGCGGCAGCGCCGTCCACAAGGGGGCGGGCTGGCCGGGCTTCCAGCCCGCCCAGGTGGTGGTGGTCAAGCCGACCGACGAGGTCCTGGACAACCTGACCATCGTCAACATCGGCAACAACACCTGGATCGAACGCCGGGCCGGGGACGACGGCGCCCAGGACAAGGTGCCCGCCGTGCCCCCGCCCTACGACGCCAGTGGCCCGGTCGCCTCCGGTCCGGTCCCGGGCCGCGCCACCCCCGCCCCGGCCGACGCCACCGAACCGTGCACCCGCAGCAACAGCCTGGCCCGCACCGACCCGCCGCGGGACCCGGCCGCCGGCTCCGCCCGCCGCGCCGAGCCCTGCCCGGCCGGTGCGGAGGAGTCCGCCCGCACGGACCGGTCCGGCGCCGCGGACCCGCCGGCGGACGGGTCCGGCCGCACCGCCGGCGGCGGCGACGGGCAGCAGCGGGGCGGGGCCTACGCGGACGAGTACCCCGACGCGTACGGCGACGACCCGTACGGCGACGACCCGTACGGGGAGGACTCGTACGGAGACGGCCTCGGCGGCACCGGCCTCGGTGACGACGGGTACCACGACTACGGCGCTGACCGGGGGAGCGGCGGCCGTGACGCGTACGAGTCCGCCCACGACCGCTACGAGGGGGCCGGCTCGGCGTACGACGACCCGTACGGGTACGACTCCCCCCGGGACGCGTACGGCCGGAGCGACGCGTACGACACGTACGGCAGCTCCGACGCCGCCACCTACGGCAGCTCCGGCGACTCCGACCTCCACGGCTCCTCCGGCGCCGCCGACCCGTACGGCTCCGCCGGTCCCGGCCGGTCGCACACACCGCAGGAGACCCCGGACGGCGGCAGGCCCGCCGGTACGGGCCGGCAGCTGGAGAGCGCCTGAACCAGCCGTCCTCCTGTCGAGGAATCCGGCGATCAGTGGCATGGTGGACCGGTGCCGACCGCCGTGTCGCTGCCGGACGACTGGCCCGCACACCCGGACCAGAGCCTCGCGCTGAACCGTATGGGCAGCTTCGACTGGGACCTCGTCGCCGGGCTCATGCACATGGACCCGGCAGCCCTCGACGTGTTCGACACCCGCCCCGAGGACTACGACGGCCGCCCCGAATCCCTCTCCCCGCGGGTCCCGCCCGCCGAGTCCACCCGCCTGGACGCCCTCGTCTCCAGCGCCCTCAAGAGCGGCCACGAGAGCTACGGGGCGTACTTCCGGGTCCGCTGCCGCGACGGCCGGCTGCGCTGGACCCACACCCAGGGCCGGGTGCTGCGCGACGGGCAGGGCCGCCCGTACCGGATCATCGGCATCGTCCGCGACGCCACCGAGGAGCTCAGCCACTCCGCCGAGCGCCTCGGCCTGGACGAGGAGCGCCGCCGGCAGACCAGCGTGGTCGAGGCCACCACCGCCGCCCTCGCGCACGCCCGCACCGTGCAGGACGTCATCGACGCGCTCAGCGACAGCCACGGACTGGAACGCCTCGGCTCCATGGGCATGGTCATGGGCCTCGTCGAGGCCGGACGCATCCACCTCGTCGCCGAGGGGCCGGCCGACAGCTTCGTGCCCGGCACCCGCTACACCCGCATCGACGAGCAGTACCCCATGAGCGAGGTGGTCCGCTCCCTCCAGCCCCGGTTCATCGACTCCCCGTCCGAGTTCGCCACCGGCTACCCCGGGCTCTGGTCCAAGATCGCCTACATGCAGATCTCGGCCGCCGCCTACCTGCCGCTGATCGCCCAGGCCCGCCCCATCGGCGCCATCGGCCTGCTCTACCAGGACAAGGACGGCTTCACCCAGGAGGAGCGCAACCTCCTCGTCGCCCTCGGCAGCAGCATCGCGCAGAGCCTCCAGCGCGCCATGCTCCTCGAACAGGAACACGACCTCGCCGAAGGCCTCCAGCAGGCCATGCTGCCCCGCCGGATCCCGGAGGTGCCCGGCGCCCAGATCGCCGTCCGCTACCGCTCCGCCCGGATGGGCCGCGACATCGGCGGGGACTGGTACGACATCATCCCGCTGCCCGGCGGCCGGGTCGGCGCCGTCATCGGAGACGTCCAGGGCCACGACACCCACGCCGCCGCCGTCATGGGCCAGCTGCGGATCGTGCTGCGCGCGTACGCCGCCGAAGGGCACGCCCCGGCCACCGTCATGGCCCGCGCCTCCGGCTTCCTCCACGAGCTCGACACCGACCGCTTCGCCACCTGCACCTACGCCGAGTGCGACCTGTCCACCGGAGTGGTGCAGGTGGTCCGCGCCGGGCACATCGACCCGCTCGTCCGCTCCCGGCACGGGGACTGCCGGCGGCTGCCCGTCACCGGCGGCATGCCGCTCGGGCTGTCCGCCGAGTTCGGGCACCTCGAATACCCCGTCACCACCGTCGAACTCGACCCCGGCGAAACCCTGTTGATGTGCACCGACGGACTCGTCGAACACCCCGGGGCCGACCTCGACGACGGGGTGCAGCTGCTTACCTCGCTCATCCGCAACGGCCCCGCCGACCTCCAGCAACTCGCCGACCGGCTCTGCGAGGTCGTCGACGAACGCGGCGGGGACGACGACATGGCCCTGCTCCTCCTGCGCCGCCGCATCGAGGACGCACCCCAGGGCGGCGGCCGGCTCCAGCAGCACGTGGCCCAGGGCGATCCGGAAGCCCTCGCCTCGGCCCGGCACATGATCGGCTCGGCCGTACGGGCCTGGGGCGCGCGCGAGCGCTCCGACGAGATCGAGCTCGTGGCCGACGAGCTCATCACCAACGCCCTCATGCACACCGACGGCCCGGCCATCGTCACCCTCCGCGTGCTGACCGGACCCGAACGCCGCCTGCGCGTCGAGGTCGAGGACCGCTCCAGCGCCCTCCCGCGCCGCCGCGAGGCCGGCGAGTCCGGGGTCTCCGGCCGCGGCCTGATGCTGGTGGACCGGCTGGCCGACGTGTGGGGAGTGGAATCGCGCGGCAGCGGCAAGTGCGTGTGGTGCGAGTTCGTCATGGGGTAGCCGGAGCCGGGCAGTCGGGGCCGGGGTGACCGGGCGGTCCGGGAGCGCCGTATCAGCCGGGAAATCGCTGGCCCAGCGATTTTGCCCGGCCGAGAGTGGCGGCGATGAAACCCGTCCGGAACGCCCCACTCCCGAGGAGCCGCGAACCATGTCCACCCTGCGCGTCACCGCCGAAGTCCTGACCGTCCACGAGCACCCCGCCGCCGACGCCCTCGAACTCGCCCAGGTGGGCCTGTACCGGGCCGTCGTCGCCAAGGGCCGGTACCGCACCGGCGACCACGCCCTCTACATCCCCGAGCAGGCCGTGCTGCCCGCCGCCCTGATCGAGGAGCTCGGGCTGACCGGACGGTTGGCGGGCAGCTCCGCCAACCGCGTCAAGGCGGTCCGGCTGCGCGGGGAGCTGTCCCAGGGACTGGTCTGCCTGCCGCGCGCCCTCGACGGAGTGGACCTGGAGCTCGCCGCCAAGGAGGGCACGGACTTCGCGGAACTGCTCGGCATCACCAAGTGGGTGCCCCCGGTCCCGACGAACATGAGCGGCGAGGTGGAGTCCGCCCCGGCCCTGCTGCCCTGGGTGGACATCGAGAACCTCCAGCGGTACCCCGACATCTTCGAGCCCGGCGAGCCGGTGGTACTCACCGAGAAGCTGCACGGCACCGCCTGCCTGCTCACCTATGTCGCCGAGGAGGACCGCGTGATCGTCTCCTCCAAGGGCTTCGGGGCCAAGGGCCTCGCCCTGAAGGAGGACGAGCGCAACGTCTA
This sequence comes from Streptomyces sp. NPDC030809, assembly GCF_055572195.1. Classification (NCBI taxonomy): domain Bacteria; kingdom Bacillati; phylum Actinomycetota; class Actinomycetes; order Kitasatosporales; family Streptomycetaceae; genus Streptomyces; species Streptomyces sp. NPDC030809. The sequence continues at coordinate 29,491 of NZ_JBVIDV010000023.1, forward strand.
CTGGCGGGCCGTCCGCGGCCACGGCGTCCCGGAGACCGCCGCCCGACTGGCCGCGCGCCTGGGCGCCACCCGGGTCGGGATCTTCGGCGAGGTCTACGGGGCCGGGGTCCAGGACCTCGCGTACGGGGCGGACGCCCGCACCACGGGACCGGGATACGCCGTGTTCGACGTGTCCGCCGAGATCGGCGGGCAGGTCCGCTGGCTCGACCCGCAGGAGCTGACGGACGTGCTCGGCGGCGCCCTGCCGCAGGTGCCCACCCTGTACGAGGGGCCGTACGACCCGGCACGGGCGGTGGAGCTGGCCGAGGGCCGCGAGACGGTCTCCGGCCGGGCGGTCCACCTGCGCGAGGGCGTGGTCGTCCGCACCGCGGCCGGCCGCTACAGCCCCGTGACCGGCGGCCGGGCCATCGCCAAGGCCGTCAGCCCCGCCTACCTGACCCGCAAGAACGGCACCGAGTACGAGTGACGGGGGGCGCGGGGGAGCCTCCCGCGGCCCCGCGGCTCCACGGCCCCGGCGCCCCGCCCGCTCGTCCCGCCGCCTCCCCCGGCCTCCGCTTCTCCGGCCTCCGCCTCCCGGCCCCCGCTCTCCCGGCTCCCCGCCGCGCCCCGTCCGGCCCGGTGGGGCAGGCTGGGGGTATGCCGGAACTGCCCGAGGTCGAAGCGCTCAGGGAGTTTCTCGACGGGCAGCTCGCGGGGCGGGTGGTCGAGAAGGTCTGGGCCGTGGCCGTCAGCGTGCTCAAGACCTACGATCCGCCGCTGAGCGCCCTGGAGGGCGGCCGGGCCGGGCCGCCCCGCCGGTACGGCAAGTTCCTCGCCCTGCCGGTCGGGGAGCTGTACCTCGTCACCCACCTGGCCCGGGCCGGCTGGCTGCGCTGGCAGGACGCCCTGCCCGCGGTCCCGCCCCGGCCCGGCAAGGGGCCCCTCGCCCTGCGCGTGGCCCTCGAAGGCGGGGCAGGCTTCGACCTCACCGAGGCCGGCACGCAGAAGCGGCTCGCCGTCCACGTGGTCCGGGACCCCGCCGAGGTCCCCGGGATCGCCCGGCTCGGCCCCGACCCGCTCGCCCCGGACTTCGACGAGGCGGCCTTCGCCGCCCTCCTCGAAGGCGAGCGCCGGCAGATCAAGGGCGTGCTGCGCGACCAGAGCGTCATCGCGGGCGTGGGGAACGCGTACAGCGACGAGGTCCTGCACGCCGCGAAGCTCAGCCCGTTCGCCCTCGCCGCGAACCTCGGCCCCGAGAAGACCACCCGCCTGTACGAGGCCCTGCGCAGCACCCTGCGCGAGGCAGTGGAGCGGTCCCACGGGCTGGCCGCCGGAAAGCTCAAGGCGGAGAAGAAGAGCGGGCTGCGCGTCCACGGCCGCACCGGCGAGCCCTGCCCGGTGTGCGGGGACACCGTGCGCGAGGTGTCCTTCGCCGACTCCTCCCTCCAGTACTGCCCGACCTGCCAGACCGGGGGCAAGCCCCTCGCCGACCGACGCCTCTCCCGCCTGCTCAAATAGCCCCTCTACACTCCGGACATGCTGCGTGCACTGGCCGTTGACGACGAGAAACCCGCTCTGGAAGAGCTCCTGTACCTGCTGCGGGCCGATCCGCGCATCCGCAGTGCCGAGGGCGCCGCCGACGCCACCGCAGCGCTGCGCCGCATCGGCCGCGCCCTGGAGGCCGGACCCGGCGGCGCGGACGCCATCGACGTGGTCTTTCTCGACATCCACATGCCCGGCCTGACCGGACTGGACGTGGCCCGGCTGCTGACCGGCTTCGCCCGGCCCCCGCACCTGGTGTTCGTCACCGCCCACGAGGGCTTCGCCGTCCAGGCCTTCGACCTCAAGGCCGTGGACTACGTGCTCAAGCCGGTCCGCCGCGAGCGCCTCGCCGAGGCCGTCCGCCGGGTCTGCGACCAGGCCGCGGCCACCCCGGCGGCCGGACCCGCCGGCGCCGCCCGGCCCCTCGCACCGGCCCCCGCCGCCGAGCAGATAGCCGTGGAACTCGGCGGTGTGACCCGCTTCGTCCCCGTCGACGACATCACCTACGCCGAGGCCCAGGGGGACTACGCCCGGCTGCACACCCCGTCCGGCAGCCACCTCGTGCGCATCCCGCTCTCCACGCTGGAGGAGCGCTGGGCGGCCCGCGGGTTCGTCCGCATCCACCGCCGCCACCTCGTGGCCCTCGGCCGCATCGACGAACTGCGCGTGGACGCCGGGGTGACCACGGTGCGCATCGGCGCCGCCGAGCTGGCCGTCAGCCGTCGGCACGCCCGCGAGCTGCGGGACCTGCTGATGCGCCGGGCCCGCGGCTGATGACCGGCCGGGAGGGCGCCGCGCCGCGCCGCGAAACCGTTACCGGGGTCCCGCTGGCCCGCCGCCGGCCGGCCGGGCACACCCCGGCCCGCTCCGAGATCAGCGAGCAGACCAGCCTCGGCGCCACCTACGTACGCGCCCTGATGCGCAGCCAGCTGCGCGCCGCACTGGCCGCGCTCGCCACCCTCGTGCTGCTCGTCGGCAGCCTGCCGCTGCTCTTCACCCTGCCGGCCGGACCCGGCGGCGGCCCGGCGCCCGCCCCCGTGGTCTGGGCCTGCCTCGGCCTGGCCGTGTACCCGGTGCTCTGGCTCACCGCCCGCCGGTACGTGCGCCGCGCCGAGCGCAACGAGCGGGACTTCACCGGGCTGGTCGCCGGCCCGCCCGACCCCGAGCCCGAGCCCGTGCGCAGACGGAAGCCGGGCGCGGCCCCGGAACCGTCGCCGGAGCCGGGGGAGGCCGAGTGAACCCCGCGTACGCGGTACCCGCCGTCACCCTGGTCGTCCTCGGCACCCTCCTCATCGGCGCCCTGGGCCTGCGCATCTCCCGGACCACCTCGGACTTCTACGTGGCCTCCCGCACCGTCGGCCCGGGCCTGAACGCGGCCGCCATCAGCGGGGAGTACCTGTCGGCCGCCTCGTTCCTCGGGATCGCCGGCCTGGTCCTGCTCCAGGGCCCGGAGATGCTCTGGTACCCGGTCGGCTACACCGCCGGCTACCTCGTCCTCCTCGTGCTCGTGGCCGCCCCGCTGCGCCGCTCGGGCGCGTACACCCTCTCCGACTTCGCCGAAGCCCGCCTGGAGTCGCGCGCCGTGCGCCGGCTGGCGAGCCTGTTCGTCGTCGGCATCGGCTGGCTGTACCTGCTGCCCCAGCTCCAGGGCGCGGGGCTGACCCTGCACATCCTCACCGGCGCGCCGCACTGGGCCGGGGCCCTCGTGGTCGGGGTGGTGGTCACCGGAGCCGTGGCGGCCGGCGGCATGCGGAGCATCACCTTCGTGCAGGCCTTCCAGTACTGGCTGAAGCTCACCGCCCTGCTGGTGCCCGCCCTGTTCCTGGCGCTGGCCTGGTCCGGGGACGGCGCCCCGCTCGCCCGCTTCGGCGAGCCGCCGGCCTTCCGCGAACCCACCACGGTCCGCGTCGCCGACACCGTACGGGTCCGGCTGGCGGAGCCGCTGCACGTCACGGCCACCGGCACCGTCGACGGCCGCCCCGCCGACCGCAGCCCCCTCACCCTGGCTCCCGGCACCCACCGCTTCGAGGCCGGCACCCGGCTCCGCTTCCCGGCCGGGGCGCAGGTGCCGGGACCGGATGCCCGCGAGGGCGGCTCCCGCTGGTCCCGGCCGCTGTCCGCCGGCCGCGAGGAGCACCCGCTGTACGCCACGTACGGGCTGATCCTCGCCACCTTCCTCGGCACCATGGGGCTGCCGCACGTGGCCGTCCGCTTCTACACCAGCCCGAACGGCACGGCGGCCCGCCGCACCATCCTCGCCGTGCTCTCCCTGGTCGGCGCCTTCTACCTGCTGCCCCCGCTGTACGGGGTGCTCGGCCGGATCTACGCCCCCGAACTCGCGCTCACCGGAACCGCCGACGCCGCGGTCCTCGTGCTCCCGGAGCGGATGATCGGCGGGGTCGCCGGGGACCTGCTCGGTGCGCTGCTGGCGGGCGGGGCCTTCGCCGCCTTCCTGTCCACCGCCTCCGGGCTGACCATGGCCGTCGCCGGGGTGCTCACCCAGGACGCCCTGCCCGCCCGCGGGGTCCGCCACTTCCGGCTGGCCACCCTCGCCGCCATGGGCGTGCCGCTGGCCGCCAGCGGCTTCGTCGCGAGCGTCCCGGTGGCCGACGCCGTGGGGCTCGCCTTCGCGGTGTCCGCCTCCTCGCTCTGCCCGCTGCTCGTCCTGGGCATCTGGTGGCGCCGGCTCACCCCGCCGGGCGCGGCCTGTGGGCTGCTCGTCGGCGGCGGGGCCGCGCTGGCCGCCGTACTCGCCACCCGGGCCGGGCTGCCGGGCGCCGGCTGGCCGCACACCCTGCTCGCCTGGCCGGCGGTCTGGTCGGTGCCCCTCGGCTTCCTCACCATGGTGCTGGTCTCCCTCGCGACCGCCCACCGGATCCCCGCGGGCACCGCGGCCACCCTGACCCGGCTGCACCTGCCCGAGGAACTGGCCCGGGAGGCCCGCCCGTGACCGGACCCTCCCTCACCGCCCTGGTACCCGCCGGACTCGTGCTGCTGGGCGCGGGCACCGCCGTCGGGGTGCTGCTCGGCAGGCTCTTGCCGGGGCGCCGCGGCGACCGCTCGGACATCGACCTCGGCACCCCCGTGGAGCGGGCCACCTTCCACACCCTGCACACCGCCTCCCTCGCCGCCCCGCCGCTGCGCGCCGGGCTCACCGAGGACACCGCGCAGCGGGCCGTCCGCGGACTGCGCCCGCTGCTCGGCACCGAGGCCCTGTGCCTGGCCGACCGCACCCGGGTGCTCGCCTGGGACGGCCCCGGCGCCGCACACCACGAGCACCGGGTGATGGCCAGGGTGCACGAGCTGCTCGACTCCGGGCGCAGCGAGAGCTTCCGCACCGGCTGCGAGCGGCCCGACTGCCCGCTGCGCTGGGCGGTGATCGCCCCGCTGACGGGGGAGGACGGGGTGCTCGGGGCCCTGGTGGCCTACGGATCCCGGGAGTCCGCGGTGCTCGTCCGGGCCGCGACCGAGGTGGCCCGCTGGGTGTCGGTGCAGCTGGAGCTGGCCGAACTGGACCGGTCGCGGACGCGGTTGATCGAGGCGGAGATCCGCGCACTGCGGGCCCAGATCTCCCCGCACTTCATCTACAACTCGCTGGCCGCCATCGCCTCGTTCGTGCGAACCGATCCGGAACGGGCCCGGGAACTCCTGCTGGAGTTCGCCGACTTCACGCGCTACTCCTTCCGCAGGCACGGGGAGTTCACCCAGCTCGCCGACGAGCTGCGCTCCATCGAGCAGTACCTGGCGCTGGCCGGGGCCCGGTTCGGGGACCGACTCACGGTGACCCTCCAGGTGGCGCCCGAGGTGCTGCCGGTCGCCCTGCCCTTCCTGTGCCTGCAGCCGCTGGTGGAGAACGCCGTCAAACACGGCCTGGAGGACTCGGGTTCCGAATGCCGGATCACCATCGCCGCGCAGGACGCCGGGGCCGAGGCGGTGGTCACCGTCGAGGACAACGGGGTCGGCATGGACCCGGCCGTCCTGCGGGCCCTGCTGGCGGGGGACGGACCGGTCTCCTCCGGCATCGGCCTGCGCAACGTGGACGAACGGCTGCGGCAGGTCTACGGGGACGACCACGGGCTGGTGATCGAGACGGCGCTGGGCGCCGGCATGAAGGTGACCGTCCGGGTCCCCAAGTACCGGGCGGGCGTGCACTGGAACCCCGGAACGGGAGGCCGTGCACCGGCCCCGTAGAACAGGTGGGCCTGCACCGGTCCCCGGGGACGGGGGCCTGCACCGGCCCCTAGAACAGGTGCATCGCGAGGTGGCCGAGCGGCAGGCCCAGCTGCCAGGCCGGGGTCCACACCCGGGCGCTCTCGTCCACGCCGGGCGGCCCCTCGCCGGCGTCCGGGAACCCGCCCGGATCGAGGTTGGTCGCGAACAGCTCGGTGCGGTCCAGCCAGTGCCAGGCGGCCCGGGCCAGCTCCAGGTCCGGGTCGGGGCCGCCGCCGCGCTCGCGGGCCTCCTCGCCGAGCTCCAGGAAGCGGGTGTGGACCCAGTCCCGCCAGGGGTGCCCGTACGCCGTGAGCGAGAGCCATTCGTCGAGCTGGGAGACCACGCGGATGCCGGAGAGCTCCCCGGCCGCGTCCGAGAGGTAGATGGTGAGGGCCAGCGTGTCCCGTCCGGCGCGGAACTCCAGCGTGCTCACCGGGATCAGGCGGCCCGTGCGCAGGAGTTCGTCCGCGATGTACTCCGCGTAGAGCCACGCCATGGGGATCGCGAGCCCACCGTCACTGGTGCCGTTCGTACCCTCCGGCTGCACCGTGCCACCTTCTCCCGTGCGTCGAGCTTCCGGCCGTCGGGGACGAGCCTTGCCGCCACAGCTCACCGGACGGGGGCCGTTTACTCAACTTGAACGCTCTGATGGCGAATTCGATGCGCCCATTGCGCACAGTGTTCACCGAATCGGCCAGATTCGGTCAGCTTGGGGGATCTTGGCCGGAGAAGGGCCGGTGGGCGGAGGGCGGTCCGTAGGACGGGCGGAGGGTGCCCGGGGGAGGGGTGGAGCGGCTCGGTCCGCACCCGGCTCAGAGGTGCCCGTACCCCGGCAGCCCCTGCCGCAGCGCCCGAAGGGCGTAGTGCGTACGGGACTTGACCGTGCCGGCGGGGATGCCCAGCCGGCGGGCGGCCTCGGTGACGGACCGGCCGCGGAAGTAGACCTCCACGAGCACGTCCCGGTGCTGCGCGCCCAAGGAGCCGACCGCCCGGCGCACGTCGATCGCGGTCACCGCACCGGCCACCGCGTCCTCCGGGGCGGGGGCGAACTCCAGCGGCTCCGCCTCCACCTCCTGCGGCCGCGAGAGCCGGGCCCGGCGGGCGTCGATCGCGAGCCGCCGGGCCACCGTGAACAGCCACGGCCGCATCGACGCGTGCGGGGTCTCCCAGGCCTCGGGATGCTGCCAGGCGCGCACCAGGGTCTCCTGGACGAGGTCCTCCGCGCGCTGGGCGTCGCCGTGGGTGAGGCCGAGGAGGAAGCCGAACAGGGCCCGGCCGTGCTCGCGCTGGAGTTCGGCCAGGGCCTCGGTGCCCGTGCGCCGGAGGGTCGTGGAGCTGCTCACCGGTGGGCTCCCTTCCATGGGCCGCGGAGATCCGGTGGGCCCACCCTGACCTGCGCCCGGCGGAGCCGGAACCGCCCTGCGGGGGCCGGGCGCCCAAGGGCCCGACGCGGTCGGCCGGGCGGGCGCCGGCTGCGACGAACGGTCGTCCGGTGCGGTGAACGGCAGTCCGGGCGGTGAACGGCGGTCCGGACGGTGAACGGCGGTCCCGCGGGCCGGCGGCGGTCCGTGCGGCGAACGGCGGTCCGTGCAGTGCACGGCGGTCCGTGCGGCGAACGGTGTCCCCGTCCCGCCTGCCGCGTCCCATCCGGTGACACGCACGGGAAGGCGCCTTGACTTCCCTGTCGTTCCCGAGTCCATTCAGAAGATCGGATAGTCCTACGAATGAGAGCTGGGGCAGATGGGCAAGCACGGCACACCGCGGACTCCCGCGACCGTCTCGGCGGTCCTCTCCGCGGCCCTCGCGGCCGCCCTGGCGGCGGGCGCCGCCGGCTGCTCCGCCCCCCGGCAGGCCCCGGCCCGGCTCGCCCAGCCGCCGGACCGCGGTGCGTCCGCACCCGGATCCACGCCCGCCGGAGCGCGCGGGTTCACCCTGGTGGCCAGCGGGGACGTGCTGCCGCACGACTCGGTCATCCGGCAGGCCGCCGCCGACGCGGACGGCTCGGGCTACGACTTCAAACCGATGTTCGCCGCGGTGAAACCGCTGGTCAGCGCCGCCGACCTGGCCCTGTGCCACATGGAGACGGTCTACGGCCCCGAGGAGGGCCCCTTCGCCGGCTACCCGGCGTTCGTCTCCCCGCCCCAGGTGGCCGAGGCCCTCAAGGCCACCGGGTACGACGGCTGCTCCACCGCCTCGAACCACACCCTGGACGACGGGGCCGAGGGCCTGAAGCGCACCCTGGACGCCTTCGACAAGCAGGGCCTGGGCCACGCCGGGTCGGCCCGTACCGCCGCGGAGGCCGCCCGGCCGCAGACGTACGCCGCCGGCACCGCCAAGGTCGCCCATCTGGCCTACACCTACGACACCAACGGCTACCCGCTGCCCGAGGGGCGCCCCTGGGCGGTCAACCTCATGGAGGAGGACAAGATCCTCGCGGACGCCCGGGCCGCTCGCCGCGCCGGGGCCGACGTGGTCCTCGTCAGCCTCCACTGGGGCACCGAATGGCAGACCGAGCCGGACGAGGTGCAGCTCGGACTGGGCCGGTCCCTCACCGCCGCCAAGACCGCCGGACGGCCCGACATCGACATGATCCTCGGCACCCACGCCCACGTCCCGCAGGCGTACGAGAAGGTCAACGGCACCTGGATCGTCTACGGGATGGGCGACCAGATCTCCGGCCGGATGGTCAACCACGAGGGCGCGCTCGACCGGCGCGGCAACTACGGCTCCATCGGCCGCTTCCGCTTCGAACCCCCGCTGCGCACCGGGGAGCGCTGGCGGGTCACCAAGGCGGAGTTCGTGCCCCAGTGGATGGACACCGACGCGGGCCGCCTGGTCAACCTCCCCGCCGCACTGGCCGCGGACCCGGACCGGGAGGACTACCGGACGGCACAGGAGGCGATCAGCGAGGCGGTCCTGGGGCGGGGCGCGGCGGGGGACGGACTGACGCGGGGCAGGTGAGGGCGCCGCCCGGCGGAAATCGAGCCCGTCCGGCGATGGCGGACCGGGGTCCGGGGCGGAGCCCCGGGATTCCGCCGCGCGGACCCGCCCGGCCGTCCTTACAGTGCCAGTCATGAGTGTGCGCGCGGAGGACACGCAGGACGCGGGGGGCCGGACCCGCGGCGGCGGCCCGGCCCCCGGGAAGCCCCCGGGCACCGGCCACCCGTTCCTCAACCGGGTCCCCGACGCCTTCGCGGCCTTCTTCGGGACCGTGGGACTGCTCTGCGCCCTGCTCGCGCTCTCCCCCGGCCTGCGCCGGCTGCTGCGTCCGGTGGTGCGCTTCCTCGACGAGGTCGTCGTACCGGTGAGCGCCAACCTCGCGTACGCCGTCTTCCTCTTCCTGCTGGCCGCCGCCCTCGGCGCCCGCAAGAAGGTGGCCTGGTGGATCGTGGTGGCCTACCTGAGCCTGCTGGTCCTCGTCGACCTCCTGTGGATGGCCGACGGGGAGTACGTGGTCGGCGGCTCCTCCTTCGCCCTCGCCGTCGCCGCGATGGTGCTGCTCGTCCTGGCCCGCTCCGAGTTCTACGCCGCCTCCCGCAGCGGGGCCTTCTGGCGGGCCCTGCTCGTCCTCGGGCTCGGGCTGCTCGCCGCGGTCCTGGTCGGCTGGGGACTGGTGGCGCTGTGGCCCGGCACCCTGCCGCGGGGCCAGCGGCTGGACTGGGCCGCCAAGCAGGTGTTCGGCGGGCTCTTCTCGGCCCGCCAGTTCGACGGCCGGCCGCCCCGCCCGCTCTTCTTCCTGCTGGGCCTCTTCGGCGCCCTGGCCCTGCTGAACGCCGCCGCCACCCTCTTCCGCTCCCAGCGGCTGACGGCCGCCCTGCACGGGGACGAGGAGCCCAGGATCCGGGCCCTGCTCGGCGCCTACGGGCGCAACGACTCGCTCGGCTACTTCGCCACCCGCCGGGACAAGGCGGTGGTCTTCGCCCCGAACGGCAAGGCGGCCGTGACCTACCGCGTCGAGGCGGGCGTCTGCCTGGCCAGCGGCGACCCGGTGGGCGACCCCGGCGCCTGGACCCCTGCCATCGACGCCTGGCTCGCGGTGGCCCGCAAGCACGGCTGGGCCCCCGCCGTCATGGGCGCCTCGGAGGAGGGCGCGACCGCCTACGCCCGCTCCGGGCTCGGCGCACTGCAGCTCGGGGACGAGGCCATCCTGCACGTGGCCCAGTTCGACCTGGCCGGCCGGGACATGCGGGTGACCCGCCAGGCCGTCAACCGGGTCCGGCGGGCCGGGTGCACCACCCAGATCCGCCGCCACTCCGCCCTCACCGACGAGGAGATGAACCGGATCATCGACCGGGCCGACCGGTGGCGCGACACCGAGACCGAACGCGGCTTCTCGATGGCCCTCGACCGGCTCGGCGACCCGGCGGACGGGGACTGCCTGCTCGTCGAGGCCTTCGACGCCGGGGGCGACCTGATCGCCCTGCTGTCCTTCGTCCCCTGGGGCAAGGACGGCATCTCCCTCGACCTGATGCGCCGGGACCGCAAGGCGCCCAACGGGGTGATGGAGTTCATGGTCGCCGAGCTCTGCGCGGCCTCGCCCCGGCTGGGCATCCGCCGGATCTCCCTCAACTTCGCCGTCTTCCGCTCGGTCTTCGAGGAGGGCGGCCGGATCGGCGCGGGGCCGGTGCTGCGGCTGTGGCGGCGGCTGCTGCTGTTCTTCTCCAAGTGGTGGCAGCTGGAGGCGCTCTACCGGTCCAACGTGAAGTACGGGCCCGAGTGGTACCCGCGGATGCTCTGCTACGCGGACGCCGGCTCCCTGGCCCGGATCAGCCTCGCCTCCGGCATCGCCGAGGGCTTCGTCTCCGTACCGAGCCTGCGCAAGCTGTGGGGCAAGGGCCACCCGTCCGGGGTCACCGCACCCGCCACCACCGAAGGGCTGCCCTCCATCGCCTCCCTCGGGCTGGCAGAGGACGCGGAAGCCGGCGGCGGGGCGGCCGCCGGACCCGCGCAACCCGAGCAGGTGCGGGTGCGCCACCGCAAGCTGGAGCGGCTGCGGGCCGCGGGCACCGACCCGTACCCCGTGGGCATCCCGGTACGCACCCACACGCTGGCCGAGATCCGCCGGTCCCACACCGGCCTCGGGCCGGGGGCCCGTACCGGCGAGACGGTCACCGCCGCCGGCCGGGTGATGGTGGTCCGCGACCTCGGCGGAGTGGTCTTCGCCGTCCTGCGCGACTGGTCCGGGGACCTCCAGCTGATGTTCACGCGCGAGGGCTCCGGGCCCGCGGTCCTCGGCTCCTTCAGCTCCGACGTGGACTTCGGCGACCACGTCGTGGTGTCCGGGGAGGTCGCCGCGAGCCGCAGCGGGGAGCTCTCCGTCCTCGTGCGCTCCTGGCAGCTCACCGGCAAGTGCCTGAGGCCGCTGCCCGACAAGCGCAAGGGGCTCGCCGACCCCGAGGCCCGGGTGCGCCGCCGCTACCTGGACCTGGTGGCCAGCCCCGAGGCGCGCGACGTGGTGCGGGCCCGCTCCGCCGCCGTGCAGGCACTGCGCCAGGGGCTGCTGGACCGCGGCTACCTGGAGGTCGAGACCCCGATGCTCCAGCAGATCCACGGCGGGGCCAACGCCCGCCCCTTCACCACCCACATCAACGCGTACGACCTCGACCTGTACCTGCGCATCGCGCCCGAGCTCTACCTCAAGCGGCTGTGCGTGGGCGGCATGGAGAAGGTCTTCGAGATGGGACGCACCTTCCGCAACGAGGGCGTCTCCTACAAGCACAACCCCGAGTTCACGATGCTGGAGGCCTACCAGGCCTTCGCCGACTACGACGTGATGCTCGACCTGACCCGCGAGCTGATCCAGGGGGCCGCCACCGCCGCCTTCGGCTCCCCGGTCGCCCGCAAGGCGGGCCCCGACGGCAGGCTCGTCGAGCACGACATCTCCGGCCCCTGGCCGGTCAAGACCCTGTACGGGGCGGTCAGCGAGGCGCTCGGCGAGGAGGTGGACGCCGACACCGAGGAGCAGGTGCTGCGCGCCCTGTGCGACCGGGCGGGGGTCCCGCACACCCCGGAGGACACCCGCGGGGACGTGGTGCTGGAGATGTACGAACGGCTGGTGGAGGAGCGGACCCTGCTGCCGACCTTCTACAAGGACTTCCCCACGGACGTCTCACCGCTCACCCGCCAGCACCGCCGGGACCCCCGGCTCGCCGAGCGCTGGGACCTGGTGGCCTTCGGCACCGAACTGGGCACCGCGTACTCCGAGCTGACCGACCCCGTGGAACAGCGGCGCCGGCTCACCGCCCAGTCCCTGCTGGCCGCCGGCGGGGACCCGGAGGCGATGGAGCTCGACAACGACTTCCTCGACGCCCTGGAATACGCGATGCCGCCGACCGGCGGCCTCGGCATCGGCGTCGACCGGCTCGTCATGTTCCTCACGGGTCTCACGATCCGGGAGACGCTCCCGTTCCCGCTGGTGCGCAGGTCCTGAGTCCGGCAGGGGCCGATTCCCGGCCGCACCAAGCCTTTTCGGCCGCGCGGCGGACCGGATGCTCCCATCGGGTGCATTAAGCCACTTGACCAGTGTTGATAAGCGCTCCAGGCTGTCTGCCGTGCGAGCTATTGGTAATGAAATCTGAAGAGCCGACTCCGAGGCGCCGGGTGCTGCTGCGCACCGCCGTCTTCCTCGGAGCTGCCGTCGCCTCCGGACTGTTCACCGGGGGAGAGGCCGGTACCCCCGGCCGGCACACGGACGCGTCCCCCGGGGCGGGCGGTCCGCAGGCGCGCGGAGCGGCACCCCGGCCTGCCCCGGCCCCGGCGGCGGGACCCCCCAGGGCCGGCGCCCCGCGCGCCGCGCAGCCGCAGGCCCGCACCCCGTACCGGCTCAGCCCCATGACCGACGAGATGCAGCGCCGCCGCCCGGCCAAGCCGCCGGTGCGCACCCGGCCGCTGCTCGACATGCCGCCCGTCGGCAGCGGCATGGCGCTGACCTTCGACGACGGTCCGGACCCCCGCTACACCCCGCACATCCTGGACACCCTCGCCCGCCACGACGTCCGCGCGGTGTTCTTCGTCTGCGGGGAGATGGCCACCGACAACCGGGACCTGCTGCGGCGGATGGCCGACGAGGGGCACGTGATCGGCAACCACACGTGGACCCACCCGCTGATCCCCAAGCTCAGCCGGCCCGCGCTGCACCGCGAGATCGGCCGTACCAGCGAGCTCGTGGAACGGGTCACCGGCACGGCGCCCGTCTGGTTCCGCGCGCCGTACGGGGCCTGGAACCGGGCCGCGTTCGAGATCGGGGCGGGCCTGGGCATGGAGCCGCTGGCCTGGACCGTGGACACGCTCGACTGGCAGGAGCCGGGCACCACCACCATCGTGTCGCGGGTGCTGCGCGGGGCCGCCCCGGGCGTGGTCGTGCTCTCCCACGACGCCGGGGGCAACCGCTCGCAGAGCGTGGCCGCACTGCGCTCCTACCTGCCCCGGCTGCTCGACCGCGGCTACACGATGACGCTGCCGGAGCTGCCGCCGCGCGTGTGAGGACTGCGGGCCCCGGCGGGGGGCCCGCACCCCGCGGGCGGCTGCCCGGGCGTCAGCGGACCTGCACCATCCGCGCGAAGACGACCACGTTCCCGTCGTAGCCCCGGGCCTTCGAGTAGGCGCCGCCGCACGTGATGACGCGCAGTTCGGCGTGCCCGGTGTCCCCGTACACCCGGGCGCCGGGGAAGTCGTTCTTCGAGAAGACCTCGACCCCGTAGACCTCGAAGACCGCGGTGCGGCCGTCGTAGCGGGCCACCTCGATGCTGTCGCCCTTGCGCACCGAGCCCAGCCCGTAGAAGACCGCCGGGCCCTTCTCGTTGTCCACGTGGCCCACGATGACGGCGGAGCCGCGCTGCCCGGGGGAGATCCCGTTGAGGTACCAGCCGGCCAGGTTGGGGTCCTGCGGGGGAGGGGCGTCGATCCAGCCCTCCGCGTCCAGGCCGACCGCCATGGCGGGCGCGTCCACGTTGATCGAGGGGATGCGGATCCGCTCGACCGTGGAGTGGTCCAGGGCCTCCAGCCCGGCCGGGGGCGTGGGCGCGGCCGTGGCGAGCGAATCCGGCCCGACCTTCACCGCGGCGGCCGCGGCGGGCTGCGGCGGGCCCGCCTCCACGTCCGCGCCGTTCCGGATCATGGCGAGGCCGGTGAGCATGACCAGGGCCAGCACCCCCCACGGGGAGCGTCTCCTGCGTTCGTGCCCGGTCTCGTCCTCGGTCATGGCTCTCCCTTCCCGACGCGGGGTTCCCCGCCCGCGTTCTCTTCCCCCTTGTCCCGCACGGTAGGTCGGTGCGGTCCGGGCGGCGACCGGGGAGGCGGCGAACGAGTGGCGCAGAAGAGGGAGGAACCAGGACGGATGCGCCCATCCGAGTAAACGTCATATAAAACTCCTGACGGTGTGTGACCTGCGGATCCGTCAGATGCGCACGGCGTGTCGCCTCAGTCGGGCGGCCCAAGCCCAAAATGCGCGGAATCGGAGACTCCGTGAGGGTTCGTCATGGGAGGCGTTCTCGTCGATCAGCCCGTGGCAACAGCCCCGGGGCGCCTTACCTCTGGAGGTTCCATCATGCGTGTTGCACGCGTACTCCTGGCGACCGCCGCCGCGGTCGCCGCCATCGGACTGGCGACACCCGCCGCCACGGCGGGCGGTGAACCCGGGGGCGGCCGCGGCGGCAACGGCGGCGGCATCGGCGGCAACGGCGGCGGGGACGGCCGCGGCCCCCGCGACATCACGGTCAACCCCCTCAGCGTCCACCAGGGCGCCCGGATGGACGTGAGCGCGACCGGCTGCCGCAACGGCGGCACGGTCTTCTCCCGCGGCAACTTCACGGAGACCGAGCTGTCCCCGGGCCGGATCGGCTTCGCGACGGTCCGCATCTTCGACGACGCCCGCCCCGGCAGCCACACCCTGAGCGTCCGCTGCCACGGCAGCGACGTGCTGGGCACCCACGAGTTCCGCGTCCTGCCCGGCCGCGGCGCCCAGGGCGGCCTGGGCGGCTCCTTCGGGCCGTCCACCGCAGAGACCGCGATGGGCGCCGGCCTCGTGGGGGCGGCGGCGCTCGGCGCCGGCGTCCACGTGATGCGCCGCCGCCGCTCGGCCCGCGGCCGCCTCTGACCGGCCGAACCTCCCGGGTCGGACGCGCAACCGCCCGGAGCCCCGAGTCCCGGACGGGATTCGGGGCTCCGGGCGGTTCGGGCTCCCGGCGGTACGGGGCCGGGGCTGCGGGTGCCGGGCGGACGGCACGGGCACCGGGCGGCCCGGGTGGCGGGGATGCGTCCGGGTGGCGGGCGCTGCGGGCCCGGTGGCGGCACGCCTCAGTGGCGGCCGGCCTGGCGGCGGCGCACCGCGTACGTGGTGCCCGCGGCGGCCATCAGGAACAGCGCCGTGCCCGCGGCGATCTGCCCGGCGGAGGCCCCGGACACACTGCCGCCGAGCCCTCCGCGGACCCCGCGGGAGACCGAGGTCGAGCTGGTGGTGGGGGTCCGGGCGGCGGCGATGGTCAGATCGGCCGAGCCGGTCTCCGCGTTGCAGGTGAAGGAGACCGAGTAGCGGGCTCCGGGCCGGGCGTCGCGGTCCACGGTGACCCGGACCGGCCGCCCCTGCGGGATGCTGACCGTGTCGAAGACCCCGGAGGAGGCGGACGCGTTCGCCGCGTCGCACCCCGTCACGGTCAGCACCACCTGCCCGCCGGGCTGGACCGTGGAGGGCGTGATCGCGAACCCGAACGAGGTGATGGGCTGGACGCCCGCCGCACCGGCGGCGGGGGCGGTGAGCGCGAGCACGGCGGCTGCCGCGCCCACCGTGAACAGATGGCTGGAAGTACTGCGTATCGCACGCATGGTGAAACCTCCGGTCCCCGAGGAGCAGCTGCGGAAACCCGTTCCACATGTGGGGGTGCGTGCACCTCGATGACCGCCACGCTAGGTGCGCGCAAGGTGACGCGCGATCAGGGTCAGGCGAACGGGGGAGGGTGCTGCTCCCTCCGGGCGAAGCGCGCCGTCCGCAGTGCCCCGGCGGCCGCGGTCACCGCAGCTGCGGGAAGCGCTCGAAGAACGGGTCGGCGGTGGCCGAGATGCCCCGCCCGAAGGGGGCGTCGAAGTCCCAGATCAGGAACAGCAGGAAGGCGATCAGCGCACTGAACAGGCCGGCGAGCAGCATTTCGCGGAAACTGCGCCGGATCTGCAGCGTGAAGATGAGCCCGATGGTCACCGCCGCCCCGGCGATCAGCCCGAACCAGACCACCCCCGGCATGGTGGCCCCCGCCCCCGAGGCCCGGGCGCTGCGGGCGTCGTCCACGGCGGCCACCTGGTCCACCAGCGGCTGGTAGGCCTGCCCCTCGTGGTCCGTCTTCGGCTCGTAGTCGGTCACGTCCCGCCGGATCCGGTCCAGCAGCCGGGTGCCCTCGTCGGTCAGCTCCCCCCGCTCGGCCATCACCTTCCACTCGGTGTGGACCACGTACGAGGCGTAGTCCGCCACGTCGGCGCGGATGCGGTCGCGCACGGCGGGCGGGTACACCCGGGCCCGGGTGCTCACCTCGTGCAGGGCCTGGGCCTCCTGGCGCACGGACTCCTGGGCGGCGCTGCGGCCCTCCCAGACCCCGGCGATGGCCAGGCCGAGCACGATCGCGTAGATCACGCCGATCATCATCGTCATGTACTCGATGACGTCGGGGGTTTCCGAGGGATCGTCGTCGTCGCCGATCCGCCGGTGGTTGAGGAAGGCGATGGACAGCACGACGGCGCACGCCGCGGCCATCGCGAGGGACAGGACGAGCCATTCCGACAAAGCGGTCTCCGGTCAGAAGGAAGGAGGGAAAGACACAAGGACGGGCGGTACGGCATGCCGGCCGTCAGCGCGGGCGCAGCGCGACGATGGCGAGCACCGCGGGCGCGGTGGCCAGCAGGGTGAAGGTCACCGGCGAGATGTGGTGCTGCGGGGGTTTGCGGTGCGCGGCCCGGTAGGCGGGCCGGGGGACCGGGGTCCGCGAGGGCGCCGGGGCGGGGCGCGCGCCGGGCGAGGCGCGCGGCGGCCTGGGCGCGGGCACGGCGTGCACCACGGGCGGCGGCACCGGCAGGGGCGGGCGCGAGGACGGCGGGACGGGGCGCGGGCGCGGCGGGACCGGCGGCGCCTTCGTGGGCGTCGGCTTGGGCGTCGGCTTGGGCGTGGGCTTGGGGGACGGCTTGGGGGTCGGGCTGGGGGTGGGCTTCGGGGTCGGGGTCGGCTCGGCTGTCGGCGTGGGCTTGGGGGTCGGCTTCGGGGTGGGGGTCGGGGTGGGCTTCGGGCACGGGCAGTGGCACCCGCAGTGCCCCTTGCCGTGTCCGTGCCCCGGGCAGCCGGGGTGGCAGCCGTGTCCGTGTCCGTGTCCGTGGCAGCGGCCCTTGCCGCGGCCCTTCCCGTGCCCCTCGCCGGAGCCGGGCCCACTGTGACGGTCGCCACCACCGGATAACTCGCCGGCGCTTGCGAAGGTGTACTCCGCCACCTGGCCGCCCGCGCCGTCCGCGCAGGCCCAGGCGCAGCTATCGGCCACGGCGGGGGAGACGGCCAGGGCGGCCCACAGCAGGGCCGAGGCGGCCGCCAGTCGTCGGGCTCTGGGTCTGTTCACGCGGGGAGCATGGGCGAGCGGCCCCGGGGGCACGCGGCGAGCCCCGCGGATTCGTCCGATCGGGCGGACTTCCGACCTCACAGGTTTGAGCCAAAGATGCCCCGGATCCGAACGGGTGGCGTTAAAACCCAAAAGGGATGTGTCGGCAGCGGCCGACCCCCGGTCGGGTCCGGGCACGTGCCTTTGGTGTGTGACGAAGAACGGATCGCCAATTTCCGCTTTGGCTCGCCCGGTTGGGCAATGATCAGTAGATTCTGCTCGGACAGCGTAGGACTACGCCTTGGAGACTGTGATGGAGCGCCCGGACTGGGCACCGCCAGGCATCGACATATCGGTGCCCAGCGTGTCCCGTATCTACGATTACTACCTGGGCGGTTCGCACAATTTCGAGGTCGACAGGCAGACGGCCCGCCGGGCCATGGAATTCCTGCCGGGCCTCCCCAAGATCATGCAGGCCAACCGCGCGTTCATGCGCCGGGCCGTGCGCCACGCCGTGGCCGAGGGCATCACCCAGTTCCTCGACATCGGCTCCGGCATCCCCACCTTCGGCAACGTCCACGAGGTCGCCCAGGCGGCCAGCCCCGAGGCCCGCGTGGTCTACGTGGACCACGACCCGGTCGCCGTCGCCCACAGCCGGGCCGTCCTGGCCGGAGACGACCGCAGCGACATCGTCGCCGCCGACCTGCGCAAGCCGGCCGAGATCCTGCACAGCCCGCAGACGCTCTCCCTCCTGGACTTCGACCGCCCGGTGGCCCTGCTGCTCGTCGCCGTCCTGCACTTCCTCGAAGACCACGACCGGCCCTACGAGGCGGTCGCCGAACTGCGCGACGCACTCGCCCCCGGCAGCCTGATCATCCTCACCCACGCCTCGTACGAGGGCCTCCCCACCGACCGGGACGTCGCCGGCGGCGCCGTGGGCGTCTACCGGGACTCCCGCAACCCGCTCGTCATGCGAGGCCGCGAGGAGGTGGCGGGCTTCTTCGACGGCTTCGAGATCCTCGACCCCGGTGTCGTACCCATGCCCCGCTGGCGCCCCGAGCCCGACGAGGAACCGGACGGGGAACCCGCCGCGGCCCTCCCGGACGGCCCCGGCGAGGACGAGGACCCGTACACCCTCGCGGGGTTCGCCGGCGTGGGACGCAAGGCGTGAGACTCCCCGTACAGGCGGGGGAGGCCACCGCGCTCCCCGACAGCCCGGAGGACCGGATCGCGCGCTTCGCACGCATCTGGAGCCGGGCCATTTTCCCCGTCACCGCCACCTCCCTCACCCGCCAGGAGTTCGAGGTCCACCTCGTCCCCCTGGCCCGCGAGCTCTCCCGCGCCCTGCACGCGCAGCCCTTCGACCCGGCGCCCGCCCAGCGGGTCGGCGCCGAGCTCGTGGCCGTGCACTGCACCGACCCCGACGCCCTCTCCGGCACCCTCGGGGTCATCGAGTCCTACCTCGTGCTCTACTGCGGCCCCGCCGGCCGCGAGGACGGCGAGGAGTACCGGGCCCGCTGCGCCCGCCTGCAGCACGCCCTGGCCGCCGGCTACGCCCGCGCCCTGCGCGAGCGCACCCTCAGCGAGCAGGAGGCCATCGCCCGCTCCGCACTGAGCGCCCGCAGCGACGCCCAGCAGGCCCTGCACGCCAGCGAGGCCCGCTTCCGCGCCGTCTTCGAGGACGCGGCCGTCGGCATCGGCATCGCCGACCTCGACGGCAACGTCCTGGAGGTCAACGAGGCGCTGACCCGGATGTTCGGCGGCATGGAGGCCGACGTCCGCGGCCGCAACGTCTGCGACTGGGGCCACCCCGAGGACGCCCCGCACGTGTGGCGCATGTACGGGGAGCTGGTCCGCGGCGAACGCGACCACTACCGCGTGGAGAAGCCGTACTACCGGCACGACGGCACCGTCCTGTGGACCAACCTGACCGTCTCCCTCCTGCGCGACGCGGACGGCAAACCGCAGTACCAGCTCGCGCTGATGGAGGACACCACCGAGCGCCGGCTGCTCAACCTGCGGCTGCGCTACGAGGCCACCCACGACGCCCTCACCGGCCTGCCCAACCGGACCCTGTTCTTCGAGCGGCTGGAGAAGGCGCTCGCCGGCAAGAACGGCCGCTTCGGGCTGTGCTACCTCGACCTCGACGGGTTCAAGGCCGTCAACGACAGCCTCGGCCACGCCGCCGGGGACCGCCTGCTCGTGGAGGTAGCCGACCGGCTGCAGAGCTGTGCCACCGGACCGGGCGAGATGGTCGCCCGGCTCGGCGGCGACGAGTTCGTGGCCCTCACCACCTCGGCCGCCGGCCCGCAGGAGGTCACCGACCTCGCCATGCGGATCCTCAGCACCCTCTCCGCCCCGGTCCGCCTGGAGGGCCGCGAACTGGTGGTCCGCGGCAGCATCGGCATCGTGGAGGGCCCCGCGGGGGAGCGCGGCCCGGCCGAGGTGCTGCGCAGCGCCGACATCACCATGTACCGGGCCAAGGGCGCGGGCGGCAACCGCTTCGAGGTGGCCGACGCCGAGGCCGACGCCCGGGCCATCACCCGGCACGGCCTGACGAACGCCCTCCCGGCCGCCCTGGAGCGCGGCGAGTTCTTCATCGAGTACCAGCCGCTCGTCCACCTCCACGACGGCAGCGTGCACGGGGCCGAGGCCCTGGTCCGCTGGTCGCACCCGCAGCACGGGGTGCTCGGGCCCGACCGGTTCATCCCGCTCGCCGAGCGCACCGGCCTGATCGTGCCGCTGGGCCGCTGGGTCCTGGAGGAGGCGGTCCGCCAGGCCCGCACCTGGCAGCGGGAGCACGGCGGCCCGCTGCGCATCAACGTCAACCTCTCGCCGACCCAGCTCCACCACCCCGGGCTGGTCGCCGACACGGTCGCCGTCCTGGAGGAGTCCGGGCTCGCCCCCGGCGCGCTGTGCCTGGAGGTCACCGAATCCGCGCTGATCGGGGCGGACGACCAGCTGCTGGAGCCGCTGCGGCGGCTGGCCGCCCTCGGGGTGGACATCGCCCTCGACGACTTCGGCACCGGCTACTCCAACCTCGCCAACCTGCGCCGGCTGCCCGTCAGCGTGCTGAAGCTGGACCGGTCCTTCACCCAGAGCATGCAGCGGCTGCCCGCCGACCCGGTGGACGTGAAGATCGTCGAGGGCATCGTGGCCCTGGCCCACAGCCTCGAACTCGCGGTCACCGTGGAAGGGGTGGAGACCGGCGCCCAGGCCGCCCAGCTGCGGGCGCTCGGCTGCGACACCGCCCAGGGCTGGTACTACGCCCGCCCCGGGGCGCCGGACCGGATCCACGCGCTGACCCTGGCCGACGCCGTGCCCTCCTGACCCCGCCGCCGGTCCGCGCCGCGGCCGTATCCGGACCGCCGTCCGGTCCGCGTCCGGGCCGCGCGCCGTGTCCCGGCCGCGGGGTGCCGCGTCCGGACGGGCCCGCGCGCCGTACGGACGGACTCAGCTCCCGTGCCGCAGCAGGCCGCCGACGAAGGCGGCCTGCCCGGCGTGCTGGAGGTCGTCTGCGATCACGCTCACGAGCCGCACGCCCATCGTGACCGGCGGGTCCCAGCGGGTGTCCACGACCCGGTCGAGGTCCGCGGCCGGCACCGTGGGCAGCCAGGAGACGGTCCGGGCGTGGACCACGTCGAAGTACGCGAGCAGCAGGTCGCCCGAGTCCACCCGCACGGACGCGGCCTGGCGGGCGGTGTGGCCGTACCCGGTGGAGTCCGCCGGCAGCGGCAGGCCGAACCGGTCGGCGAAACCCTCCGCGGTCCACGCCTGCTCCCACCCGGTGAGCCCGGACACGTGGTCGTCCTGAATGCGCGTCAGGTGCCAGACCAGCCAGGAGACGGAGTTCGCGTGCCCC
The DNA here is from genome assembly GCF_055572195.1 of Streptomyces sp. NPDC030809. NCBI lineage: Bacteria > Bacillati > Actinomycetota > Actinomycetes > Kitasatosporales > Streptomycetaceae > Streptomyces > Streptomyces sp. NPDC030809. Next base: position 50,647 of record NZ_JBVIDV010000023.1, read on the forward strand.
TCGGGCCGCGTGTTCAGCTGGTCCGGCGACAGACCGGCCACGGCCTCGTGCACCGCCTCGCGGATGCGCTGGAACCCGTCGGTCAGGACCTCGGTGGCCTTCATGCCCACCAGCCTGCCCGGCCCGCCCCGCCCGCCGCCCCGCGGGCTCGCCCGTACGGGTCACGCTTCGCCGTGCCGCCCCGGGGGAGGGACGGCCGGGGGAAGGGCGGCCGGGACTGCGGCAGCAAGCTCCCCGCCGGGGGCGAGACCGGGCTCCGCCCGGCCGCCCGATGCGGCCCGCGCCCCGGCAGGGGTCACGCGTACCGTCCGATCAGGACCCCCATCAGCTCGCGCGCCGCGCGGGTCGGGGCCACGTCCGTGCGGTGCGCCAGGGCGATCGTGCGGCGCAGCGGGGAGCCGGCCAGCGGGGTGACCCGCAGCCCGGCCCCGGCTCGTCCGGCCACCATGGCCGGCACCACCGCGAGCCCCAGTCCGGCCCGTACGAAGCCCAGGACCGCGTCCATCTCCCCGCCCTCCACCACGAAGGAGGGCTCGAAGCCCTCCGCCCGGCAGGCCGCCACCGTCAGCTCCCGCAGGTCGTAGCCGTGCCGGAACATCACCAGCGGCTGGTCGCGCAGCTCCGCCACCGACAGCGCGGCCCCGCCGCCCGGCGCCGGGCGCTCCGGCGAGGACACCACCACCAGGTCCTCCGTGAGCAGCTCCACCGTGGTCAGGGCGGGTGCCGAGGGCGGCAGCGGGAGGGCGATCAGCGCCAGGTCCAGGGCCCCGCGGGCGAGCTCCCTTACGAGGTCCAGCGAGCCGCTCTCCTCGATCAGCAGCCGGATCCCCGGATGCGCGGAATGGAAGGCGAGCAGCACCTCGGGCAGCAGACCCGTGCACACGCTCGGGGTCGCCCCCAGCCGCACCCGGCCGCGCCGCAGCTGCGCCAGCTCCTGCACCTCCAGCCGCGCGGTGTCCGCATCGGCGAGGATCCGCCGGGCCAGCGGCAGCAGGGCCTCCCCCGCGTCCGTCAGCGCGATGTTCCCCCGCGCCCGGCTGAACAGCTCCGCGCCCAGCTCCCGTTCCAGCGCCTTGATCTGCTGGGACAGCGAGGGCTGCGCCACGTGCACCCGCTCGGCGGCCCGGGTGAAGTGCCGGGTCTCGGCCACGGCCACGAAATACACCAGCTGCTGGAATTGCATAGATCAAGCCTATGGACTTCAGCTGCATCATGTCTTGGACCTTTCGGGTCCTCGGTCCCTAGCGTCTTTGCCATGGCTCTGGCACCGCGGACGGGCCCCCGGCCGTCCACCACCCCGCGCACCCCCGCAGGCCGCTTCTGGGGGTCCACCCTCGGCAAGAAGGCCGTCATGGCGGTCTCCGGGCTGATCATGCTCGGCTACCTGCTGGTCCACATGCTCGGCAACCTGAAGATCTTCTTCGGTCCGGACGAGTTCAACGCGTACGGACGCTGGCTGCGCCACATGGGCGAGCCCTTCCTGCACAGCCACTGGGGCCTGTGGGCCGCCCGCATCGTGCTGCTCGCCGCCGTCCTCGCCCACGCGGTCAGCGCGTACCAGCTCAGCCGCCTCGACATCCGGGCCCGGCCCATCGGCTACGCCCACCGGCGCCGCCGGGCGAGCTACGCCACCCGCACCATGCGCTGGGGCGGGATCATCCTCGGCCTCTTCATCGTCTGGCACCTGCTGGACCTGACCACCCTCACGGTCAACGAGAACGCCCAGGAGGGCCATCCGTACGAGAACGTGGTCGCCACCTTCTCCACCTGGTACGGCAACGCGGTCTACCTGACCGCGATGCTCGCCCTGGGCCTCCACATCCGGCACGGCTTCTGGAGCGCCGCCCAGACCCTCGGCGCGGGCAGCGCCCGCCGCGACCGCACCCTCAAGACCCTGGCCGACCTGCTCGCCGCCGTGATCACGGCGGGCTTCGTCTCCGTGCCCCTCGCCGTCATGACCGGACTGGTGAACTGACCATGAGCACCCACCCCGACTACGCCCACTACCGCACCGGCGAACCGATAGCCGACACCAAGGCCCCCGCGGGCCCGATCGCCGAACGCTGGGACCGGCGCCGCTTCGAAGCCAAGCTCGTCAACCCCGCCAACCGGCGCCGCCGTACGGTCATCGTCGTCGGCACCGGACTGGCCGGCGGCTCGGCCGGCGCCACCCTCGCCGAACAGGGCTACCGCGTGGTCCAGTTCTGCTACTCCGACTCCCCGCGCCGGGCCCACTCCATCGCCGCCCAGGGCGGCATCAACGCCGCCAAGAACTACCGCAACGACGGCGACTCGGTGCACCGGCTCTTCTACGACACCGTCAAGGGCGGGGACTTCCGCGCCCGCGAGTCCAACGTCCACCGCCTCGCCCAGATCTCGGTGGAGATCATCGACCAGTGCGTGGCCCAGGGCGTGCCCTTCGCCCGCGAGTACGGCGGACTCCTCGACACCCGCTCCTTCGGCGGCGTCCAGGTCTCGCGCACCTTCTACGCCCGCGGCCAGACCGGACAGCAGCTGCTGCTCGGCGCCTACCAGGCGCTGTCCCGGCAGATCGCCGCCGGGAACGTGGAGATGCACGCCCGCACCGAGATGCTCGACCTGATCACCGTCGAGGGCCGGGCCCGCGGCATCGTGGCCAGGAACCTGGTCACCGGGGAGATCTCCACCCACTTCGCGGACGCCGTCGTCCTCGCCACCGGCGGCTACGGCAACGTCTTCTACCTGTCCACCAACGCCATGAACTCCAACGCCACGGCCGTCTGGCGGGCCCACCGGCGGGGCGCCTACTTCGCCAACCCGTGCTTCACCCAGATCCACCCCACCTGCATCCCGCGCACCGGCGACCACCAGTCCAAGCTGACCCTGATGAGCGAGTCGCTGCGCAACGACGGCCGGATCTGGGTGCCGAAGGCCCAGGGCGACACCCGCCCCGCCCACGAGATCCCCGAGCCGGAGCGCGACTACTACCTGGAACGCATCTACCCCTCCTTCGGCAACCTCGTCCCCCGCGACATCGCCTCCCGCGCCGCCAAGACGGTCTGCGACGAGGGCCGCGGGGTGGGCCCCGGCGGCCAGGGGGTCTACCTCGACTTCGCGGACGCCGTCCGCCGGATGGGCCGGGAGGCGGTGGCCGAGAAGTACGGCAACCTCTTCGAGATGTACCAGCGGATCACCGCCGAGGACCCGTACGAGGTCCCGATGCGGATCTATCCCGCCGTGCACTACACGATGGGCGGCCTGTGGGTGGACTACGACCTCCAGACCACCGTGCCGGGCCTGTTCGCGATCGGCGAGGCCAACTTCTCCGACCACGGGGCCAACCGGCTCGGCGCCTCCGCCCTCATGCAGGGCCTGGCCGACGGCTACTTCGTCCTGCCGGCCACCCTCAACGACCACCTGGCCCGCACCGATCGGCAGGAACCGGTCGGCGAGGAGCACCCGGAGGCGGCCGCCGCGGTCCGCGAGACCCGCGAGCGGCTCGGCCGGCTGCTCGCGGCGGACGGGGACCGCACCCCGGACTCCTTCCACCGGGAGATCGGCGAACTCATGTGGGAGTACTGCGGAATGGCCCGCAGCGAAGCCGGGCTGCGCAAGGCGCTCGCCCGCATCCCCGCCATCCGCGAGGAGTTCTGGCGGCGGGTGAAGGTGCCCGGCACCGGCGCACAGCTCAACCAGTCCCTGGAGAAGGCCAACCGGGTCGTCGACTACCTCGAACTCGCCGAGCTGATGTGCCTCGACGCCCTGCACCGGGAGGAGTCCTGCGGGGGCCACTTCCGCGAGGAGTCCCAGACCCCGGACGGCGAGGCCGCCCGCCGCGACGAGTCCTACTCCTACGCGGCGGCCTGGGAGTTCACCGCCCCCGGCGCCGCCCCCGTCCTGCACCGGGAAGACCTGGTCTTCGAGTACGTCCACCCCACCCAGCGGAGCTACGCATGAAGCTCAACCTGCGCGTCTGGCGCCAGCAGCACCCCGACACCCCCGGCGCGATGGTCGCGTACGAGGTGGACGGCATCTCCCGCGACATGTCGTTCCTGGAGATGCTCGACACCCTCAACGAGGACCTCGTTCTGCGCGGGGAGGAGCCGGTCGCCTTCGACCACGACTGCCGCGAGGGCATCTGCGGGGCGTGCAGCCTGGTCATCAACGGCGAGGCCCACGGACCCGAGCGGACCACTGCCTGCCAGCTCCACATGCGCTCCTTCCGGGACGGCGACACCATCGACGTGGAGCCGTGGCGGGCCGCGGCCTTCCCGGTGGTCAAGGACCTGGTCGTGGACCGCAGCGCCTTCGACCGGATCATCCAGGCGGGCGGCTACATCACCGTGCCCACCGGCTCCGCGCCCGAGGCCCACGCCACCGCCGTCCCCAAGGCGGACGCCGACCTCGCCTTCGAGCACGCCGAGTGCATCGGCTGCGGGGCGTGCGTGGCGGCCTGCCCCAACGGCTCGGCCATGCTGTTCACCTCAGCCAAGGTCAACCACCTCGGGGCGCTGCCGCAGGGCTCTCCCGAGCGGGAGACCCGGGTGCTGGACATGGTCGCGCAGATGGACGCCGAGGGGTTCGGCGGCTGCACCCTCACCGGGGAGTGCGCCACCGCCTGCCCCAAGGGCATCCCGCTGCCGTCCATCTCCGCCATGAACAAGGAATGGCTGCGGGCGAACCGCAAGGCCCGCCGCTGACGGCCGGGTGCGCACCGGCCCCGCGCCGGGCGGCGGGTGCGCCGATCGGCTGACCGTCCGCCGGGCCCGACGCGCCGCACCCCGGCGCGCTCCGGGCCATGGCGGACAGTGGGCCCATGGCAGAAGCAGTACGGCGCAGAAGCGTGCTGGCCGCCCTCGCCCCGCTGGTGGCCGGCTGCACGGCCCGGTCCCCGGCGGAGCCCGCCCCCGGCCCGCCCGCCGGCCGGGACGCCCTGGTCATGGTGATCCGGCACGGGGAGCGGCCGTACGCCGGGGACACCGGGGAGGACGAGGACGGCGACCCGGACCCCGGCTCCCTCGCCGCCCGCGGACACCGGCGCGCCGCCGCCCTGCCGCTCCTGTTCGGGACGGCCCGCGGGGCCCGGCTGCCCGGCCCGGCTGCCTTGTTCGCCACGGGCGGCCCCGCCCGGTCCCGCCAGACCCTCGCCGTGCTGGCCCGCGAGACGGGCGTACGCATCAGGACCGGCCACGCCCTCGGGCAGGAGCGGGCCCTGGCCCGGGAGGTCCTGGCAGCCCCCATGCCGGTGCTCGTCAGCTGGGAGCACTCGGGCATCCCGAGGCTGGTACGGGCGCTCGGGGCGGAAGGGGTCCTCGGAGTGCCGGCGGGCTGGCCCGACCGCTACGACCTGGTGTGGTGCTTCACCCGCCGGTCGGGCCGCTGGGAGTTCCGCGAACTGCCGCAGCACCTGCTGCCGGGCGACGCGTAGGGCCGGACGGCTTCTCGTCAGGTCCGGTCACCTCGGGTCCGGTCACCTCGGGTCCGGTCACCTCGGGTCCGGTCACCTCGGGTCAGCTCAGGCCGGCTCAGGTCCGGTGCGGCCGGTCCGGCCGCCGTCACGGGCCGGGGGCCAGGGCCGCGTCCAGCATCCGGCGGGCCACGGCGGTGAGTTCGGCGGGATCGGGGGCCGGGCGGGAGCGGGCCTGCGCCCCGGCCAGCCGGTCGTAGAGGATCCCGTCGGTCCAGGCCACGAGCAGCCCCGCGGACTCCTGCGGATCGGCGGCGCCGAGCGCGGCGAGCAGCCCGGCCGCCAGGTCGCGCGCGGCCCGGCCGCCCCGGTGCAGCTCGGCCTCGAGCTCGGGTGCGCGCGCCGCCTCCAGGCTCAGTTCGTAGCGGGCGAGCTGGCGGTCCCGGCCCGAGGTCAGCCAGCGGTGGAGCATGCCGCCGAGCGCGGCCGCCGCCGCCTCGCGGTCCACCGGGGCGCCGTTCCCGCCGCCGGGGGTTCCGGCGAGGGGTCCGCCCTCGGCCGCCGCATCGGCCAGGTCCAGCTCCGCGAGCCGCCGGTAGCAGGCCCCGATGAGGGCCGTGCGGGTCCGGAAGTAGTACGAGGTGCTGCCCGCGGGCAGGCCCGCCGCGCCGTCCACGGCGCGGTGGGTCAGTCCGCGCAGTCCGGCGGCGGCCACCAGGGCGATGGCGGTGTCGGCGATCAGGGTCCGGCGGTCGGGGGCCGGGTCGGGGGCCGCGGAGGAAGCGGCGGAGCGGCGGGAGGAGCTGGAAGGGCTGGACATGCCCGCACTCTACAGCTGTAGAGTGCGGGCATGTCGGCTCTACAGCTGTAGAGCCTCTGGGCTGGGAGGGGTGTGCCATGGGACGGCGCCGGACAGCGGTGGTGGCGGGAGCGGGGATCGGCGGGCTGACGGCGGCGGTGGCCCTGCACCGCAGGGGCTGGCGGGTCACCGTCTGCGAACGGGCCGACGGGCCCACCGCGGTCGGCGCCGGCATCGCCCTCGCCCCCAACGCCCTGCGGGCCCTCGACGCGGCCGGACTGGACGTGACCCGCACCCTCGGGGACGCCGCACCCGCGGCCGTCGGGCTGCGCCGCCCCGACGGCGGCTGGCTCAAGCGCGCCGACACCGCGGCGCTGACCGCCCGTTACGGCCGCCCCGCCGTGGCCGTCCACCGGGCGGACCTGGGCGCCGCGCTCACCGCAGCCCTCCCCGACGGCGCCGTGCGGTACGGGACCGCCGTCACCGGCGCCGCCCAGGACGGCGCGGCCGTACGGGTCCGCACGGCCGCGGGAGAGCTGGAAGCCGACGTACTCCTCGCCGCCGACGGCATCCGCAGCCCCCTGCGCACGCAGTTCTTCCCCGCCCACCCCGGACTGCACTACAGCGGCGAGACCGCCTGGCGCGCCGTCCTGCCCGCCGGCGGACTGCCGGACCTCGCCGCGGCCGAGACCTGGGGCCCGGGCTGCCGCTTCGGGGTCGTACCGCTCGCCGACGGCCGGGTCTACGTGTACGCCACCGCGGTCGCGCCCGAAGGCCACCGCCCGGCCGATCCGCGCGGGCTCCTGCTGAGCCGGCACGGCGGATGGCACGCCCCCGTACCGGAGCTGCTGCGCCGCATCGACCCCGACACCCTCCTCCAGCACGACCTGTACGACCTCGCCGCGCCGCTGCCCCGGCTGCACGAGGGGCGCATCGCCTGGCTCGGCGACGCCGCCCACGCCATGACGCCCAACCTCGGGCAGGGCGGCTGCCAGGCCATCGAGGACGCCGCGGTCCTCGCCCACCTGCTGGGGGAGGGCGCCGAAGTCCCGGCGGCCCTCGCCGCCTACACCGCGGCCCGGCTCGCCCGGACCGACGCGATCCGCATCCGCGCCCGGCGGGCCGGCCGCGTCGCCGCCCTGCGCCACCCCCTCGCGGTCGCCGCCCGCAACCTCGCCCTCCGGGCCACCCCGGACCGCCTGGCCCACCGCGCCACGGACGACCTCTTCACCGGCTTCCGCCTGCCTGTCCGCCCGGCCTGACGGGCGCGGGTGGGCCGCCGTTTCCGGCTGCGGCCGGGCCCCCGGCCCCCGGGGCGTGGCCGACGCCCTGCCGGCTGCCTACGACGCGCCCGCGCCCGCCGTCCCGGCCCCGGGCCCGGCCCCGGTCCCGGCCGGGCTCAGGGCGCGGGCCAGGTACGGGGCGGTGCGGCTGCCCGGAGCGGCCGCCACCTCGGCCGGGGAACCGCAGGCGACCACGCGGCCGCCCGCGTCCCCGCCGCCCGGGCCCAGGTCGATCACCCAGTCCGCGCCCGCCACCACGGACATGTCGTGCTCGACCACCACCACCGTGTGCCCCGCGTCCACCAGCCCGTGCAGCTGCCGCATCAGCACCTCCACGTCGGCCGGGTGCAGGCCCGTGGTCGGCTCGTCCAGCAGGTAGAGCGTGTGCTCGCGGCCGCCGGCCCGGCCGCCGGGGGAGACCCCGCGCAGCTCCGTGGCCAGCTTGATGCGCTGCGCCTCGCCCCCCGACAGCTCGGTGGCGGGCTGGCCCAGCCGCAGGTAGCCGAGACCGACGTCCTCCAGCGCCCGCAGGCAGCGGGCCGCCGCCGGGACCCCGGCGAAGAACTCGGCCGCGGCCTCCACCGTGAGCTCCAGCACCTCGGCGACGGTGCGGCCCTCGTGCCGCACCTCCAGGGTCTCCGCGTTGTACCGCGCGCCCCCGCACTCCGGGCAGGGCGCGTACGTGCTCGGCAGGAACAGCAGCTCCACCGACACGAACCCCTCGCCCTGGCAGGTCTCGCAGCGTCCGCCCGGCACGTTGAAGGAGAACCGGCCGGCCCGGTAGCCGCGCGCCCGCGCCTGCGCCGTCCCGGCGAAGATCCTGCGCACCACGTCGAACAGGCCCGTGTACGTGGCCAGGTTGGAGCGCGGGGTCCGGCCGATCGGCTTCTGGTCCACCTCCACCAGTCGGCCCACCGGCCCCTCCCCGGCAGCGATCCGGGCCGCCGCCTCCTCCGCGAGCACCCGCCCCACCAGCGTGGACTTCCCGGAACCGGAGACGCCCGTGACCGCGGTGAAGACCCCGAGCGGGAACTCCACCGACAGGTCGCGCAGGTTGTTCCGGTCCACCCCGGCCAGCCGGAGCGCGCCGGAGGGGCTGCGCGGCGGACGGGCGGGCGCCGCCTCCCGGCCGAAGAGGAACCGCCGCGTCGCCGACTCCGCCACGTGGGCCAGCCCGTCCGGCGGGCCGCTGTGCAGCACCCGGCCGCCGTGCTCCCCGGCCTTCGGGCCCACGTCCACCAGCCAGTCCGCGTGCCGGACCACGTCGAGGTGGTGCTCGACGACGAACACCGTGTTCCCGGCCTCCTTCAGCCGGTCCAGCACCCCGAGCAGGGCCTCCGTGTCCGCCGGGTGCAGCCCGGCCGAGGGCTCGTCCAGGACGTACACCACCCCGAACAGCCCGGACCGCAGCTGCGTCGCGAGCCGCAGCCGCTGGAGCTCGCCGGCCGACAGCCCGGGCGCGGTCCGGTCCAGGCTCAGATAGCCCAGGCCCAGCTCCGTGACCGGCCCGATCCTGGACAGCAGGTCCTCGGTCAGCACCCGCGCCGAGCCGGCCGGACCGTCCGCCTCCGCCGAGCCGCCGGCCGCCGAGGCGGCGAGCAGGGCCGCGAGTCGGGTCAGCGGCAGGGCCGCCAGCTCGGCGATGGTGTGCCCGGCGAAGGTGACGGCCAGGGCCTCCGGGCGCAGCCGGCTGCCGCCGCAGTCCGGGCACTCGGCGCTGGTGAGGAACCGCTCCGCCCGGGCCCGCAGGGTGGCGCTCCTGGTGTCGGAGAACGTCTTCATCACGTACCGCTCGGCGCTCTGGTACGTGCCCTGGTAGGGGCGTTGGATGCGGTCGGCCTCGCGGACGGGGTGCACCGTGACCACCGGCTGCTCCGGGGTGAACAGGATCCACTCCCGGTCCGCCGCGGGCAGCTCCCGCCAGGGCCGGTCCACGTCGTGGCCGAGGGCGGCCAGGATGTCGCGCAGGTTCTTGCCCTGCCAAGCCCCCGGCCAGGCCGCCACCGCTCCCTCGCGGATGCTCAGCGAGGGGTCGGGGACGAGGAGTTCCTCGGTGGTCCGGTGGATCCGGCCGAGCCCGTGGCAGCCCGGGCAGGCCCCGGCCACGGTGTTCGGCGAGAAGGCGTCCGAATCCAGCCGGGCGGCCCCCGGCGGGTAGCTCCCGGCCCGGGAGAAGAGCATGCGCAGGGAATTGGACAGCAGGGTGACCGTGCCGACCGAGGACCGGGACCCGGGGGCGCTGCGCCGCTGCTCCAGGGAGACGGCGGGCGGCAGTCCGGTGATCTCGCCGACGGCCGGCGCCCCGACCTGGTGGATCAGCCGCCGTGCGTACGGCGCCACCGACTCGAAGTAGCGCCGCTGGGCCTCCGCGTAGAGGGTGCCGAAGGCGAGGGAGGACTTGCCGGAACCGGACACGCCGGTGAAGACGGTGAGGGCGTCCCGGGGGATGTCCACGTCCACGTCCCGCAGGTTGTGCTCCCGCGCGCCCCGCACCCGTACGTACGGGTCGGCGGCCCGCGGGGAGTGGCCGCCCGCCGGGGTGCCGGGGCCGGCCGGGGCGCCGGTGCCGGCGGGTCCGCCGGAGGTGCCGGTGCCCGGGCCGGAGGGCAGGCCGGCGGCGGTGGGCGGTGCGGTCGGGGGCGGTGCGGGGGCTGGGTCCGGGGCGTGCATCCGGCCGATCCTACGTCCCGGCCCGGGGTCCCGGCGGGGCGGAAACCGGGATGACCGGAGGCTTTCCGTCCGCAGGCGGGCAATGGCCGGTATTCATCTCATACTTGACGGCTTGTCTGATCATCCTGGAGTCGTAGAAGAGCCTGTCCCGTGGGCTGATTCGCTCGGGCGGACGGCGTACCAGGGTGGGCATGTCTCGCTCCACCACCGAAAGGAACCGGCTCTCGTGCGCATGCGCAGAATCGCGTCGCTGCTGGCTGTGGGCCTCACCGCCACCCTCGTGCCCGGCCTCGCGCCCGCCCAGGCCGCCCCCACCCCCGCGGCCGACGGGTATCTCCGCCAGACGCCCACCTGGAAGCGCTGCGACCCGCAGGCTCCCGCGGCGCTCCAGTGCGCGACCATCAAGGTCCCGCTGGACTACCGCAAGCCCGCCGGCCGCAAGATCGACGTCGCGATCTCCCGGATCAAGAGCACCAGCCCGGCCAAGCGCCACGGCGTCCTGCTCTTCAACCCGGGCGGCCCCGGCGGCTCCGGCCTCGACATGCCGCTCATGGGCCTCGAAATGCTGCCCAAGAACGTGCGCGAGAGCTACGACCTGATCGGGTTCGACCCGCGGGGCGTGGGCCGCAGCACGCCGGTCACCTGCGGGCTGACCCGCGAGGACGGCAACCTCCCGCGGGTGTACAAGAAGGAGACCTTCAAGCAGGACGTGGCCTGGGCGCGCCGGGTGGCCGCCAAGTGCGAGGCCAAGTCGGGCGACCTGCTGCCGCACATCAACACCCGCAACACCGCCCGCGACATGGACGTCATCCGCGGGGTCCTCGGCGAGCGCAAGATCTCGTACCTGGGCTACTCGTACGGCACCTACCTCGGCGCCGTCTACACGCAGATGTTCCCGAACCGGGCCGACCGCTTCGTGCTGGACAGCAGCGTGGACCCGCAGCGCGTCTGGCGCGGCATGATCCAGGTCTGGGCCGAGGGCGCCGAGCCCGCCTTCGACCGCTGGACCCGCTGGAGCGCCGCGCGGGACGGCCAGTACCACCTCGGCGGCACCCCGGCCGCGGTCCGCAAGACCTTCTGGGACCTGGTCAAGCGCGCCAACCGCACCCCGATCGTCATCGGCGACGAGAAGATCAGCGGTGACGACATCCGCTCCGCCCGCGCCGTGTTCTTCAGCGTGAAGGAGGCCTCGGAGTTCGTCGTGGCCCTCAAGGACGCCGCCGAGGGCCGCAAGGCCACCCTGCCGGCCCTGCCCGAGGCCCCGGCGGCCCGGAGCACCTCGTTCGCGGGCGTCCCGGCCGACAACGGCGAGGCCGCGTTCCTCGCCGTGATCTGCACGGACACCCGCAACTGGCCCCGCGATCCGGAGCAGTACGCCCGCGACTCCGTCCGCGACAAGGCCCGCTACCCGCTGTACGGGGACTTCGGCTCGAACATCATGCCGTGCGCCTTCTGGAAGAAGAGCATCGAGCCCGCCACCCCGATCGCCAACAAGGTCGGCGTGCTCGCCGTCCAGAACGAGTGGGACTCGCAGACCCCCCTCGTCAGCGGTCAGGGCCTGCACCGCGCCCTGAAGGGCTCGCGCATGGTCACGGTCGACGAGGGCGAGGGCCACGGCGTGTACCTCTTCGCCAAGAACCGCTGCGCGGACTCCGCGGTGAACTCCTACCTCACCACCGGCAAGCTGCCGGCCCGGGACCTCACCTGCAAGGCCGCCCCGACCGCCCTGCGCCAGGAGCTCCCGCAGTCGAACCCGTCCCGCTTCCCGGCCCCGGCCGGCCGCTTCTGAAGCGCAGCCCCCGCCGCGGGCCGGGCTGACACCCCTCCCGCAGCAGGACCCCCGGCCGGGGCCTAGCTCCCCGGCCGCCCGGCCCCCTCGGGCGCCGCACCCACGGGTGCCGGCGGTCCGAGGGGGCCGGGGCCGTTGCGCCGGGCGGACCGGCGGCGCAGGTGGACGGCCACCCGGAAGACCGTGATCGCCGTGACGGTGGCGGAGAAGCTGAGGAAGAAGAGCGCGGCCGCGACGGCCCAGTGGATGCCCATGATCACGCCTCCCAGTGCGTCGAATCGGCAGGAATCGACCGTAGGACCTCAAAAGACGTATCAAGGGACATGCAGGTGAACGGCGGGTGACGGCGAGAGGGCGGCCGGGCCCCGCTGCCGGGGGGTGCGCGCCGGCGCCCGTGTGTCTACGCTCGGGGGAAGTACTTCTGCACCACACCGAGCGAGGTTGATCGCGATGAAGGATGCGCCGGAGGACAAGAACCAGCCGACGGGGCCGCAGCGCCTCTACAGCGGAGGCGAGCGGCCCTTCGACCCCGAGGACCTCGTGATGGCCTCGGGTGCGGACGTCACCCCCGAGCGGCTGGAGCGCGCCAAGCGCCTGATCGAGGAGAAGGGCGCCGCCGCCATCGAGGCGTACCTCCCCTGACGGCCCGGAGCGGGACCGGGCCGCCGCAGCCCAGGCCGCGGCGGCACCGGCCCCGCACCTACAGGGCGACCGCCGGCGGCTCGTCGCGCACCACGACACGGACCCCGCCCGCGGCCGCCGACAGGTCGGCGCGGAAGTCCCGGGACTTCGCCCCGGCGGGAGTGCTGCCCACCTCCAGCCCCGAGGCGTCCGGCGCGATGGCCACGCTGTGCAGGGGGAAGCGGTACTTCTTGTCCTCGACGTCCAGCCGCTCCACCGCCCGAGCCAGGGCCTCGTGGGTGTAGCGGCTGGTGTACAGGTCGGCCCGGGTCACGTCCGCCTCCGGGTCCGCCTTCTTCGCCGCCGCGAGCAGCGCCCGCCCGCGGCCCGGGTCCGTGACGCACACCGAGACCCGGCCTGCCGGATGGTCGCCGATCAGCGTCCCGAACACGTCGGCGAACTCCCTCCCGCCCACCTCGGCCACCGCCTCGCTGAGCCTCTCCGCCTCCGGTGTGCCCGCGGGCGTCCCGTCGACGGTCGTCGGGGCCGGAGCGCCGATCCACGCGTCCGCATCGGGGCAGGGCCGGTCCCCGAGCGGCTGCGCACGCGCCTCCCCGGGCGGCGCCGCCCCCTCGGGCGGTGCCCCGCAGCCCACGGCCGCCGCCGCGCAGAGCGCGGCCACCACGAGCATCCGGACCGAACCGGCCGTGCTGCCCATACCCCAACCCCTTCCGCTCCCCACCCCGGATCCGCCACCGGACCCGGGCACTGCCCCTCGGACGCCCCCGGCGGCCCGCGGGTTCCGTCCGGGACTGTTACGCACCCAGGACGGCAGGAGGCTGACGCCGGGCCGTGAGGCGCTGGCATCATCGGGGAATGACGAAGGACCCCGCAGCCGACCCGCCCGGCCCGCGCTCCGACGAACTCACCACGGTCACCGCCCGGTTCGGGGCATGGGCCCGCAAGACACCCGAAGCCCCCGCCGTCCGCTGCGAGGGCCGTTCCCTGTCGTACGCCCAACTCGACGACCGATCAGACCGGTTGGCCAGGCATCTGCGGGCCGAAGGACTGCGCGAGGGCGAGGTCGTGGCCGTGGCCCTCCCCGGCGAGGAGCTGATGACGGGCATCCTCGCGGTGCTCAAGGCCGGCGGAACCTACGCCGTCCTCGGCGAGGTGCCCCGCATCGGACGCCAACAGCTCGCCCTGCACGAGGTGTTCGGCGTGCTCGGCGACTCGGCCGTCTTCGCCCGGCTCGACGACGGCAGGCGGCTGCGCCTGATCAACCCCGACCGCGAGGCCGACACGGTGGCCGCCCTCCCCACCGGACCCCTCGGCGTCCCGGAGGCCGGCACCGCCGCCCTCGTCTTCACCGACCGGCCGCGCGCCGCCCCCGTACGCGCCGACGCGCTCGCCGCCGCTGCCGCCGCCTGGGCCCGCACCGGCCGGCTCACCCCGGCCGACCGCCACCTCGTCACCGCCCCGCGCGACACCGCCGCCTTCGCGGCCGGCTGGCCGCGGGCCCTCACCACCGGCGGCGCCCTGGTCCTCCCCGGCCCCGACGCCCACCGCGAGCACGGTCCGGCCGAGCTGATCGGCAGCGAGGGCGTCACGGCGGTCTTCACCGACCCGGGCGGGCTCGCCCGGCTGCTCGGCGGGCCCGGACACCCCCCGAAGGACGCCGCCGCAGCCGCCGCACCCGCCGCGGGGAAGGGCCTTCCCCTGCCGGACGAATGGCCGGTCCGCCTCGTCGTCCTCTCCGGCGCACGCCTCTACCTGGACGAGCACACGGAACACCTGCGCCGGCTGAACCCCGGAGTGCGCCTGGTCAACGCCTACGGCACCGCGGAGAGCGCCGGCGCCGGCACCTGGTTCGAGACGCACCAGCTCGCCGGACCGGAGCCCAGCCCCGGCCTGGTCTCCCTGCTCGGCATCCCGCACCCCGGCTACCGGGCCGAAGTGCGCGATCCCGACGAGCACGGGGTGGGGGAGATCCTGCTGGCCCCTCCCGGAGCCCCCGCCGAGGCCACCGGAGACCTGGGCCGGCTGCGCGAGGACGGACTCCTGGAGTACGCCGGCCGGATCCGCGACCGCGTCCCGCGCGGCAGCGCCACCGCCGACACCTACCGCACCGAGGCCCTCGTGCGCAGCCACCCCAAGATCGCCGCGGCCGTCATCACCCGGGTCCCCGAAGTCGCCGCCGCCAACAAGCTCGTGGCCTACGTCGTCCCCGCCCGCGGGGTGCCCGGCGCGGAACTCCCCGGGCCGACCGCCCTGGGCCGCCACTTGGCGGGCAGCGTGCCCGCGACAGACCGGCCGGGGGTGGTGGTCCCCGTCCGGGCACTGCCGCGCAGCCGGTCCGGGCAGGAGGACCGCAGCGCCCTCCCGCTGCCCGCGCGCCCGGCCGCGACCCGGGCGCGCAGCGGGAAGTACGGCGCCTCCGGCGGCAAGGCCGCCGGCCGGGCGCCGGACCCCGCCAAGAGCGCTGCGCCGGAGGTCGCCTGCTGCTCCGCCCTCCTGGCCCTCCTCGCCCTGGTGCTCACCGGGCTGTTCTGGCCCGGGTCCACCGACCTGACCGGGGTGCCCGCGCCCTGGTCCCTGCTGTTCACCGGCCTCTACATCGCCGAGTGCCTGTCCTTCGGCGCCGGCCTGGTGTTCCTCGCGGCCGGCCGCACGTGGATGCGCCGGTCCGGCCGCCCCAAGGCGATCACCACTGCCGCGCACCTCGCGCTCGTCTGGCTCATGGTGTCCTGGTGGCCGCAGGACAACCTCTACCGGCTGGCCGCCAAGAACGACTGGCCGCGCCAGGCGGCCCTGGTCTACGTCTTCAACATCCCCCTCATGATCGCGGCCGCCGTGGTGGCCGTGTACGTCACGCGGAAGCCGGCCGACCCGCTCGGCTTCGACGAGTGACCTCCCCGAACAGCCCGCCCAGCGAGCTGCATGCGGACCGGACCCGGGCCTCGGCCGCGGCCAGTGCCCCGGGATCGGTCGCGGCCAGGACCACCCCCAGCCAGGGGGCGGGCTCGTACGCCGCCGTGGGGATCGCCGGCAGGAAGACCGCGCCCACCTCGGCGCAGCTGCGCGCGAGGAGCGCCAGGTGGCCGGCGAGCTGGGCCTCCGGGAGCCGGGCGCCCAGCTCCAGCCGGTCGACGACCCGTACGTGGTGGCGGCCGCCGCGCACCTCGTCCAGCCGGGCCTGCACCATGAACGCCACCGAGGGGCCGGTCAGCCGCAGGTTGGCCTCGGTGGGCGCGAGCCGGCCGTCCGCTCCCGCCACGAAGTCCACGTCGAACCAGCCGCGGTGGCCGGCGGCCGCCAGCTCCCGCCCCACCGCGTCCCCGAAGGCGCAGGCCGCGGCGTCCAGCGCGGCGGGGACCAGGCCCGGCCCGACGGTGGCGCCCCGGTAGCCCGTCCCCGCCACCTCCATGACCGCGGTGCCGACCCGGTGCGCCCGGCCGTCCCCGGTCACGAACCCGTCGTACGTGAGGTCGCGGCAGGGCCCGGCACCGGCCACGTACTCCTCGGCGAGCAGCGGGCCGCGCGGCAGGGAGCGCAGGACCGCCCGGAGGCCGCCCGGCGCCCGGAGCTCCTCCGGGGTGACCGCGACGGTGCCGGAACCGCCCACCCCGTGCTCGGATTTGAGCACGGTCGCGGCCTCGGCGCGGGCCCGCCGGGTCAGCAGCCGCCCCGCCGCCCACCGGCCGCGCACCGGCCACTGCCGGGGCACGGCGATCCCCGGCTGCCCGCCCGCCGCCGCGATCCGCCGGAACAGGGCGTGGGAGGCCGCCTTCGACTCGTGGCGCAGTGCGCCTGCCGGCAGGGCATGGCCGGTGAGCCGGGCGAACTGCGGGCTGCGGCCCCACGGCACCAGCGGCAACCCCAGTCCGGCCAGCCGCTCCGCGAGGGCCGGCCGTGCCCGTACCGCCTCGGAGAGGCTGGGCTCCTGCTCGGCCAGGCCGTCGTACAGCTCGACCTCGTCCCAGTCGAGCTGCCGGGACAGCAGCCCGAGCCATCCGTCGGGCACCGGAAGCGGTACGACGAGGGCGGCCGGGTGCGGGGTGTGGAATGCGGCGAGGCAGGAGTAGTGGTGTGCGGCGTCCGGGCGGCCGTCCAGCGAGGGGTCCGCGAACTGGAGGTTGTACTCGGCGACGTTGCCGAGGTGCACCGCCCGTCCGCCGCGGCTCCAGGCCGTCACCCATGCCGGGGTCGGGTGCAGTTCCACCTCGAAGCGGGGGAGTTCGCGACCCGGGAGGGAGCCCGAGGCGGTGGTGCCGCGGGGCCGGGCGCCCATGGCCCGGTAGAAGTGCGCCGCGTGCGGGTCGGCCGCGATGTGCATCCGGGCGTGGCCCCGCTCCCGGGCGAGCCCCACCATGAACCCGTACAGCCGCCGCCCGACCCCGGAGCCGATCGCCTTCGGCTCCACGAACAGCAGGTCGAGCTCGGCGTCGGGCGGGCCGTCCGGACCGAGTGCGGCCACACCGAGCACGCCGCGCCGGTCCTCGGCGACGAAGACCCGGCCCTCGGCGATGTCCGCGGCGTGGACGCGGAGTTCCTCTGCGCAGGCCGCCATGAAGGCCGCGTCGTAGCCCCAGTGCGCCTTCGACCGGAGCACCAGCTCCGTGAGCGCCGCCGCCTCCGGCTCCCGGGCCGCCCGGATCCGCATCGTCCGCACCCTGTCGTCCATCCCGCCAGGCTACGGGCTGGGCCGCCGGCGCCCGGGGGTGGCCGGAAAGCAGCAGGTCATGGCGTGAAGCCGGAAAAGGTTCCCGAACTCTTCTTCCATCGTGCTCTGTTGGGGGCGCGCAATGCCGCCGGGCGGGCCGCCGCTCCTAACGTGTCGCCCCGACGCTTCGAATGCATCGATCACTTGCGAACGCTTCAGCGAGAGGACCCCATGACCCAGCTTGCCGGCGGCCCCGCAGCGACTGCGCGGACCCGCACCGACCTGCCCCGGAGTTCCCGTACCGCTTCGTTCCTCTTCAACGGGCACGCGCCGCGCCGCAGGACGCCGGTCCTGATCGCCGCTGCGCTGTTCGGCTTCGCGCTCACCGTCGTCTGGTCGGCGGAGTTCGTGGACAAGACCATCGGCGGGAACGTGGCAGGGGCCCTGCTCGGCCACCCCGCCAAGGACGCCCCCCTCACGGGCGCCCTCGCGGGCATCGCCTTCGCGCTCGCCACCGGTGTCGCCGGCACGTTCACCGCGTGCAACATCGCGGTCTTCAGCGCCATCGCCCCGCTGGCCGGCCAGGTGCAGACCCGGCGCGGCCGGCTCGCCCGGCTGGTCCGGCCGCTGGGCTGGCTGGCCGTCGGGGCGGTGTCCGTCTCCGCGCTGTACGGAATGGTGGCCGCGCTGGCCGGTACCGGCATGCCGCAGTTCGAGCAGTCCTCGGGCGGGGCGGGTTCCGGCTTCTCCGGGCGCATGATCCAGGCGATGGTCGTCTACGGGGTGCTCGGGCTGGTCATGACGTACCTCGGACTGGCGGCCGCCGGGGTGACCCGGGATCCGCTGGCCGGGCTCACGGAGCGCTTCCCCAACGCCCCCATGGTGTTCATGGGCGCCCTGGTCGGGGCCTTCCAGCTGGGGCGCCCCTACGGCCTGTTCCGGCAGCTCTTCCGGGACGCCGCCGAGAGCCACAACCCGCTCTACGGGGCGGTGGCCTTCGGGCTCCAGGCCGTCGGCAACATCGTGATCGTCTCCCTGCTCTTCCTGCTGGTGGCCGGGCTGTTCGGCGAGCGCCTCGGCCGCTGGCTCACGGCCCGGCCGAGCCGGACCTCCGCGCTGATGGCCGCGGCCTTCGTCGCCGCGGGCGTGTTCATGATCCTCTACTGGGACGTGCGGATGCTGGCCCGGCGCGACCTCATCTGGTACCCGATGGCGCCCTGGGCCGGCTGAGCGGCCCGGTCGGGCCGGGGGCCGGGCCCGGCTGTGGGGGCCTGCCCCGGCTGCGGGGCCCGTCCCGTCGGCCGTCCGGACCCGCCCGGTGGCGCTGGCTGCGGGGGTCGGTCGTCGGCCTCCCGGACCCGGTCCCCGGCCCCCGGGCCCGCGCCGACGGCGGCGGCGCGCGGGTCCGCCGGTCCCGTTCCGGCTGCGGCTGCGGCTGCGGGGCCGCGGGGGTGTCATGGAAGGGTGACCGACAGGCGGCCGCGGCCCTGGCGGTGGTTCGTCCACCGGCGGGCCGTACGGCGATGGCGCAAGCTGCACACCCCCTCGGGCCAGCGCAGTGCGGCCGCCGCCGAGCGCAGGCACGGGTGGGTCACCGCGGCGGCGGTCCTGACCGGCCTCGGCACCCTGCTGGCCCTCGTGTTCAGCGGCCTCTCGCTCATGCAGGACCGGTCCGGCCTGGACATCCAGGACGAGGAGCAGATCGCGACCCGGTTCGGGGACGCGATGGAGGACCTGGCCGCGGAGTCCCCGCACCGTCAGCTCGGCGGCATCTACGCCCTCCAGCGCATCATGCACGACTCCCCGGAGGACCAGCCGCGGGTGATCTCCGTGCTGTCGGCCTACCTGCGCGACGAGGCGGAGAGGCCCAAGGGCGCCCCCGAGGAGCTGGGCAAGACCGACCCCCCGCCGCTCCCCGACGAGCACGTGGCGGCCGTGATCGAAGTGCTCGCGGGCCGGGACCCCGGGGACGACGGCGAGGCGAAGGTCAACTGGCACGACGCCTTCCTCCGCGGCCTCGTCCTCAGCTCCCGCACCGCCGACTCGGAGGAGGGCCCGGACGTACCGGTCTCGCACCCGCTCTCCTTCCCGTACGCCGACCTGAGCGGGGCCGACCTGCAGAAGGCGCAGCTCATGGGAGTGGACCTGGCCCATGCCCGGGCGGCCGGACTGGACCTGCGTCGGGCGGACCTGCGGCAGGTGGACCTGTCCGGGGCGGTCCTGTCCGGGGCGGACCTCTCGGACGCCGAGCTGTACAAGGTCGAGCTGGGGAGCGCCGACCTGGGCGGCGCCGACCTGACCGGAGCGCGCCTGACCGACGTGGTCCTCACCGGGGCCTACCTCGGCCCGCGCGACCGGCAGTCCGCCCCGGGCATCACCGGATCGGGCGCCGGCACCGGCGCCGATCTGACGGGGGCGCGGCTGAGCGACAGCCGGCTCGGCGGCGCCGATCTGCGGTACGCGGTCCTCACCGACGCGATCCTGATCCACACCGACCTGCAGAACACCGAACTGTCGGACGCGACGCTCAGCGGCGCCGCGCTGAACTCGGCCCTCCTCGACGGCGCGGCCCTGAACAGGGTCAAGGCGGACCACGCCCACCTGGCCGGAGCGCACCTGGCGGCCGCGAACCTCCGCGACGCGGACCTCACCGGCGCCGACCTCAGGCGGGCCGACCTGACCGCCGCCAACCTGTGGGACGCCCGCCTCGTCGGGGCCCGGCTGGACCGGGCGGTCCTGACCGCGGCGAACCTCTCCAGCGCCTCCCTGGCCGGCGCCCGGCTGACCGGCGCGGTGCTCCAGGGCGCCGACCTCGGCGTGGACCAGGGCGCGGGCATCGTCGCCGCCGAGGGCGACAAGCCGAAGCGGGACGCGCCGAAGATCGGCGCCACCGGGGCGGCGGACGGCGGTCAGGGCGCCGAACGGCCCGTGGACCTCGCCGAGGCGAAGCTGAACGGGGCGAACCTGTCCGGCGCCGACCTGAGCGAGGCCCGGCTGCGCGCCGCGGACCTCTCCACCGCCCTGCTGACGGGGGCGAGCCTGCGGCAGGCGGACCTCTCCGGCGCCCTGCTGGGCAACGCCTCGCTCCAGGGGGCCAACCTCTCCGGGGCGAACCTGGCGGGGGCCCGGCTGCGGGCGGCGAACCTCTCGGGGGCGAACCTCACCGGAGCCAGCCTGCGCGGCGCGGACCTCACCGGCGCCGACCTCGGCGGGGTGGACCTGGGCGGCACGGACTTCACCGACGCAATCGGCATCCCCCCGGACCTCCCACCCACCGGCTGACCGCCTCCGCCCCCACCGGCCGCCGAACCCCCGGCACCGGATCCCCGGCACCGGATCCCCGGCCCAGCCCCCGGCCGCGTGCCAAGCCGTTGGGTCGGTTCCGGGTCCGGCGTCGGGGCCCGCAGGCCGGCGCCGGAGTGCGTGCGGGGTGCGTGGGGGGCGGCTCAGGCGGCGATGCCCAAGGCGTGTCCCGCCGTTGCCGGGTCGGCGATGCTGCGCAGGAGGGCGTCCGCGACGTCCGCACGCGCGATGGTCCGGCCGCCCGGCACGTTCGCGTCGACGGCCTGCCGGTACCGCCCCGTGTGCGGCCGGTCCAGCAGCATCGGCGGCCGTACGACCGTCCAGTCCGTCCCGCTCCCCGCGATCACCCGCTCCATCGCCGCCAGGTCCGCGTACAGGTCCCGCAGCAGCCGGCGCAGCAGCGGGAAGACGAGGGCCCGGGTCAGGATGCCGTCCCCGTCGGCGACCGGCCCCACCGGAGCCGCGCTCACCGCCGCGAGCCTGCGCACCTCCGTCTGCGCCATCGCCGCCACCACCGCCGTCAGCGCGGGCGCGCACACCGGGGCGGCCTTGGCCTGCTTGTTGCCCGGCGCGCCCAGGGCGGAGATCACCGCGTCGCGTCCGGCCAGCACCGGGACGAGCGGGGCCGGGTCGGTCAGGGCGGGCACCGTGGCCACCCGCAGCAGCGGGTGGGCGGCCACCGGCAGCCGGGCCGGGTCGCGGACCACCGCGGTCACCTCGTGCCCCGCGTCGAGCGCCTGGCGGACGACGAGGCGGCCCACGCCACCGGTGGCTCCGAAGACCGTGAGCTTCATGGGGATTCCTTCCGTACCGCAGAGCAGGACGCGCAGAGGCCAAGAGGGGTGAGGGCAAGGGTGGGTGAGTATTCACTCACCCGGGCCTGCCGCTAGGGTGAGCGAATGCCCACCCCCGCGTCAAGCCGCCCCACTCCCGAGCGCCTCCTCGACGCCGCCGAGAAGCTGATGCGCAGCATCGGCCTCGCCCACGCGACGACCAAGGCCATCGCCCGCGAGGCCGGCTGCTCCGAGGCCGCGCTCTACAAGCACTTCGCGAACAAGGAGGAGCTGTTCGTACGGGTCCTCACCGAGCGCTCGCCCAACGCCGGGCCCCTGATGCGGGCGCTCGACGCGGCCCCGCCCGCGCCCGGCGCCGCTCCCGGGGCCGCCGGCGTCGAGGAGTCCCTCACCGAGATCGCCCGCCACGCCGCCCTGTTCTACGCCGACGCGATGCCCATGGCCGGCTCCCTCTTCGCCGAGCCGGAGCTCCTGAACCGGCACCGGGAAGGCATCCGGCAGATCGGCACGGGGCCGCACACCGTGCTCGACGCACTGGTCCGCAACCTCCTGCGGGAACGCGACAGCGGCCGCATCCGGGCCGACTGCGACCCGTACGCCGCGGCGGCCATGCTCCTCGGCGCCTGCTTCCAGCGCGCGTTCTTCCTGCACTTCTCGGGCCCGGAAGCGGTCCGCCCCGTGGCGGAGTTCGCCCCGGCGCTCGCCCGTACGACGTACGCCGCGCTCAGCTGAGGACCCGGGGGCCGGACCGCCCCGGGGCCGGGGCGGCGGACCGCCCGGACCAGCCCACCAGCAGCAGCGAGGCCGCGGCCGCGAACGCACACCACGTGGAGACGAACTCCAGCCGCCACAGGACCGCGCAGAGCACCGCCCCGGCCGCCACCACACCCCCCAGCACCCGCAGCCGGCGGTCCGCGGCCAGCAGCAGGGAGCCGACCGTGGCGCACAGGTACCCGGCGATCACCAGCGGGGCGTACGGCACCTCCAGCGCGTAGCCGACCGTGTGCCCCCGCACCTGCGCCGACACCGGCCGCACCGCCATCCGCCAGGCGAGGAAGGCCGCGACCACCAGCCCCGCCAGGCACGGCACCCCCAGCCGGCGCCGGCGGCCCGGGGGAGCGGCGAGCAGCACCCCGAACGGCACCCACACCGCCGCCAGTGGGAACGCGATCACCGCCCAGGCCGTCGTCGCCGGGCCGGTGCCCCCGCCGGCCCGCCAGACGGCCGCCTCCACCAGCTGGTGGGCGCCCAGCAGCAGCGGCAGGGCGGCCAGCGGCAGTTCCCGGATCCGGCCCGCCCTCAGCGTCCGCGCCGTGCAGACCGCGCCGGCGAGGGCGATCCCGGTCCCGGCGGCCAGGTCCGCCGTGGCGCTCCAGCACATGGCCTCACTCCGGAGGCGGTTCGAGCGGCGGCGCCGCCACCGTGCAGTAGGTGTGGCACTGCGGATGGCAGCCCGCGTCCGCCCGCGGGGTGCGCACGGTCGTCCAGGCCAGCACGGCGCCCAGCACCAGCAGCCCGGCACACCAGTACATGGCGGTCCGGAAGGCGCGGCCGAACTCCTCCGCCGACCGGTACGCCTCCGGGCCCATGCCGGCCAGCAGCGGCAGCGCCGCCACCGCGAGCAGCCCGGCCGCCCGCGCCGCCGCGTTGTTGATGCCGCTCGCCAGCCCCGCCCGCGCGGTCGGCACCGAGGACAGCACCGTCGCGGTCAGCGGGGCCACCAGCGCGGTCATGCCCAGCCCCAGCACGAGCAGCGCGGGCAGCACGTCCCGCGGATACGAGGCCCCCGGCCCCGCCCGCACCATCAGCAGCATCCCCGCTGCGCACAGCAGCGGCCCCGCGGTCAGCGGGATGCGCGGCCCGATGCGCTCCCCGAGCTCACCCGCCCGCGCCGACAGCAGCAGCATCAGCGCGGTCGTCGGCAGCAGCGCCGCACCCGCGCCCAGCGCCGACCAGCCGGCCACCACCTGGAGCTGGAGCACGGCGAGGAAGAAGAACCCGCCGAAGGCCGCGTACACGCACAGGGTCACCAGGTTGACGGCCGTGAACGTCCGCGACGCGAACACGTCCGGCGGCACCATCGGATCCCGCCGCCTGCGCTCCAGCACCACGAACCCGCCCGCCAGCAGCACCCCGGCCGCCGCCGTGGCGTACCCGGCGGGGGAGCCGGCCTCGATCAGCGCGTACGTGACCAGCGCCAGGGCCGCCGCGCCCAGGGCCGCACCGGCGATGTCGAACCGGCCGTGCGCCTGCGGATCACGCGACTCCGGTACGTGCCGCAGTGCGACGGGTATGCAGAGCGCGGCGAGCGGGACGTTCAGCAGGAACACCCACCTCCAGCCCGGCCCGTCCACCAGCCAGCCGCCGAGGAACGGCCCCACCGCGGCCCCCACCCCGCCCAGCCCCGACCACAGCCCCACCGCCCGCGCCCGGTCCTCCGGTGCCAGCGAGGACTGGATCAGGGCCAGGGAGCCGGGGGTCAGCAGCGCACCCCCGACGCCCTGCAGGGCCCGGGCGGCGATCAGCACCCCGGCGTTCGGCGCCAGCCCGCACAGCAGCGAACCTGCCCCGAACCAGGCCACGCCGAGCACGAACACCCGCCGCCGCCCGAAGCGGTCGCCCAGCGCCCCGCCCACCAGGATCAGCCCGGCGAGCGTGAGCATGTACGCGTTGACCGTCCACTGGAGCGTGGCCATCGTGGCCCCGAGGTCCCGGCCGATCCGGGGCAGGGCCACGTTGACCACGGTCGAGTCGAGCAGGGCCATGCTCGAACCGAGCACCGTGGTGAACAGCACCCACCTGCCCTGGGCGGTGCCGAGCCGGACCCCGCCGGCCGGCTCCGCCCGCCGGCCCTGCGCCGCCGGCACCCGTGCGGATTCCATGGCTTCAGGCTGCCCGCAACCCGGCCGCACGGCCAGCCCGCCGCCCGCCGTACGCGGTCGGAGACCGGCCAACCGCGACGGCCGCTACGGCAGCTCCGCCCGGCCCGCACGGAACCCTCCCGCCGGCCCGTACGCCGCCTCCGCCCGGGCCCGTACGCCCCGTCCGCCCGCCCGGTGCGGCAGCCCCGCCGGGTGCGGCCCCCGGCGCCCGGGGGGAGGATGGCGCCATGCTGCTGGCCGAGGTCGCACGCGTGTCCCGGGAGGTGGCCGGAGCCTCCGCCCGGTCCGCCAAGACCGCCCTGCTCGCGGGCCTCTTCGCCGCCGCGCCCCCGGAGGAGGTGGACCTCGTCATCGCCTACCTCGCGGGGAAGCCGCCGCAGGGCCGGATCGGAGTGGGGTGGCGGCTGCTGAGCGAGCCGGTGCCGCCCGCGCCCGAGCCCGTACTGACGGTGGCGGCCGCCGACGCGGCGCTGACGGAACTCGCGGCCGTCTCCGGCCCGGGCGCGCAGGCCGCGCGCCGGGCGCTGCTCGCCGGACTGCTGGGCCGGGCGACCGCACCCGAGCAGGACTTCCTCGTGCGGCTGATCTCCGGCGAGGTGCGCCAGGGCGCCCTGGCGGCCCTCGCCCTGGAGGGGGTGGCCGCGGCCGCCGGAGTGCCGGCGCCCGAGCTGCGCCGGGCGGTCATGCACGCCGGGGCCCTGCCCCCGGTGGCCCGCGCGGTGCTCGCCGAGGGACCGGGGGCACTGGCGGCGTTCACGGTGACCGTGGGACACCCGGTGC
The DNA here is from genome assembly GCF_055572195.1 of Streptomyces sp. NPDC030809. Taxonomy (NCBI): domain Bacteria; kingdom Bacillati; phylum Actinomycetota; class Actinomycetes; order Kitasatosporales; family Streptomycetaceae; genus Streptomyces; species Streptomyces sp. NPDC030809. The sequence goes on from NZ_JBVIDV010000023.1 coordinate 75,617, forward strand.
AGCCGATGCTGGCGCACACCGCGAAGTCGGTGGCCGAGGCGCTGGCGGCGCTCGGCCCGTGCAGCGTGGAGGAGAAGCTCGACGGCATCCGGGTGCAGGTGCACCGCACCGCGGACGCGGTCCGCGTGTACACCCGCTCCCTGGAGGAGATCACCGGGCGGCTGCCCGAGGTCACGGCCCTCGCTCAGGGCCTGCCGGGCGGTGACTTCATCCTGGACGGGGAGGTCATCGCGCTCGGTGCGGCCGGCCGGCCGGTGCCCTTCCAGGAGGTGGCGAGCCGGGTGGGCTCGCGGGTGGACGTGGCCGCGGCGCACGCCGCACTGCCGCTGAGCCCGGCCTTCTTCGACGTCCTGGCGGCGGACGGCCGGGAGCTGCTGGACCGGCCGCTGCGGGAGCGGCACGCGGCCCTGGACCGGCTGGTCCCGGCGGAGGCGCGGGTGCGCCGCCTGGAGGTGGCCGACCCGGCCGCCGGCGCGGGGGAGGCCGAGGAGTTCTGGCGGGCTGCCCTCGACCGAGGCCATGAGGGAGTCGTCGTCAAGGCGCTGGACTCGGCCTACTCGGCGGGGCGCCGAGGGCGCATGTGGCTCAAGGTCAAACCGGTGCACACGCTCGACCTGGTGATCCTGGCCGCCGAGTGGGGGCACGGCCGGCGCACCGGTTTCCTGTCCAACCTGCACCTGGGTGCGCGCGCCGCGGACGGCGGCTTCGTGATGCTCGGCAAGACCTTCAAGGGACTCACCGACGCCATGCTGCGGGAGCAGACCGAGCGGCTGACCGCGCTGGCCGTCTCCGACGACGGGTTCACGGTGCGGGTGCGCCCGGAACTCGTCGTGGAGATCGCCTACGACGGACTCCAGCGCTCCCCGCGCTACCCCGCCGGGGTCACGCTGCGCTTCGCGCGGGTGCTGCGCCACCGGCCGGACAAGACGGCGGCGGAGGCCGACACCGTGGAAACGGTGCTGGCCTCCGCCTGAGTCCTGGCCCTGAGCGCCGGGCCCGTCCTGAGCGCCGGGCCCTGACCGTGGGGCCCGCGCGCCGGTCCGACTACTCGACGACGAGCTCGACCGGGATGTTGCCGCGGGTGGCCTTGGAGTACGGGCAGACCTGGTGGGCCTTCTTGACCAGCAGCTCGCCGGTCTCGCCGTGCAGCGCCTCGGGCAGCTCCACGCGCAGGGTCACGGCCAGCCCGAAGCCGCCGTCGGTGTCCTTGCCGATGGAGGCCTCCGCCGTCACGGAGACGTCGCTGGTGTCCACCCGCTCCTGGCGGCCGACCAGGCCCAGGGCGCTGGCGAAGCAGGCCGCGTACCCGGCGGCGAAGAGCTGCTCCGGGTTGGTGCCCTGACCGCTGCCGCCGAGGGCCGGGGGCATCGCCAGGGGCAGGTCGATCTGGCCGTCGGAGCTGACGGCGCGGCCCTCGCGGCCGTTGGCGGTGGCGACGGCGGTGTACAGAGCGTCCATGGGAGGCGTCCTCTCGCGGTTGGCTGGCGCGGCCCTCTCGGTGCCACCCCACAAATGAAGCACACAATTAAGTTGTGCACAACTCAATCACTCCCGAGGTAGCCTGGACCCATGACCGAACGCTCCCTGGAGACCGTCGCCGACCAGGACTTCCTGCGCCTGGACGGCCAGATCTGCTTCTCCCTGAACGCCGCCTCGCGCGCCTTCGGGGGCCTCTACCGGATCCTCCTCAAGGACCTCGGCCTCACCTACCCCCAGTACCTCGTGATGCTGGTCCTCTGGGAGCAGGGCACCGTTCCGGTCAAGGAGCTGGGCCGCAGCCTGCGGCTCGACTCGGGGACCCTCTCCCCGCTGCTCAAGCGGCTGGAGGCGGCCGGGCTCGTCCACCGCGAACGCAGCGCCGAGGACGAGCGCTCCGTGCACATCTCGCCCACCGCCGCCGGGACCGCACTGCGCGAGCGCGCCGCCCAGGTGCCCCGGCGGATCGCCACCGCCACCGGCTTCGGCCTCGACGAGATCCTCGACCTCCGGTCCCGCCTCGACCGCCTCACCGAGGCCCTGGACGCGGCAGCGGCCACCGAGGGCGCCTGAGCGCCCCGCCGCGCGGACACCGTCGAAAAACCGGGCCCGGCGCGGCCCGGAACGCCCCCGGGGCGGGCTTCCGCGGGGCCGTGCACGCCCGTCCGCCCCGGGCGGTGAGGGTGCCCCCGGCCGGTGGCCCACCGGCGCGTCCAGAGCCCGCCCGCGGCCTTCCTGCAACTCCCGTACCAGCCCGCTGAGCTGGGCTTCCAGCGCGTGGCACCGTAGCGTTCAACCCCTGGCGAAGGGGGAGTTGATGGACCGCACCATACGCTCGGTCGAAGACGTGATGGAGCTGCTCGACGGGCTGTTCGCGGCCGAGGCGGACCGCTGGACCGAAGGCGCCGCCCCGTGGTGGGACGCCTTCTACGCGGACCGCGACCGGGACGTGCCGTTCTTCGTGGCCAAGCCCGACGAAAACCTCACCGGCCACCTCGACAGCGGCCTGCTCACCCCGGGCCGCGCCCTCGACCTGGGCTGCGGCCCCGGCCGCAACGCCCTGCACCTGGACGCCGCCGGCTTCGACGTGGACGCCGTGGACCTCTCCCCGGCCGCCCTCGCCTGGGCCCGCGACCGCGCCCGGGAGACGGGGGCCGGAGTCCGGTTCCACTGCGGGGACGCGTTCGCCCTCACCCGGACCGAACTGACCGGCCCCTACGACCTCGTGTACGACTCGGGCTGCTTCCACCACCTGCCCCCGCACCGGCGGATCGGCTACCTCGACCTGCTCGACCGGGTCCTCGCCCCGGGCGGGTACTTCGCACTCACCTGCTTCGCCGCCGGCGGCATGGGCTCCGAACTCTCCGACGCGGACTTCTACCGGCAGTCCGCCCTGCACGGCGGCCTGGCCTACACCGACGCATCGCTGCGCCGGATCTTCTCCGACTACGAGGTGGTCGAACTCCGCCGCATGGCCGACGAACCCGCGGACTCCCCGCGCTTCGGCGAACCCTTCCTGTGGACGGCCCTCTTCCGCCGCCCCGCACCGGGCGCGGACGCCTGAGCGGCCACGCCCGGCGCGCCCTGCGGCAACAGCGGCCGGCCGGCATCGCCCGCGAGGCCCGCGGCGGCGCCCGCCGCGGCCCCCGGGCGCGCCGCCGGCCCGTACGGGTCAGCCCAGTTCGGCCAACTGCTTGAGGGCCGCGTCCACGGACTCCCGGCGGGCCGGCAGGAGCGGGAGGCGGACGTCGGCGGTCGGGATGCGGCCCTGCGCGTGCAGGACGCCCTTGATCACGGTGGGGTTGGGCTCGGCGAAGGCGGCGGCCGAAAGCCGGGCCAGGGCGTGCCCGAGCTCGCGGGCCCGGCCGGCCTCGCCCGCCCGCCAGGCGGCGGCCAGTTCGGCGAACCGGGCGGTGGCCAGGTGCGCCGAGGCCAGGATGCCGCCCGCCGCGCCGAGCGCCAGCAGCGGGGACAGGAACACGTCGTCCCCGGCCAGCACGGCGAACCCGGCCGGGAGGTCGCCCAGCAGCCGGACCGCCTGGTCGTCCAGGCCCGCCGCGTACTTGACCCCCGCCACCCCCGGCAGCTCGCCGATCGTGCGCAGCGTGGCGGCGTCGAGCGGCAGCCCCGTGCGGTACGGGATGTGGTAGACGACCAGCGGCACCGGGCTCGCCGCCGCGAGCCGCGTGAAGTGCGCGATCACTCCTTCGGGTGAGGGCCGCGTGAAGGAGGGCACGATCACCAGCGCGCCCCCCGCCCCGGGCCACCGGGCCAGCCGGGCGAGGGCCGCCTCGCTCGCGCGCGTGTCGCTGCCGCCCGCCCCGATCAGCAGCCCGGCGCCGCGCTCGCGGCACACCCGCGCGCACACGTCCACCACCGCGTCCCGCTCGGCCGCGTCCAGCGTGGCCGACTCGGCGGTGGTGCCGAGGGCGACGATCCCGGCCGCACCCCCGTCGAGGGCCTCGTGGGCCAGCGCCTCCAGCGCCTCGTACGCGACGTCGCCGGCCGCGGTGAAGGGGGTGATGAGCGGTACGTGGATCCCGTGCAGGGCGGTCTCGGAAGTCATGCTGACGAGGGTGGCCGCGGCAGAACGCTCAGGTCCAGTTCGCATTTCTGTTCTCAAACGTAAGCTGAGCTGATGCTCGATGTCCGACGCCTGCGCCTGCTGCGCGAACTCGCCGTACGCGGCACCATCGCCGCCGTGGCCGAAGCCCTGGCCTTCACCCCCTCGGCGGTGTCCCAGCAACTCAGCGCCCTGGAACGGGAAGCCGGGCTCCCGCTCCTGGAGCGGACCGGCCGCCGGGTGCGCCTCACCCCGGCCGGCGAGAACCTCGTCCGGCACGCCGACGCCGTGCTGGAACGGCTCGAACAGGCCGCCGCGGAACTCGCCGGAGCCCGGCACGGCCTGGCCGGACCCCTGCGGATCGGCGCCTTCCCCACCGCCACCCGGGCCATCGTCCCGGCCGCCCTGACGGCCCTGGCCGCCCGCCACCCGGGACTGGAGCCGATGGTCTCGGAGACCGATCCGGCCGCCGTGGCCCACGCCCTGCGGGCCGGGGACCTGGACGTGGCCCTGGTCCACGAGTACGACTTCGTGCCCTTCCCGGCCGAAACCGGAGTGACCACGCTCGACCTGTTCACCGAGGCCATGTACCTGGCCTCGCCGGGCCCCGCCCCCCGGCCCCCCGCCGGCGGACCGCGCCCGGTGCCCGCCGGCCCCGGGGCCGACCCCGCGGACCTCGCGCGCTGGCGCGAGGCCCCCTGGATCACCGCCACCCCCGGCACCCTCTGCCACACCATGGCCGTACGGGCCTGCCAGGCCGCCGGGTTCACCCCCCGGGTCCGCCACCAGATCGACGAGTTCGCGACCGTGCTGGCCATGGTGGCGGCCGGGCAGGGGGTGGCGGTCGTACCGCAGCTCGGGGTGGTGGACCCCGGACCCGCCGTCCGCCTGGACCGGCTGCCGATGCAGCGCCGGACCCAGATCGCCTTCCGCAGCGGGGCCGCGGCCCATCCCGCGGTCTCCGCGGTCACCGCGGCCCTGCGCGATGCCGTGCCCGCCGGCCTGGCCGCCGGGCTGCTGCGGCCCGCCGCCGCGCCGCCCGCGGACTGACGGACGCGGTACGCGGCTCCCGTGCCGTACCGGGATGCCCGGGGCGGGATGCCCGGGGCGGGGTGCCCGAGGCGGGGTGAGGCGGGGCGGGGTGAGGCGGTGTGGGCCGCCCGCGTCGGACGCCGGTGGCTCGGCGCTGCCCGGGCGCCGCTGCTCAGGCGCCGACCGCGGCGAGCACCGCCTCCGTGGTGACCACCTTCGCGAACCGCATGTGGTGCAGGACCGCGGCGGTCCCCCGCGCCAGCTCCTCCGCGGGCACCGTGACCCCGTCCGGCCCCTTCAGGCCGAAGGTGTGCATGGCGTCGATCGGGAACACCGTGTCGTAGCCGAGGTTGCCGGCCATGCGCGCCGTGCTCTCGTTGCAGACGTTCGTCATGATGCCGATGACCACCACCTGGCGGGCGCCGCGCTCCTGGAGCCAGGCGTGCAGGTCGGGGGTGCCGTAGAAGGCGCTGTTGACCGTCTTGGTGATCTGGAGGTCCGCCCGGATCCCGGCCACCTCCGGCTTCAGCTCGTAGCCGGGGGTCCCCGGCTCGAACGGTCCGGACTCCGTGACGTGCCGGACGACGACCACCGGCCGTCCGGTCTCCTGCCAGGCGGTGGCGATCGCCGCGATGTGCTTCTCGGCGTCCGGGTTGTCGCGCACCCCCCAGAACTCGCTGTCGTCAAAGCCCTGCTGCACGTCCACCACGATGAGGACGGAGTCGGAATCGATGGTCAGAGGGGCGTCGAATGCGCTCGTGTTCGTCATGCCCTCATCCTCGGACGCGGCCGCCGGGGGCCGTGATCGTCGAGGCCGCCGCCGATCGATACATTCCCGCCATGGGTATTCCGGAGTTCACGTCCGTCGGCTGCCTCGTCTTCGACGGCGTACGCGCCTTCGACTACGCGGTGATCGGAGAGGTCTGGGCCGAGCGGGCGGCGGGCCACGGACCCCGCTTCGACCTGCGGGTCTGCGGGCCCGAAGGGGGTCCGGCCCGGCTCGGGGGCGGGCTGGAGCGGACCCCGGACCACCCGCTGGAGGCCCTGCTCGACTGCGACCTGGTCATGATCCCCGGCATCACGGACCCGGGCGCCGCCTCCCCGCCCGCCGTCCTGGACGTCCTGCGGGCCGTGCACGCGCGGGGCATCCCGCTCGCCTCGCTGTGCGCCGGGGCGTTCGTGCTCGGGGAGGCCGGCCTGCTCGACGGACGGGCCGTCACCACCCACTGGGCGCTCACCGGGGAGCTGGCCCGCCGGCACCCGGCCGCCGAGGTCCGGCCCGAGGTGCTGTTCACCGGCGACGGGGGCATCTGGAGCTCGGCGGGGGTGGCCGCCGGCATCGACCTGTGCCTCCACCTGGTCCGCTCCGCGCACGGCCAGCAGACCGCGGCGGCGATCGCCCGGGCCATGGTCACCGCCCCCTTCCGGGCGGGCGGCCAGGCCCAGTTCATCCCCTCTCCGGTGCCCGAGGCGGAAGCCGGCCAGGACCCGCTGGCCGAGGCCCGCCAGCAGGTCCTCGCCGACCTGGCCCGGCCCTGGACGGTCCGGACCATGGGCGCGCTGGCCCACATGTCGGAACGTTCCTTCGCGCGCCGGTTCGCCGAGGCCACCGGCACCACCCCGCTGCGCTGGCTCCTCGACCAGCGGATCCTGGCCGCGCAGCAGCTGCTGGAGGAGACCGGCCTGCCCGTGGACGAGATCGCGGTCCGCTGCGGCTTCGCCTCGGCGGTCTCCCTCCGCCCGCCGTTCACCCGGCGGGTCGGGGTGTCCCCGCGCGAGTACCGCACCGCCTTCCGCGGCCGGACCGCCTGAGGGGGTCCGGGAACGGCCTGCGGGCGCGTCCGTTCAGAGCAGCGGGCCCAGCGAGGCCGCCGCCTCCCGCAGGGCCGGGACGTACGACTCGATCTCCTCGCGCGGCACCAGGAAGGTCACGGTGGTGACGCTGACCCCGCCCACCGGCCGCCCGGACCCGTCCACCACGGCCGCCCCGATGCAGCGGATGCCCGGCTCGTTCTCCTCGTCGTCCAGGGCGTAGCCCCGCTCCCGTACGGCCTCCAGGTCGGCGGACAGGGCCGCCCGGGTGGTGAGCGAGGCCGGCGTGCGGCCGGGCAGGCCCGTGGCCGCCAGCAGGGCGTCCGCCTCGGCGGCGGGCAGCGCGGCGAGGACGCTCTTGCCGATGGCCGTCGTGTGCAGGGGCATCCGCATGCCGGTGCGGGAGGCGGTGCGGAAGGGCCGGGCGTGGTCCTCCAGCTTGCGGATGTAGGTGACCGTCTCCCCGCTGTGCAGGGCCAGGTGCACGGTCTGCCCGGTGGCCTGCTGGAGCCGGCCCAGCACCTGGCCGATGCCGGCGGGCTCGCCCGCCGCGACCTCCGCCGCGAGGGTGCGCAGCCGCGGGCCCGCCGTGTACCGCACCTCGTCGGCGGCCCGTACGTAACCCTGCCCGGCGAGCGCGGCCAGGATCCGGTGCGTGCTCGACTTGGGCACGTCCGCGGCGCGCGCGATGTCGGTGAGCCGGTGCGGTCCGCCGGGCGCCGCCACCGCCTCCAGGATGCGCATCGACTTCTCCAGTGCGGTGCCGGCGGCCGAGGTGCGGCCGCCGCGCGGGGCCGTCCGTTCCCCGGGAGCCGGTGCCGGCACCGGTGCCGCTGTGCCCGTGTCCTGATCCGCAGTCACCCGGTGTCCCGTCCCGTCCTTGTGTAGAGTCCCTGGCAGAAGTTCCGTTACACGGTACTGAGTTCTACTACGTGGAACAAGATGGACTGGAGGGGGAGGGGACCCATGTCCTGTCATCCGTTCGCGGTGATCGCCGCGCAACGCCTGCTGCCCGTACTGCGCAGCGCCGTCCCCGAAGAAGCCGTGGCCCGCACCGCGGCCCTGCTCGCGGCCGGGGCCCGGGCCGTGGAGCTGACCACCTCCACCCCCGGCTGGGCCGGGGCGGTGGCCGAGGCCGCCGGTCTCGGCGGCCCGGGCGGCCCGGGCGCGGTCGTCGGGGTGGGCACCGTGACCACGGCCGCACAGGCGGAAACGGCCCTGGACGCGGGCGCCGCCTTCCTCGTCTCGCCGTTCCCCGCACCGGAAGTCCGCGCGGTCGCCGAACGCCGCTCGGCCGCCTTCCTCGAAGGGGGCTTCACCCCGGGCGAGATCGCGGCCGCCGCCCGGCACGGCGCCGCCAAGGTCTTCCCCGCCCACGCCGTCGGCCCCGACTACCTCCGCTCGCTGCGGGCGGTGCTGCCCCCGTCCCTGCTCGTGCCCACCGGCGGCATCCGCCCCGCCGACGCGGCCGCCTGGCTCGACGCGGGCGCCGACGCCGTCGGCATCGGCTCCGGCCTGCCCGCCGACCACGCCGCGCTGGCCGCGGCCTTCGCCGCCGTGGCCCGGCCCTGCGCCTGCTGCGGGGAGGGCCCGTGAACGGCGGGACGGCGGGGGAGCGGTACGACGTCCTGGTGCTCGGCGAGGTCCTCGTCGAGATCCACACCGAGGCCCCGCTGCGTGCCGCCCGGGCCGGCACCGAGGCCAGGATCGCCTTCTCCGGGGACGCCCTGAACTCCGCCGCCGCCGCGGCGGCCGCGGGCGCGCGCACCGCCCTGCTCGCGGTGGTCGGCGAGGACGAGCTGAGCCGGCCCCTGCTGGACCGCGCGGCGGACCTCGGCATCGACGTCACCCGGATCCGGACCGCCCCCCGGCCCAACGGCGCCTACCTGCTGGCCGCGGACACCGAAGGCGACCGGGAGTTCGTCTACTGGCGCTCCCGCAGCGCCGGCTCCACCCTCTCCCCGGCCCACATCGAATCCTGGCGCCCCCTGCTGGCCTCCGCCGGAGCCCTGATCACCAGCGGGATCACCGGCGCCCTCTCCGCGGAGAGCCGGGCCGCCGTGGCGGCCGCCGCCCGCATCGTGCACACCGCCGGCGGCCACCTCACCTACGACGCCAACTTCCGCGCCCGGCTCACCGGCCGGTCCGCCGCCCGGGAACTGCTGGCGCAGCTGGCACCGCTGGCCGGACTGCTGAAGCTCTCCTGCCCGGCCGACGCCCGGGCCCTGCTGGACACCGCGGATCCGGCGGCCGCCGCGGCCCGGGCCCGCGCCCTCGGCGCCCGATCGGTGGCCGTCACGGCGGGCGCCGGCCGGCTGCTGCTCGACAGCGGCGCCGGACCCGTGCACCTGCCCGTGCCCGTCAACCCGCACCCGGTGGACGCCACCGGCGCCGGCGACTGCTTCACGGGCACCGCCACCGCCCGCCTCGCCCTGGGCGACCCCCTCGAAGAGGCCGTGGCCCACGCCCTGTCCGCGGCCTCGCTGTCGGTGTCCGGCCGCGGGGGCACCGGACGGATCCCGGCCTTCGCCGAAACGGCCGCCCTCACCGCGGCCCACCGGGAGGCGACCGCGAGCAGGCGCCCTACCGGGCCGCCGCCGGCAGCCGCACCCTGACCCGCTGGGTGGCGCCCGCGGTCCCGGTCAGGTCTCCGAACCGCACGCGGAGCACACTGCCCGCCGCGGCCTCGACCACGGTGGCCGGGCGGGAGAGCACCGCGGCCACCGGGCGGTGCCAGACCACGGTCAGGGCCGTCCGCATCCGCATGGGATCCGAGACGCACACCTCCGCGGTCCCGTCCGGCCGCTCGCGGACCGTCACCGAGCACGGCCCGTCCGCCTCCAGGGGCCCGACCCGGCCCGCCAGCCAGAAGTTGACCCCCATGAAGCCGAGCGAGCCGACCCGGACACCCTGCTGCGCCTCGGTGTTGGCGAGCACCGCCGCCCACCCCGGGTCCGCGGCCCGCGCCGCCGTCTGCGCGACGCCCGCTCCCGGCATCATCTGGTACGCGTACCCGGCGGCCACGGGATCGGTGCCGTGGTCGTACCAGAGGGTCAGATAGCGGCGGCTGAGCTCGGTCGCGGTGCCGCCCCGGTTGATGTCCGACCAGCGGCCCGTGCGCTGCTCGCGCAGGGCCCGGAACACGCTCCCGCCCGCGGCGGCCCCGAGTACGTACCCCCCGAACCCCCCGATGTGCGCCCACCCGGGCGCGCCGAAGGCGGCCGACCAGGGCAGCGCGGAGGGCTGCGGCACCCCGCCCACGGTCAGCGTGTGCCCGCCCGCGGCGCCCAGGTTCCGGTTGTCCACCACCGAGGCCACCGCGGCGCCGTCCGTGCAGCGGATGCCCGCCCCCAGGCACACCACCGAGTCGGCCAGGAAGAACCAGGACTTCTTGGCCACCAGGGTGCTCGACAGCCCCTTGAGGTGCTGGCCCACCGAGGCGAACTCCCCGTCCGTGGAACCCCCCACCCAGGTCACGTCCGGCCGTGAGGCCCCCCACTCGCCGCCCGCCGCGTCCGCGAGCGGCTTGCGGGAGGCCGTGGTGCCCGGCAGCCGGTACGGGTCGACGGTCGGCCAGAAGGCGTCCGAGTACTGGCCGTTGCCGTACCCGGCGCCCCACCAGCACAGCATTCCGCTTCCGGTGTGCCAGCCGCGCAGGTTCTCGCCGTTGCCGCACTCGTAGTGCGCGATCCGCTGCGAGGCCATGCTGACCGAGGCCGCCCAGCCGGGCCGCCGGTGCGTCACCCGGTCCATCGCCCCGAAGATCCGGTGCCCGACCGGTTCCGGCAGCGCGGGCACCGCGGGGTCCGCGGCCACCTCCGCGAGCCGCGCCAGCGCCGACACGGGCAGCGAGGCATCGGACAGCGGCGGCCCGTAGTAGTCCCGCTCCACCCAGCCCTTGACCAGCCCCCGCCACCGGGCCCGCTCCGCCGCCCCCGCACCCTCGCCCAGCAGCAGTACGGCCGCCAGCACCGCATGCCCGCGCCGGTGGTCGTCCTGCTGCACCTGCCGCACGTCCTCGACCGCCAGTCCCCGGCTGACCGCCCGCCCCGAAACCCCGTCCATGACCAGTCCGTTGAACAGGAACGGCGCCCACGCCCCCTCCACCGCGCCGAACACGGTCCGCACCTGCGGGTCGGTCACCTCCCAGGCCGACCCCTTCAGCAGGGCCAGCAGCAGCCCGATCCCCCCGAGCAGCACGGACCCGTACGTCCCGGTGTACGGCACCCAGGTGTGCTGGATGAACGACCCGTCCGCATACAGCCCGTCCCCCGAGGCCACGTACGGGAACACCGGGGACAGCGCGTCCCGCGCCAGCGCGAGCTTCGCCGCCTCCCCGCCCACCACCCCGCGCAGCGCCAGCACCCGGCACAGGTCCACCCGGTTGGCGCCCGTGCTCTTCCCGCCGTACGTGCCCACGGCCGAGTCCGGCACGTACCGGTCCACCGCCGCACAGGCCGCCGCCACCCGGCCCTCGGACAGCTCCTCGTCCATCAGCACGAGCAGGTCCAGCAGCGCCTGCGGGGCGCCGATCTGCCAGCACCACCAGTTGCCGAACGGCGCCTGCCCCGGGTGGTACACCTGCGCCAGCAGATGCCCGAGGCCGGTGTCCACCGCCGACGCGAGCCCGGCATCCCCGGTCAGCCCGGTCCCCGGCTGGGCGAATGCCTCGGCCATGGTCCGCAGCCGCACGAAACTCTGCAGCATGCGGTCCGAGTACCCGAACGACTCCGAGTCCAGGTCCGGTTCGGGATCGGCGTACCCGAGGTCGGGCCACAGCGACCCGGTTGCCGGAACCATGGCGGCCCGCCACCGCCCGGCGGTCTCCCCGAGCTCCGCCAGTCGCGACCGGAACGGCTCCGCCCCCGGCGCGAACCCCCCGCCCAGCAACAGCCCTCGCCAGGTGCGCCGCAGCGCCCCGTACGGATCCTCCGCCGACGCCTCCGAAGCCGTACCGGCGGCCAAGGGCACGGCCACCCCGCCCGCCGCGGTGCGCAGGAACGTGCGCCGGGTCCACGGTGCTGCTGTCATGAGGGACTCCCGTGCCAGGGCTCATCCAGACAGCTGAACTCTTAGCAACAGACGCGTCACCCGCTCAAGAGACGCGACCGACCCGAGCGAATCGATCGATTCCCGGCCCTCGCGACCCCGGCCCCCTTCCTCGCACGGCCCCGCCTGCCGGCCGCCCGCGCCCTACATCCCCGCGCTGTCCGCGCTGTCCTGGCTGCCCGCACCTTCCGCAGCGTCCACATGCCGTCTGTACCGGTCGATCACCTCCTCCAGCACCTCGTCCCCCGGCCGCGCCCACAGGGCGGGGCTGAAGATCTCCACCTCCACGGGCCCCGCGTACCCCGCCGCGTCCGTGAGCTCCCGGAAACCGCGCAGGTCGATGACCCCGTCCCCCAACTGCCCCCGCCCCAGCAGCACCCCTTCCGGCAGGGGGGTCACCCAGTCGGCCACCTGCACCGACAGGAGCCGTCCGCCCGCCCCCGCCCGGTGCACCTGCCGCACCAGGTCCTGGTCCCACCACACGTGGTACGCGTCCACCACCACGCCCACCTGCTCCGCAGGGAACCGCTCGGCCAGGTCAAGCGCCTGCCCGAGGGTGGAGACCACGCACCGGTCCGAGGCGAACATCGGATGGAGCGGCTCGACCGCCAGCCGCACCCCGTGTGCCGCCGCCACCGGAGCCAGCACCCCCAGGGCCTCGCCCACCCGCTCCCGCGCCCCCGCCAGGTCCCGGTCCCCGGCCGGTATGCCGCCCGACACCAGCACCAGCGTGTCCGTGCCGAGCGCGGCCGCCTCCTCGACGGCCCGGCGGTTGTCGTCGAGGGCCGCCCGCCACCGCCCGGGATCCCGGTCCGTGAAGAACCCGCCCCGGCACAGGGAACTCACCGAGATCCCCGCCCGCTCCAGCAGCTCCGCCGTCCTGCGCACCCCGTGGGCCCGCACCGGTTCCCGCCACAGCCCCACGGTCCGCACCCCGGCGGCGGCACAGCCCGCCACCAGCTCCGGCACCGACCACTGCCGGACCGTCTCCTGATTGAGGCTCAGCCGCGCCGGTGCTCCGCTCATACCGCCACCCCCTGCCCGTGCAGCAGCGAGCGCATCCGCTCCTCGGCGAGCTCCGGATCGGGGAACAGACCCAGCCGGTCGGCCTGCTCGTACGCCGTCGCCAGGTGCGGCAGGGTCCGAGCGGTCTGGAGGCCCCCGACCATCGTGAAATGGTCCTGATGGCCCGCCAGCCAGGCCAGGAGCACCACCCCCGTCTTGTAGAACCTCGCCGGCTCGGCGAACAGGTGGCGCGCCAGGCGCACCGTCGGATCCAGCAGCCCCCGGAACCCGTCCGGGTCCTGCGCGTCCAGGGCGGCCGCCGCCCGCGCCGCCAGCGGGGCCAGCGGATCGAACACGCCCAGCAGGGCATCGCTGGCATGCCGTCCGTCGCCTTCGATCAGCTCCGGATAGTGGTGGTCGTCGCCGGTGAAGCAGCGCACCCCGGGCGGGAGGCGCCGGCGTATGTCCCGCTCCCGGGCCGGATCCAGCAGGGAGACCTTCACCCCCGCCACCTTTCCCGGGTGCTCCGCCACCAGCGCGAGGAACACCTCCGCGGCCTCGTCCGTGCCGGACCGCCCCCAGTAGCCCGCCAGCGCCGGATCGAACATCGGCCCCAGCCAGTGCAGCAGCACCGGCCGCGCGCTCTGCCGGAGCAGCCCGCCGTACACCCGGAGGTAGTCCTCCGGCCCGCGGGCCGCCGCCACCAGCGCCCGCGAGGCCATCAGGACCGCAACCGCCCCGCACTCCTCGACCCAGGCCAGCTGCTCCTCGTACGCGGCGGTGATCTCGTCGAGGGTGTGCGGTCCGGGGGCCAGCTGGTCCGTGCCCGCCCCGCAGACGATCCGCCCGCCCACCGCCCTCGCCTCGGCCGCCGACCGCCGGATCAGCTCGGCCGCCGCGGGCCACTCCAGGCCCATGCCGCGCTGCGCCGTGTCCATGGCCTCGGCCACGCCCAGTCCGTGCGCCCACAGATGGCGGCGGAAGGCGAGCGTGGCCTCCCAGTCCACGGGTGCGTCCGATCCGGTGCCCGCGCCCGATTCCGTACCGGCACGTGCCCCTGCGCCCGAGCCCCTGCCCGCTCCCGCCCCCGGGACCCGGCCCGCTGCCCCCGCCGCGAGCGGAGCTGCGACCACGTGCGCGGCCGCGTACAGCACCCGGCTGCGGGCCGGTGCGTACCGCACGGGCGGGAGGGGATCGGTGGCGGGGCGGTACACCCTCGTGCGCCCGTCCGGGCCCGGAAGCCGGATGCTCACCACGCCACCTCCGGCACGTCCAGGCGCCGGCCCTCCACCGCCGAGCGCAGCCCCAGATCGGCCAGCTGCACGCCCCGGGCCCCGGCCAAGAGGTCCCAGTGCCACGGGTCGCCCAGCACCACATGGCGCAGGAACAGCTCCCACTGGACCTTGAAGCCGTTGTCCCACTCCGTGTTGTCGGGGACCTCCTGCCACTGCGTGCGGAAGCTGTCGCCTGCCGGAAGGTCCGGATTCCACACCGGCTTCGGGGTGGCCGACCGGTGCTGCACCCGGCAGCCGCGCAGCCCCGCCACGGCCGATCCGTGCGTGCCGTCCACCTGGAACTCGACCAGCTCGTCCCGGTGGACCCGCACCGCCCAGGAGGAGTTGATCTGGGCCACCACCCCGCCCTCCAGCTCGAACACCGCATACGCGGCGTCCTCGGCGGTGGCCCCGTACGGCTTGCCCTGCTCGTCCCAGCGCTGCGGCAGATGGGTGCGGACCAGGGCCTGGACCGAGCGCACCCGGCCGAACAGCTCGTGCAGCAAGTACTCCCAGTGCGGGAACATGTCGGCCACGATGCCGCCGCCGTCCTCGGAGCGGTAGTTCCACGACGGGCGCTGCGCGGTCTGCCAGTCCCCTTCGAACACCCAGTACCCGAACTCCCCGCGCACCGACAGGATCTCCCCGAAGAACCCGCCGTCGATGAGCCGTCTGAGTTTGCGCAGCCCCGGCAGGAACAGCTTGTCCTGGACCACCCCGTGCCGCACCCCCGCCGCGGCCGCCAGCCGGGCCAGCTCCAGGGAGGCCCCGAACCCGGTCGCCGTCGGCTTCTCGCAGTAGACGTGCTTGCCGGCGGCCAGCGCCTTGCGCAGGGCGGCCTCTCGGGCAGCGGTGACCTGCGCGTCGAAGTAGAGCTCCACCTCGGGGTCGGAGAGCACCGCGTCCAGGTCCGTGCTGTACGCCTCGATCCCGTGCCGGGCGGCGATCTCGCGCAGGGCGGCCTCGCGTCTGCCGACCAGCACCGGCTCCGGCCACAGCACGGTCCCGTTCCCGAGGTCGAGCCCGCCCTGCTCGCGCAGGGCCAGCACGGAGCGCACCAGATGCTGCCGATAGCCCATCCGCCCCGTCACACCGTTCATCGCGATCTTGATCGTCCTGCGGTCCATCGGTCCCTGCCCCCTTGTGTGTGCCTCGATCCGGTCGTGGAAGTGCCGCACGGAAAGCGCATGAAAAGCGCCTTGAACGCGCATGGAAAGCTGATAGAAAGCGCTTTCTGTCCTCCCCACGGTAAAGTGGCGCCCACCACCCGCACAATCACCTGTTCGAATGAAGAAAGCGCTTTCCGAACTGCCTTCCGAAGGGCGGACAACGATGGCAGTGACCCTCGCCGACGTCGCATCCCACGCGGGCGTCTCACCCGCGACGGTCTCCCGCGTCCTCAACGGCAACTACCCCGTGGCGGGCGGCACCCGCACCCGCGTCGAACGGGCCATGGAACAGCTCGGCTACGTGGCCCACGGCCCCGCCCGGGCGCTCGCCGGAGCCACCTCCGACCTGGTGGGCGTCCTCGTGCACGACGTGGCCGACCCGTACTTCGGAGTGCTGGCCGCGGCCCTGCAGCAGTCCTTGGGCGCCAAACTCGCCGTCGTGTGCAGCACGGCGGGCGCGCCCGAGGCCGAACTCGCCCACCTCACACACCTGGAGCGCCAGCGGGCCGCGGGCATCGTGCTCACCGGCGGCGCGGTCGAGGAGCCGGGGCACACCGCCGCGCTCGCCGCCCGCATCACCCGGATCGCCGGGGCCGGCACCCCCGTCGTGCTGTGCGGGCGCCCGCCCCTGGACCTGCCCGGCGGCCTGCCCGTCAGCACCCTCCGGTTCGACGACCGCGGGGGCGCCGCCCGGCTCACCGGCCACCTCCTCGACCTCGGCCACCGGCGCATCGCCTACGTCGCCGGGCCGCCGGCCCTCAGCACCACGCGGGCCCGCCTCGACGGGCACCGCGAAGCGCTGCGCGCCCGCGATCCGGAGCTTCCCGCGCTGTGCGCACCCCTGACCCTGCACGCGCCCTTCGACCGGGCCGCGGGGTACGACGCCACGCGCGAACTCCTGCGCCGGGGCGGCGGGTTCACGGCGGTCGTCGCCGCAAACGACACCATCGCGACGGGCGTGACCGCCGCCCTCCGCGACGAGGGCCTCGCGGTCCCCGCGGACGTGTCCGTGGCGGGCTTCGACGACCTGCCGTTCTGCGTGGACGTGGCCCCGGCGCTGACCACCGTACGGGTGCCGCTCCGCGAGGCGGGGGCGCTCGCCGGCGAGCTGGTCACCGGACGCCGGCGGCCGCCGCACGGCGGGGTGAGCACCCTGCCCACCGAGCTGCTGGTGCGCGGCTCGACCGCACCGCCGCGTCCGGAGGAGAGGTCCCGGCCGTGAAGTACGCGTTCTCCACCCTCGGACTGCCCGGCGCGGCCCTCGCGCGCACCGCCCGGCTCGCGGCCGCGCACGCCTTCGACGGGGTGGAGCTGCGGATCCACCCCGAGGAGCCGCTCCACCTGCGCTCCACCGCGGACGAACGGGTCGCGGCGCGGGGTGTGTTCGCAGACGAAGGGGTGTCCGTGCTCGGACTGGCCGGGTACGCGCGGGTTGCCGAGGAAGGGCCCGACGAGCCGCTGCTCGCCGAGCTGAGGGCACTCGTCGGACTGGCGGCCGAGCTGGGTGCCCCGTGCGTACGGGTCTTCCCGGGCGGGGGCGGCGCCCCGAAGGCGATCGCCGACCGCAACGCGGTGCGGCGCCTCGCCGCCGTGGCCCCGTATGCCGACGGGCACGGGGTGCGGGTGCTGCTGGAGACCCACGACTCGCACCGCACCGGGGCCGATGCGGCCCGGGTACTGGACCGGGTCGGGCACCCGGGTGCGGGCGCGTTGTGGGACGTGCTGCACACGTGGCTGGGCGGTGAGGAGCCGGCGGCCACGTGCGCGGTGCTGCGCGGGCACCTGGGGTATGTGCAGGTCAAGGACGTGGCCTCGCGGTCGGACACGAGTCCGCTGGCGCTGGGGGCGGGGGTGCTGCCGCTCGCGGAGGCGGTGGCGCAGGTGGGGGACGGGTGGCTGTGCTGGGAGTACGAGAAGCGGTGGTATCCGGGGGTGGCGGAGCTGCCGGGGCTGCTGGGGGCGGGGCGGGCGTACCTGGGTGCGCTGGTGGGCGGGGCCTGAACACGGCGTGATCCGGCTCGACCGAGTCGCCGGGCTCTGCCCGGACCCGCGCCTCAAGGGGCGGCCGGGCTGGAGGTTGCTCCTGCGCCATCAGCGCTGGCGGGGCTGGGTTTTGCCGGGTCACCGGGCTCTGCCCGGACCCGCTCCTCAAGCGCCGGAGGGGCTGGTTGTGGCCGGTGCCGCTGGTGTGGCCGGTGCTGCCGGTCGGCCGGTGCCGGCGAGGCTTGGCCGTGGTCCTGGTCGTGGCCGGTGCCGGCGAGGCTTGGCCGTGGTCCTGGTCGTGGCCGGTGCCGGCGGGGCTTGGCCGTGCCGCTGGCTGTGGCCGGTGTCGGCAGGGTTTGGCCGGGGCCCGTGGTGGTGGGTTACGCCGAGTGGGTGAGGTCGGCCGGGTTCACGGGGTGGCGGAAGGGGACGCCCTGCGCGTAGCGGGTGAGTTCTTCGATGGCCAGCGTGGTCAGGCGGGTGAGTTCGCCGCCCAGGGAGCCCGCCACGTGGGGGGTGAGGAGGACGTTCGGGAGGGTGAAGAGGGGGGAGTCGGGGGGCAGCACCTCCGGCTCGGTGTGGTCGAGCACCGCGTGCAGCCTGCCCGCCACCAGTTCGCGGGTGAGCGCCTCCGTGTCCACCAGGCTGCCGCGCGCCGTGTTCACCAGCGTGGCCCCGTCCCGCATCAGCGCGAGCCGTCCGGCGTCCAGCAGGTGCCGGGTCTCGGGCAGCGCCGGCGCGTGCAGGCTCACCACCTCGCTGCGGCGCAGCAGTTCCGGCAGGGACACGGGTGCGGCGCCCAGGGCCGCGAGCTCCGTCGGCTCGGCGTACGGGTCGTGCACGAGCAGGTCCAAGTCGAACGGGCGCAGGAGTTCCAGGACCCGCCGCCCGATCCGGGAGGCTCCGACGATGCCGACCGTGCGCCGGTAGTTGCCCACCGACGGGAACCGGCCGAGGACGTCCACCGGCCCCCGCGCGGCCCGGTACGCGTGCGCCGATTCGAGCACCCGCTTGTTCGCGAACAGGATGGCCGCGAGCGTGTACTCGGCGACCGGCAGCGCGTTGGCAGCGGCCGCGCTCGACACGAGCAGTCCGCGCTGCCAGCAGGCCTCGGTCACATGGCCCTTGACGCTGCCCGCCGCGTGCACCACCGCCCGCAGCCGGGGCATCCGCAGCAGCGCCGTGCCGTCCAACGGCGGGCAGCCCCAGCCGGTGAACAGCACCTCCGCCGTCCGCAGCCGATCCGCCACGTCGGCGCCCGGCGCACCGAAGTCGGTGACGAGCAGCCCGGGATCCACGTCGGCCACGGCGGCCAGCGCCGCCAGCTGCCCGGGTCCGAGCACCGCCTCCCGCGTCTGCGCACTCATCGCCAGCACCGTGCGCGGCGCCCGCGTACGGCCGGTCATCCGACGGCGCCCGCGGCCGGCCCCGAGCGCCGGAAGCGCCGCAGCGGCAGGAAGACGGCGGTGAAGGTGGACGGCGGAACGGTCACCTGATTTCTCCCAAGATCGCCCGGCAGCGGCAGCGGCAGCGGCAGCGGCGTGGCACCGCCCGCAAGCGGGCGAAGGCAGTGGTCCGGGGATTCGACCACCTCGCGGTGGAGGACGCCAAGCCGACGTTCCCGGCGAAGACCACCCTGGCCCGCAAGGCGGCCGGTGCCGCGATCGGCGCCACCGAGACCGCGCTGGTCGAGACGGCCCGCAAGCACGGCAGGACCGCGTACCGGGTCCACCCCGCGCACACCGTCATGGACTGCGCGCACTGCGGAGCGGGAGCCGAGCACCGCCTTCCCCTCTCCGAGAGTACGTGTACGTGCACCACGTGCGCAGCCGTGTCCCCAGGGGACAAGAACTCCGTGCCGCCGCCGCGCCCGGCCGCGGGCCGCCGGGGCCCCGGTGTCCCGCCGGAGCGTCACCGGCGGTGGGGACGCGGGGCCCCGGCCCTCGAGTCCGGGATCAGCCCGGGAAGGTGTTCCGCCACGGCTCGTAGTGCGGGTTGTCCACGCACTCGGACATGATCTCGGTCTTCTTCACCTTGTCCACCGGGCACACCCCGACGATGAACGAGCGCGCGATGCCGCCCGGGAACGCCACCTCCACCTGCGAGGCCCACTTGTGGGTGTCCCCGATGGTCTGGTTCACGTCCACCCCGCCCGGGGCGTCGATGTAGTAGTTCCAGCCGCTCTTCCACCAGGTCTTGTACAGGTCGTGGTCGTACGTGGTGGAGACGTACGGCGAGGGCTGGTTGACCAGGACGTACTGCTCGATGTCGTACTGCCCGTTGACGGTGTCCCGGGGGTGGAACCCGGACTCGAAGACCACCTCCGGCGGCCTGCTGTCCGAGCGGTACAACTGCTTGCAGTTGATGCGCCAGGACGGGGACGGGGTGATGCGCTCGATCTCGGCGCGCAGGTCGGCGGCGGCGAAGAGGTGGTCCGTCACACGCGGGCAGGAGTTGGCCGGGGCGGCGGCGCGGAAGGGTCCGGCATGCGGGGCCGAACCGTGGAGGGGAGCAACTGCGGGCGCGGCCGCAGGAGCCGAGTGGGCGGCGGCAGCGGGCAGCAGGGCGGCGGCGAGGGCGGCGGTGAGCGCGACGGCGCGGCGTCGCAATGCGGTGGTGATCATGGCCGCCACCCTGTCGGCCGGTCCGCCGCAGCACCCGCACCGTCACCCGAAGGTGAGCGTGTCATCCGCGGATTGCGACCCCGCCTGCGCTACGCGTCCGCCGCCGCGCGCCCCCGCAGCGCCGCCAGTGCACGGGCCGTCACCTCTGCGGGAGAGCCGGTCACCGGGACGGACACCCCGGCTTCGTCCGCCGCCAGCGGTTCGAGTGCCGCGAACTGCGAGTCGAGGAGCGAGACCGGCATGAAGTGGCCGGTGCGCCGCGCCATCCGCGAGCCGATCAGCTCCCGGTCCCCGGTGAGGTGCACGAACCACAGCCCCGGGGCCGCAGCCCGCAGCCGGTCGCGGTACGCCCGCCGCAGCGCCGAGCAGGAGACCACCCCGCCGCGGCCGGCCCGGCCGCGGGCCCACTGCCCGACGGCGTCCAGCCACGGCATCCGGTCCGCGTCGTCGAGCGGGCGCCCGGCCGCCATCTTCTCGACGTTCGCCGGGGGATGGAAGGCGTCGCCCTCCGCGTACGGGACCCCCAGCGCCTCTGCGAGCAGCCGGCCCACCGTGGTCTTTCCGGTCCCCGACACCCCCATCACCGCGACGACGGGCGTTCCGCCGACCGGAGTTCCCGCGTCCGCGCCTCCCGCGGCCCCGGCCCCGGCCCCAGCCCTGGCCCCGGTCACGGCCGCGGCCCGGCCGGACCGGTCGCGACCGGGCGTCCCGAGGGCAGCCCCCACTCGCTCCAGGAGCCGTCGTACACGGCCGTGTCCCGGTACCCCGCCAGCTCGGCGCCCAGCGCCAGCACGCAGGCGGTCACCCCCGAACCGCAGCTGAACACCAGCCGCTCCCGCTCCCCGGCCGCCTCCTCGAACGCGGACCGCAGCACGCCGGGCGGCAGCATCCGGCCTTCCGCGTCCTGGAGTTCACCGAACGGCAGGCTGACCGAACCGGGCATGTGCCCGCCGCGCAGACCGGCCCGGGGCTCGGGCGCGGTGCCGGCGAAGCGCTCCCGGGTACGGGCGTCCAGCACGGCGGTGTCCGGATCGGCGAGCGCGGCGGCCACCGCGGCGGCGTCCACGACGAGCCCGGGGCGCGGCCGGGCGGTGAACCCGCCGCGCGGGCCCGCGTACTCCGGCCGCCCGTCCTCCACGGGCAGCCCCGCGGCCTCCCAGCCGGGCAGCCCGCCGTCGAGGACGGCCGCCCGGTCGAAGCCCATCGCCCGGAGCATCCACCAGGCGCGGGCGCTGGAGTAGATCCCCGCGGCGTCGTACACGACCAGTGCGGCCTCCTCGTCCACCCCGAGGGCCCGCATCTCCTCGGTGAACCGCTCCGCCGCCGGCATGGTGTGGGGGAGGGGCGAGGCGTGGTCGGAGAAGGCGCCGTCGATGTCGAAGGGCCGGGCCCCGGGGATCCGGCGTCCGGCCTCGCGCTGCGCGCCGACCGAGGCGTCGAGTACCACCAGGCCGGGGGTGCCGAGGCGGGCCGCGAGCCAGCCGGCACCGACGAGCGGACCGGGCGGGTTGCCGTGCTGCGGATTCCTGCCGTCCATCGGAGGCCGCCTTTCGAAGAGTTCTGGCGTGCGCATGCCGTCGCGCCGGCAAGATCGTATCCGGCGCCGGGCGGGCCGGCCGGGACCCGCCGCGGCCCCGTCCCGGCCCCCTCTCCCGCCCCGGCCGCAGGGGGCGTCCGCCGCCGCTGCACCGGTGCCCGCATTACCTCGCCGCGCCCCGCCAACCGGGCGTAAGATCAGGCCCGTTGGGGGGTCCAGTGGGAAACGCGTACGGAACCAGAGGCGCTGCCGCCTGCGCGCTCGCCGCCTTGCTCGCCCTGTCCGGATGCTCGGACGGCCCCGCGTCGGGCGCCCGCGGAGCCACGCCCTCCGGGCCGACCCCGGCCGCGTCCGGCACCGGCACCGGCACCGGTACCGGTACCGGCACCGGACCGACTGCAGGCGCTTCCGCTTCCCCGGGCGCGGGGGCGACGCCCGCCGTGACCTTCCCGCCGCTCGACGAGGCGAAGGTCCCCAAGACCGCGGCCCAGGCCCGCGCCGTGATCGGACGCGTCATCGCGGACAGCCGGCTGATGGGCCCGGGAGTCGTGGCGAGCAGCCCCTACGAGAGCGATCCGGAGCGCTTCCCCCGCCTCGACGCGGACTGCGTCTGGCAGACCGGTCCGCTGCCCGCCGACGTCCTGGCCACCCGGACCCGGTGGTTCCACCTCCCGGCCACGCCGAGCCGGGGCGAGGTCCTGCTGAGCGCCACGGTGACCGTCCACCGCTCCCGGGAGGAGTCCGCCTGGGAGGTGGCCCGGGCCATGGAGGAGGTCATGCGCTGCCCCGACCAGCAGCTGCGCGACGACCAGCGGCTCAAGGGCCTGCTGGGCACGACCCTCTACTACGGCGAGGGCACCAACAAGTGGACCGAGGACGCCTTCAACGAGTACGGGAACTTCTACGGCGAAGGTGACGCCGGCCCCTACCCCTACATGTGGGGACAGGGCCAGTACGGCCCGGTCACCGTGGCCGTCTCCGCCAAGGGCGGGACCGGGGTGAAGGGCGACGAGCTGATGCCGCTCCTCGCGCAGGGCAACTCCTGGATGATGGAGCGCGCCAAGAACGAGCTGGGGAAGGCGGACTGATGGATCCCCTCCTGCACTCCGACCCCTCCCGCATCGCCGGATACCGGCTGCTGGGCCGGCTGGGCTCCGGCGGCATGGGCGTGGTCTACCTCGGCCGCACCGAGGAGGGAGCCCTCGCCGCGGTCAAGGTGATCCGCGCGGACCTCGCCGACGAGTCCGACTTCCGGGCCCGGTTCCGCCGCGAGGCCGGCACCGCCGGCCGGGTGCGCAGCCCCTGGGTGGTCGAGGTCATGGGCGCCGACCCGGACGCGGCCGAACCCTGGCTGGCCACCGCCTTCGTGCCCGGCCCCTCGCTCGCCGAGGCCGTGGCGGCCCACGGGCCCCTGCCCGTGCGCAGCGTACGGGTGCTCGGCTCGGCCCTGGCCAAGGCGCTGGCCGTGCTGCACGAACGGGACCTCGTACACCGCGACGTGAAACCCGCCAACGTGCTGCTCGGGGTGGACGGGCCGCGGCTCATCGACTTCGGCATCGCCCGGGGCGGCGAGGACACCGCCCTCACCTCCGCCGACGTGATCGTCGGCACGCCGGGGTTCCTGTCGCCCGAGCAGGCCTCCGGTGCGCCCGCCGGGCCGCCCGCCGACGTGTTCTCCCTCGGCTGCCTCCTGGCGTACGCGGCCACCGGCCACCCGCCCTTCGGGACCGGGGCCGTGGACGCCCTGCTCTACCGCACCGTCCACGACGAGCCCTCCTTCGGCCCGGAGGGCATCGCCGACGGGGAACTCGCCCGCCTCCTCACCTCCTGCCTGGCCAAGGACCCCGCCGCCCGCCCCACCGCCGCCGAAGTGGACCGGCTGCTGGCCGAGGACGTGCCGGGCGGATCCGCCGACTGGCTGCCCGACCCCGTGGTCGCCGCGATCGCCGAGCGGGCCGCGCTGCTGCTCGCCCTCCCGGGCATCGAGGAGACCCTCGCCGACCCGGGGGCCGCGCCCGCGGCCGCCGCCCCCGGCAGCCGCCGCCGCTTCCTCGCCCTCGCCTCCGGCGCCGCCGTCCTCGCGGCCGGCGGAGGACTGGCCGCCTACCTCGCGGGCGGTGACGACGACGCGAAGACCCCCGCGGGACCGGCGCCCCGGCGCTGGACCATCGGCGTGCACGCCGACCTCAGCGGACCCGGCCGCGCAGCCGGACGGGCCCAGGACCGCGGGGTGCGGCTGGCCGTGGCCGCCTTCAACTCCCGCAAGGACAAGCCGTTCACGCTGGCCGTGCGCACGGAGGACGACGGCGGGGACCCGGCGCGGGCCCCGCGCGCCGCGGCCGCCCTGACCGGGGACCGCGACGTGCTCGCCGTGATCGGGCCCACCGGCAACGCCTCGGTGACTCCCGTCCTGGAGGCGTACTCCGAGAACTCCCTGCCGCTGCTCACGGTCTCCGCGGCCGGAGTGATCTTCGGCCTCGCCAACCGGCGCTCCTTCTTCCAGACCTGCCCGCCCACCTCCGCGCAGATGGGCGCCGTGAACATGCAGCTGCTCGTCCGCCGGAAGGTGGGCACCCTGGGCGTGCTCGTCGACCGGGCCGGGGACACCGACAGCTGGCAGCTGGCCTACCTCGTGGACGCCACCGTGCCCTCGTACGCACCGAGGGCCACCGCGTACCCGCGGGTGGTCCCGCGCGGGGCCGGACTCGCCCCCGTCGTCAAGGACATGCTGGGCCACAAGGCCGACGGGTTCTTCTACACCGGCACCGCCCGGGGCGCCGCCGAGACCGCCCGGCTGCTCGCCGAGGCCGGGTTCCGCGGGCCGCGCGTGGCGGAGTACGCGGTCGCCGGCGAGGAGTTCCTGCGCAGCGCCGGACCGGCCGCCGAGGGCTGGGAGTTCCTCGCCCCGTACACCGGCGCCGACACCCCGGAGACCGCCGTGGTCGCCCGCGCCCACCGCAAGGCGTACGGCACCGCCCCGGCCGTGTGGACCGCGGAGGCGTACGACGTCACCCTGCTGCTCGCCGAGCAGCTGACGGCCCTCGCCCGCGGCGGCCGCCGCCCGGCCCGCGCGGACCTGCTGACGGCCGTGGCCAAGGCCGGCCACCGGGGCCTGGCCCGGACGTACGCCTTCGACGAGGAGGGCCGCACCAAGACCGTGACCTCCTACCTCCACCGCGTGGAACGGGGCCGGATCCGCTACGTCGGTCCGGTGCCCCAGGCCCCCGAGACCTAGCCGGCCCCCGTGAGACCCCTCACCCCGGCCGACCCCTCGGCGATCGGCGGACACCGGCTGCTCGGGCGGCTGGGCTCCGGAGGCATGGGCACGGTGTACCTCGGCCGGTCCCCGGAAGGGGTCCTGGTCGCCCTCAAGGTGATCCGGGCCGAGTACGCCGCCGATCCCGGCTTCCGGGCCCGGTTCCGGCGGGAGGCCGCCATGGCCGCCCGGGTGCGCAGCCCCTGGGTGGTGGACGTGGTCGGTGCCGACCCGGAGGCCCGCGAACCCTGGCTCGCGACCCCGTTCGTGCCCGCGCCCTCGCTGGCGGAGGCGGTCGCCCTGCACGGCCCGCTGCCCGTGCCCACGGTACGGTCCCTCGGCGCCCGCCTCGCCGAGGCCCTCACCCGGGTCCACGAGGCCGGGCTCGTCCACCGGGACGTCAAACCCGGCAACATCCTGCTGGCCCTGGACGGCCCCCGGCTCATCGACTTCGGCATCGCCCGCCAGGCCGGAGCCACCGCGCTGACCGCGACCGACGCCCTCGTCGGCACCCCCGGCTACCTCGCGCCCGAGCAGGCCCGGGCCGCCGACCCCGGACCCGGCCCGGCCGCCGACGTCTTCGCCCTGGGCTGCGTCCTGTGCTTCGCGGCCACCGGCCAGGGCCCGTTCGGCACCGGCCACCCGGCCGCCGTGGTCTTCCGCACCGTCCACGAAGCCCCCGGACTCGACGCGGTGCCCGCCGAGCTGGCCGGGCTCATCGGCGCCTGCCTCGCCAAGGACCCCACCCTGCGGCCCACCGCCGAAGAGGTCCGCCGCACCCTGTCCGCCGAGGGCCTGCCCGGTGCCCAGTGGCTGCCGCCCGCCCTGCCCCGCCTCATCGCCGAGCGCTCCGCCCGCGCCCTGGACCTGCCCGCACCCGAGGCCACCCGGGCCGGCGGGGCCGAACCCGAGACGGTGGCCGCCGGCCCCGCCCCGGCCGGCCGGCTCGCCCGCCGCGGCCTGCTGGCGGCCGGGGCACTCGTGGCGATCGGCGCCCCCGTCCTGTGGCTGAGCACCCGCTCCGGGCCCGGCGGCGGCCCGCGGAGCGGGGCCACCGGCGGCCCGGTGCCGTTGCGCACCCTCGCCCTCCACGCCGACCTCACCGGACCGGGCCGGGAGTCCGGGACAGCCCAGCAGCGCGGCGCCCGGATCGCCGTGGACCGGCACAACGCCCGTACCGACAAGGCCTTCCGGCTGGAGCTGCGGGTCGCCGACGACCGCGGTACGGCGGCCGGGGCCGGGCAGGCCGCCGCCCGCCTCCTCGCCGACCCGGACATCCTCGCCCTCATCGGGCCCACCTGGAGCGGCGCCGTCCCCGTCGTGGCGGCCGCCTGCACCAAGGCCGGTGCCCCGCTGGTGGTCGTCTCCGAAAGCGGCACCGAGGTCAGCCTGCCCAGCCAGCGCACGGTGTGCCTGACCCGGCCGGACGACGGCGGCATGTCGATTCCGGTCATCCGCTACCTGACCGCGGTCCGGCGCTCGCTGCGCACCACCGTGGTCCTCGACCCGGCGGGCGGGGCCTTCGCCCAGCGGCTGGCCAGCGACCTGATGGAGGCGCCGCCCTCCGAGGGCACCGCCACCACGCACCGGCTGCCCGCCGACGACAGCGGGTTCGCCGCCGCGGCCGCCGCCGTTCGGGCCGCGCGGTCCGACGCGGTCGTGTTCGCCGGCACCTCGCCGGACCGCGCCGCCCGGCTGGCCCGCGCCCTCGCCGCGGCCGGGTTCACCGGGGCGCGGGTGGGGACCCACCACCTCATGGCACCCGCCTTCCTCGCCGGGGCCGGGGCCACCGCCGGGGGCTGGGCCTTCGCCGCCCTGTTCACCGACCCGGCGGCGGTCCCCGCGGGCAAGGAGTTCACCGCCGCGTACCGGGCCGCCCACCGGAGCGCCCCCGGCCGCTGGGCGGCCGAGGCCCACGACGCGGTGGGCCTGCTGGCCGCCGCCCTGGGCGCCCTGAACGCCGAGTCGGTCAACCGGGCCGCGCTCGCCGTCCGGCTGTTCCGGACCCCGTACGAGGGCATCGCCAAGCGGCTGGAATTCGTCGCGGACACCCACACCCTCAGCCACAAGAACACCGCCTTCCTGTACCGGGCCGAGGGCGGGGCTTTCCGGTTCCTGGGCCCCTATGCCGAGGTGCCGGCCGAGAAGGGATCATGAAAGGGACCCGGTCCGATCCGTCCACCCGATGAAGGAGCCCGCCGCCATGACCCTGCGCTGCGCCGTACTCGACGACTTCCAGCAGGCCGCGCTGGAGTCGGCCGACTGGAGCCGGCTCGAAGGCCGGGTCGAGGTGGTCCCCTTCACCCGGCACTTCGCCGACGAGGACGAGCTGGCGGCGGCCCTGGCCGGATTCGACATGGTCGTCACCCTCCGCGAGCGGGTGCCCTTCCCCGCCTCCCTGCTGTCCCGGCTGCCGCGCCTGCGGCTGCTCATCGCCTCCGGGATGCGCAACTCCGTCATCGACTACGCCGCGGCCGCCGCGCACGGGGTGACCGTCTGCGGCACCCAGAGCTCCTCCACCCCGCCCGTCGAGCTGACCTGGGCCCTGCTGCTCGGCCTGGCCCGCGGGCTGGTCCAGGAGGCCGCGGCGCTGCGCGGGGGCGGCCCCTGGCAGCAGACGGTCGGCGCCGACCTGCACGGGCAGCGGCTCGGCCTGCTCGGCCTCGGCAAGATCGGCACCCGGGTGGCGCAGGTGGGCCTCGCCTTCGGCATGGAGGTCGGTGCCTGGAGCCAGAACCTCACCAAGGAGCGGGCCGAGGCGGCCGGGGTCTCCCTGGCCGGCTCCAAGGAGGAACTGCTCGCCGAAGCGGACTTCGTCTCGGTGCACCTGGCCCTCGGCGAGCGCACCCGGGGCCTGATCGGGGCCGCGGAGCTGGCGCTGATGAAGCCCACCGCCTACCTGGTGAACACCTCCCGGGCCGCGATCGTGGACCAGGAGGCCCTGCTCGACGCACTCGCCGCGGGCCGGATCGCGGGCGCCGGCGTGGACGTGTTCGACGTCGAGCCGCTGCCGGCCGGGCACCCGATGCGGACCGCGCCCCGGCTGCTGGCCACCCCGCACCTGGGCTACGTCTCCCGCGCGAACTACCGTACGTACTACGGCCAGGCGGTCGAGGGCATCGAGGCCTTCCTCGCCGGTGCTCCCCTCCGCGTGCTCCCCTGAGCCCCGGCGGCCCCGCCCTCCCCAGGGGGATCGATTCGGTATCCGATGCACCAAACCGCACATACAAGCAGTCGATCGCACCTATTCTGCGCCCGTAGCCAACGCTGTTCCGCACCGTTCAAGCCATCCGCACCCGGCATCGCCCTGGGGGGTTCATGCGTGGATCAAGAGGGTTGGCGGCCGCCCTCGCACTGTCGCTCACCACCGCCGGCACCGCCGTCCTGCTCGCGCCGCAGGCCGCGGCCATCACCCCGCCCGTCTCCTTCACCGCCGACGCCCTGCCGACCTGGCAGCCCAACGGGATCGTCTGGGCCCTCGCCCAGACCGGCGGCACCGTCTTCGCCGGCGGCACCTTCTCGGCCGTCCGGCCGCCCGAGGGGGCGGCCGGCACCGAGCAGCAGGCGGTGAACTTCGCCGCCTTCGACGCCGCGACCGGCGCCCCGACCTCGTGCAAGCTGTCCTTCACCATCGGAACCGGCACCGCCACCGTCCGCACCCTGGTCCTGTCGCCCGACGAGAAGACCCTCTACGCGGGCGGCTACTTCGGCGCCGTCAACGGCGTGCCCGTCAGCAGCCTCGCCGCGATCGACGTGGCCACCTGCACGCCCAAGACCGGGTTCAGGCCCGCCTTCGCCGCCACCGTCCGGGCCCTCGCCGTCACCGCCGACACCGTCTACGCGGCCGGCGACTTCCTCCAGGTGGCCGGACAGCCCCGGCAGCGGTTCGCCGCCGTCGGCGCCGCCGACGGAGCGCTCAAGCCCTTCACCGCCAACGCCGACGAACCCGGCCGCGCCGTCGAGCTCACCCCCGACGGCAAGAACGTCCTGCTCGGCGGGGACTTCTTCACGGTCAACGGGGCCACCAGCCACGCCCTGGCCGTCGCCGACGCCGACACCGGCGCACTGACCAGGACCTACCCCGCGGGCTTCATCCACAACAACTCCGTCGTCAAGGACATCGAGACCGACGCGAACGGCTACTACACCGCCAACGAGGGCAGCGGCGGCGGGGTCTTCGACGGCCGGATCGGCCTCACCTACAACGGCTTCAACCAGGTCTGGCGCGACACCTGCCTCGGCGCCACCCAGGCCGTCCTGTCGTACGGCAGCGTCCTCTACAGCGCCTCGCACGCACACGACTGCTCCAGCGTCGGGGAGTTCCCCGACGGCCCGCGCCACCACCTGCTCGCCCAGCCCACCACCGGCACCGGCAAGCTCGGCTGGTCCCCCGACACCAACGACGGGATCGGAGAGGGCCTCGGCCCGCGGGCCATGACCGTCGGCGAGAAGAACTCCGTCCGGTACCTCTGGGTGGGCGGGGAGTTCACCACCGTCAACAGCCGCTCCCAGCAGGGCCTGACCCGCTTCGCCTCCACCGGTGACACCGGCGCCCCGAGCACCCCGCTCGCCAGTGCCGGGAGCGTGAAGCCCGGCGAGGTGCAGGTGCGCTGGCGCACCGGCCTCGACCTGGACGACAGCCGGCTCACGTACAGGATCTACCGCAACGGCGGGGCCGCCCCGGTGGGCACCGTGGCCGCCGACTCGCTGTTCTTCCTGCGCCCGCAGGCCTCCTGGACCGACACGAACGTGACCGCCGGGCAGACCTACACCTACCGGGTCACCGCCACCGACGCCGCCGGCAACACCAGCCCCCTCTCGGCCACCGCCGCCGTCACCGTGCCCACCACCGTCCAGGCCTACCCCGACCGGGTGCGCGCCGACGGCGCCACCCTCTACTGGCGCTACGACGACGGGGTCCTGCCGTACGTGGCCGACTCCTCGGCGTCCGGCAACACCAGCGGGATCCACGTGAACTCCCCGGCCCTGCGCCAGACCCCGGGAGCGATCACCGGAGCGAGCACCGCCATCGGCTTCAACGGCACCGACACCCAGATCCACAGCGACCGCCGCACCAGCGTCGGCAGCAGCTACACGCTGGAGACCTGGTTCAAGACCGGCACCACCCGCGGCGGCAAGCTCATCGGATTCGGCAACAACACCACCCGCAGCAGCGGTCGGTATGACAAGCACATCTACATGACCAACGACGGCCGGCTGGTCTTCGGGGCGTACAGCGGGGGCTTCCGCACCATCACCACCCCCGCCGGACAGGCGTACAACGACAACACCTGGCACCACGTCGTCGGCACCCAGGGCCCCTCCGGCATGGTCCTCTACGTCGACGGACAGGCCAAGGGCACCCACGCCAACACCGGCCACCAGGGAGTCGCCGGCTACTGGCACGCCGGCGGGGACAGCCTCGCAGGCTGGCCGAACGCCCCGGCGAGCACCTTCTTCGCCGGACAGCTGGACGAGACCGCCGTCTACCCGGCCGTCCTCACCGCCGCCCAGGTGCAGAACCACCACGCCCTGGCCAAGGCCCCGGCCGACTCGGTCGCCACCGTCACCGCCTCCGAGGACACCTACGCCAACGCCGGCGCCCCGGACACCAACTACGGCAGCTCCGGCTCGCTCGCCGTCCGCGGCAGCGCGCCCTACCAGAGCTACCTGCGCTTCGGCCTGCCCGCGGCGCCCGCCGGGACCGTGCTCAGGTCCGCCACCCTGCGGATCAAGACCAGCACCATGAGCGGGGCCGGCACCGCCGACACCGTCTCGGTGGTCCCCGTCACGGGCAACTGGACCGAGTCCGGCACCACCTACACCAGCCGGCCGGCGCTCGGCGCCCCCGTCCTCGGCAGCTTCGCCGGGATCCCCGACGGCTCCGCGGTGCACACCACCGCGCTCAACACCGCCGCGGTCGCCGCCGCGCTGGGCGGCCCGTACTCGCTCGCCCTCACCGGCGGCGGCAGCGACGCCCTGTGGCTGTGGTCCTCCGAGGCCGCCGCCGCGGAGGGCACCCCGCAGCTCACCCTCACCTTCGGCCCGCAGTAGCCGCAGCCGGCCGCCGTCCGCCCCCGTCGCCCCCGGCGCCGGGGGCGGACCTGCGTACGGACATCCGGCGCAGCGCCCGGTGCCGGCAGGTGCGCAGTTCGGCGCGCGAGACCCGGGCCCGCTGGCCCCCGCTGGTGATCAGCGCGTTCACCGGGGCCATGGGGTCCGTGGCCATGGACCGCGCGAGCAGCATGCCGGCCACGAGCGGCAGCAGGGCGGCGGCGAGGGCCGTGCCGGCCACGGTGACGTGCTGGAGGCGGGCGCTGCGCGGGGCTTCGGAAGTCATGCCCCCATTCCACCGGCCGCACCGGGTCCGGCCATCGGCGCGGATACTCAGGCGGCCCGCACCCGGGTACTCAGGTGCCCGTCACCCGAGTACCCCTGCGGACGCCGGGAGTTCAGGGTGCCGGTTCCGCCGCCCCGGCCGTCTCCGCCCCCGCCGTCTCCGCCCCGTCCACGCTGAGGTGCAGCCGGAGGAACGTGTGCACGAGGGCCTCGTGGAAGGCGATCTGCTCGTGGTCCGAGGATCCGCTGTGCCCGCCGCCGGTCTGCTCGTGGAGGAACACCCGGTGGCCCAGCTCCCGGAGCCTGGCCGCCGCCTTCCGTGCGTGCCCGGGGTGCACCCGGTCGTCGCGGGTCGAGGTGGTCAGCAGCACCGGCGGATAGCGCAGCCCGGGGCGCAGGTTGTGGTACGGGGAGATGTCCGCCAGGTGCGGCCGGTCGGCCGGGTCGTCGGGGTCGCCGTACTCGGCCACCCAGCTCGCCCCGGCCAGCAGCCGGTGGAAGCGGAGCATGTCCAGCAGCGGCACGCTCGCGACCACCGCCCCGAACAGGTGCGGGTAGCGGGTCAGCATGGCGCCCATCAGCAGCCCGCCGTTGCTGCCGCCCTCGATGCCCAGCCCGGACGCGGTGGTCAGCCCCCGGCGCACCAGGTCCTCGGCCACCGCGGCGAAGTCCTCGAAGGCCCGCACCCGGTCGGCCCGCAGGGCGCTGCGGTGCCAGCGCGGCCCGTACTCGCCGCCGCCCCGGATGTTGGCGACCACGTACGTGCCGCCGCGGGCCAGCCAGGCCCGGCCGCGGACCGCGCTGTAGTAGGGGGTCAGCGAGGTCTCGAAGCCGCCGTACCCGGTGAGCAGGGCGGGGCGGGGGCCCGCACCCTCCGCCGGGCCGGTCACGAAGTACGGCACGCGGGTGCCGTCCGCGGAGACCGCGAAGTACCGCCGCACCGACAGGCCGTCGGTGGCGAAGCGGCTCGGCGCCCGCCCGACCACCTCGCTGCCCCGGCCGATCTCCCCGCGGTACAGGGTGGCCGGCTGGAGGTACCCGGTCACGTCGAGGAAGTACTCGTCGCCGGTGTCCGGATCGGTGTCCACGACCGTCGCCGAGGCGAGCGGCGGCAGGTCCGCGGCCGCCGGCTCGCGGTGCCAGTCGCCCCGGTCCGCGGGGGTGAGCACCTCCAGCCGGGCGGCCACGTCGTCGAGGATCTCGAGGATCAGGTGGTTGCGGGTCCAGGCGTGCCCGACGAGGGCCGTGTGCTCGTCGGGGGCGAAGAGGACCACCGCCTCCCGGCCGCCGGCCCGGAAATCCTCGTACCGGAAGGCCAGCAGGGTGCCCTCGGGGTACCCCAGCCACGGGGACTTCGGGGTGACGAGCAGCCATTCCCGGTGGACGCCGGCCGACGCGTCCTGCGGCAGGTCCACCGGCAGCAGGCGGCCGTCCGCGGCCAGCTCGAAGAGCTCGCTGTTCCAGAAGTCCCGCTGCCGGACCACGAAGTCCCGGGTGAAGCCCTCGGTGTGGTCGCGCCAGGCCGAGACCGACAGGTCCCCGCCTGCCACCTCGTGGACGAGCTCGGCCTCCTCGACCGGGGTGCCGCGGCGCCAGCGCCGGACCGTACGGGGATACCCGGAGGCCGTCATCGACCCCGGACCGGTGTCGGTCCCCACGAACACGTGGTCCCGGTCGATCCAGGCCACCGAGCTCTTGGCCTCCGGGAGCCGGAAGCCGTCCGCCGGGAAGGAGCGGGTGGCGAGGTCGAACTCGCGCACCACGACCGCGTCCGCCCCGTCCCGGGACAGGGTCAGCAGCGCGT
The DNA here is from genome assembly GCF_055572195.1 of Streptomyces sp. NPDC030809. Lineage (NCBI taxonomy): Bacteria > Bacillati > Actinomycetota > Actinomycetes > Kitasatosporales > Streptomycetaceae > Streptomyces > Streptomyces sp. NPDC030809. The sequence goes on from NZ_JBVIDV010000023.1 coordinate 108,540, forward strand.
GCCGGTACTCGGGGTACAGCACCTGCGCTCCCGCCCACACCCACGGCTCGCCCTCGGCCGCGGCGAGCGCGTCGAGGTCGAGCAGGACCTCCCAGTCCGGCTCCGGCCTGCGGTACTCCTCCAGCGTGGTCCGCCGCCACAGCCCGCGGACGTGCTCCGCGTCCTGCCAGAAGCTGTAGAGGTACGCCCCCCGCCGGCGCGGGTACACGATCCGGTCCCGGGCGTCGAGCACCTCCCGCAGCTCGGTCTGCAGGTGTGCGAAGCCGGGCTCGGAGGCCACCGCCCGCACGGTCTCCGCGGTGCGCTCGCGCACCCAGTCGAGCGCCGCCGGGCCGGTGACGTCTTCCAGCCAGAGATAGGGGTCCTCGTCGATCACACCGTGATTGTGCCGTGCGGGGGCGGACCGGCAAAGGGCCGCTCAGGAGGCGGGGACCACGGCCACCGGGCAGCGGGCGTGCAGCAGGGCCGCATTGGCCACCGCGCCCATCAGCAGGGAGTCCGCGTGCCGGCGGGTGCGGTGCCGGCCGACCACCAGCAGGGCGGCCGTCTCGGAGTGGGCGACCAGCTGGCCCGCCGCGTCCCCGGCCCCCACCACGCTCTCCACCGCCACCTCGGGCGCGGCCCGGGCGAACGGTTCCAGCCGCTCCTGCTGGGCGCGCTCCACCTCCCGGATCATCGGGGCGGGGTCCTCCAGGGGCACCCCGGCCATCGCGGCCCCCGGCGTACCGAACAGCGGCAGCGCGGCCACCGGATCCAGGTATGCCGTCACCGCGGTCAGCCGCAGCCGGTGCTCGGCGGCCTGCCGGAAGGCGAAGGCGACCGCCTCGTCGGCGGTTTCGGCGGGGTTCAGGCCCAGGACCACCCGGGCCGCCTCCGGGTCGGCGGCCAGGTTCGCGGCGCGGGCGGCGTGCGGTACGACGACCACCGGGCAGGACGCCCGGGTCGCGCACACCCGGCTGGTGGAGCCGAGCAGGAGACTGGCGAACCCGCCGCGGCCGCGGGAGCCCATCACCAGCATCCGGGCCCCCTCCGCCCGGGCGTCCAGGGCGTCGGGCACCGAACCGGTCAGGGACTCGTACCGTACGGGCGGCAGGCCCTCGCGGAATCCGAGGGAGCGCCGTACCGACTCGGCCACCGGGTCCGGGGCCTGTTCGGCCGGTTCGCCGAGTACGGAGGTGCGGCGGGCCTGCCAGATCTGGGCGTGGTCGGGCAGGACGTGCGCGACGACCACCTCGGCGCCCGCCGCGAGGCCCGCGGCGAGTGCCCAGTCCAGCGCCTTGAGGCTGTGCTCGGAGCCGTCCACGGCGACGACGATGGGGCCGTCCGGGTCCCGGGATGCGTCATTTGCAGTCATCCGTCCACCATTGCACCTTGATCGGAACCCCGCACGAGGGCGTGCCGTCTCTGGCAGGATGAGGCCATGACCGATGCGTATGAGGAGCTGCGGCGGCGTGCGGCGCGGCAGTGTGACCGTCCTGACGGATCGTTTCTTTCGCTCTGGTCGCAGGACTCCGTCCTGTCCATCGGCTCGGTCGGCTCGGTGCTGTCCGTCGGCTCGGTGGGCTCGGTGCTGTCCGTGGGCTCCGTCGGCAGCGTGCTGTCGGCGGCCTCCATCGGCTCGGCGCTCTCCGCGATCTCGGCCGGGTCCTGGCTGAGCACCGGCTCCCTGCTGTCCGCGCAGTCCCGCTGGTCGGTGCTGTCCTGGCGGTCGCGCGGCGGCTTCATGGCGGCCGGCGCGGTGACCGCCACGGTCGCGGCGGCGGCGCTGCTCGCGCGGGGGCGGGACGCGGGGGCCTGAACCCGGGCCCCGCCCCGTGCGGTTGCCGGTGGCGGCCGCCCTGGCCGACCGGCCCGCTCGCCGACCGGCTCACCTGCCGTCGCCGTCCTCGTGCGCCGCTACCGGGTGGCCGGGACCGCCTCGTCCACGGCGTCCAGGGCCTGCACCCACGGGAAGCCGTCGGGGAGGCCGCTGCCCGGCTCGGCGGGGTGGAACCCCTCCTCCCCGTACAGGACGTGGACGCCGGCGGTCCGCAGGGTGGCGATGCTCCGCTCGAACTGCGGGTGCGCCGCGTACGCCGTGTTCACGCACGGCACCGTGACGGTCGGGATGCCCTTGCCGATGCCCTCGGCGACCACGCCCACGACGTACTTGTCGGTGAGGCCGAGGGCCCAGGCGTTGACGGTGTTGAAGGTCGCGGGCGCCAGCAGTACGGCGTCCGGGTCGGGCCAGGGGCTCGGCTCCAGCGGGTGCCGGTAGTGCCAGCGGACGGGGTTGCCGGTGAGTGCGGCCAGCCCGTCCAGGCTCTCGGCCAGCCAGCCGGCTGCCGCCGGGGTCAGCCCGAGGCACACGTCCCAGCCGCGCGCTTGCGCGTCTTCGATCACCCGGGCCACGTCGAAGACGGGCGGGGCGGCGGAGCAGAACAGGTACAGCGTCCTCGTCATGCCCACATCCGATCACACGCCTGTCGCCGCACGGCGAGGGGGGACCCCCCAAGATCACCGGGGCTGCGCCCCGGACCCCGGCTTTCCGGACGCGGTCCGGCGAAATCCAGCCCCTCCGGCGCTTGAGGAGCGGAGTTTGGGGCGGAGCCCCGACACGACGGCCCGCGCCGGTCCACCGGGCGGGGGAAATTCAGCCCCTCTGGCGTTTGAGGAGCGGGGTTTGGGGCGGAGCCCCGACACGACGGTCCGCGCCGGTCCACCGGCGGGGGCAAAGTCCAGCCTCTCCGGCGTTTGAGGAGCGGGGTTTGGGGCGGAGCCCCAAGAGCATCCCGGCTGGCGCCGGGCAGGGGGGGGTTTTCTAGCCCAAGCCCCCCCCCCCCTCACGGGGGGGGGGGTGGCGGTTGTTT
>NZ_JBVIDV010000023.1:111398-156983 GCF_055572195.1 Streptomyces sp. NPDC030809
AGGGGGGGGAGAGAGCCCGCCCTCTGGGGGGGGGGGGGGGTGGGGTTTGGGCCACCCCCCCAAGAGCATCCCGGCTGGCGCCGGGCACCGGGCTCTGCCCGGACCCGCGCCTCAATCGCCGGCGGGGCTGGGGGTTGCCGGGTCGTCGGGCTCTGCCCGGACCCGCTCCTCAAACGCCGGAGGGGCTGGGGGTTGCCGGGTCACCGGGCTGTGCCCGGACCCGCTCCTCAAGCCCGGGCCCGCGCCTCCCACGCCGAGGGGCTGGTGTTGCGGGTCACCGGGCTCTGCCCGGACCCGCGCCTGGAACGCCCCAGCCCCAGGGGGGCTGGGAGGTACCCCCTGGGGCTGGAACGTGCCCCTGCTGGTGGGCAGCCGCCCGTTGAGGGGTTGGATCGTGCCCGCCCCCCTCTGGCGGTGGGCAGGCGGTGGCGGGGTGTTTCGGACCCGTCAGGTCGGGAGGACCGTGGCTATGGATTGGGCCAGGTACGGGATGCGGTGGGCCGGGATGCCGGCGATGTTGATGCGGCCCGAGTCCGTGCCGTACACGGCACACCGGGTCCGCAGCTCCGTCATCCGCCCGGCCCCCAGCGGCAGCATGGAGAACATGCCCTTCTGGCGCGCCAGGACCCGGGCCACCCCCTCGTGCCCCAGGCTGGACAGGTGCGCCGCCAGATCCGTCCGGTTCGCGGTGATGCGGCCCCGCATGACCTCCAGCTCCGCCCGCCACGCGGTGCGCAGGCCGGGGTCCTCCAGGATGGTGGCGACCACCGCCGCCCCGTGCTCCGGGGGCATGGAGTAGAGGGTGCGCGCCGCGTTCTGCAGGGCCGTCTCCACGTGCTGGAGCGCCTGCGCCGAGGAGCCGAGCACGACCGCGCAGCCCGTACGGTCGCTGTACAGGCCGAAGTTCTTCGAGCAGCTGATCGCGACGAGCATCTCGGGCACCCGCGCCGCCAGCATCCGCGTGGGCGCGAGGTCGGCCTCCAGCCCGTCGCCGAGCCCGTGGTACGCCAGGTCCACCAGCGGCACCCAGCCGTGCTGCCCGGCCAGGTCGGCCAGTGCCGCCCAGGCCTCCTCGGACGGGTCCACCCCCGAGGGGTTGTGGCAGCAGCCCTGGAGCAGCACCACGTCGTCCCGCCGGGCCTGTGCCAGGTCCCCGAGCATGCCCTCGTGGTCGAAGCCGCCCTCCGCGTCCAGCCAGCGGTAGGCGCGCACGGTCAGCCCCGCCGCCTCCATGATCGGCCGGTGGTTGACGTACGCCGGGTCGCTGATCCACACCGTCGTGCCGGGCCGGGTGCGGCAGATGAGGTCCGCGAGCAGCCGGAGCGCCCCGGTGCCGGCGACCGTCTGGACGGCCGTGGCGCGGGCGGTGAGCCCGGGGGAGCCGAGTACGGTCGCCAGCATCGCCCGGTTGAAGGCGGTGTTGCCGGACAGCCCGCGGTACTCCTTGGACTCGGCCCGGGCCGCGAGCCGGGTCTCCGCCTCGCGGACCGCGCCCATCACGGGCGTGGCGCCGGTGTGGTCGCGGTACACGCCCAGCACGAGGTTGAGGCGCTCGGGACGCGGGTCGGCGCCGAACTCGGCGGCCAGGTCCCACAGCGGGTCGACGGGCGGGGGCGGGAGCAGCTCAAGCATCGGCGGGGACCTTGGTTCGGGGGCGTCGGTTGGCGAGCGCGACACCGGCGGTGATGAGGGGGACGCCGACGAGCACGGCGGTGGTCGGCGACTCGCCGAGCAGCGGGACGGCGAGCAGGACGACGAGGACCGGGCTGAGGCTGCCGACCACCGAGCTGCGCTCGGCGCCGACCCGGCGGATGGCGAAGGCGTACAGCAGTCCGGCGCACAGCCCCACCCCGAGGCCCTGGACGACCAGGAACAGCAGGATGTCGCCGCCCGCGGCGTGGGCCAGGCCGGTGGGCAGCACCCCGGCGAGGGCCAGCACGGCGATGATCACGAAAGAGGGCAGGCACAGCAGGCCGATCGAGCCCACCGGGTCGAGCTCGACCTCGCGCAGGCCGACCGTGTACAGCGCCCACAGTCCGCTGGCGAGGAGCAGCAGGCCGGATCCGGCCAGCACGTCCCCGTTCACGGGGACCACGTACCGCCAGACCAGGGCCAGCACCCCCGCCGCGATCAGGGCGAGCCCGGCGATCTGGGTGCCCCGGGGCAGCCCGCGTCCGGTCGCGGCCATCAGCCCGGCCACGAACAGCGGCACCATGCCCGGCACCAGCGAGCCCACGAACGCGGCCGAGGTGAGGGAGCCGCCCTGCATCGCGGCGAGGAAGAAGGGCACGCCCGCCCCGCACGCGACCTTGAGGGCGGCGGCCGGCCGGACCGCGGCGATGGCCCGGCGGCGGCGCCACAGGGCGGGGGCCAGCACGAGCAGCGGCAGCCCGTAGCGGAGCAGGGCCGCGTCGGCGGGCTTGAGGGTGGAGGAGCTCAGCGCGCGGGCGCTGAGGGCGAAGGCTGCCCAGATGGTGACGGTCAGCAGCAGCGCCGCCATGCCCACCGCCTGCGGGGACATCCCGCGGGCCGCCCGCCGGGCCGCGGGTGCCCGCGTGTCCCTGGTGTCGATCGTGACCAACGGGCCCCATCCTCCCGAGTGCGTGCCGGGCTTTCTGCCCACAGGGCAACGCTAGGTCCTTTCCGGAGGCACACGATTGCTAGTTCTGCCCCTCAGGCCTACCGTAGGGGCAGAATCTGCCAATAATCGTGAGAGTGGTGGCACGGTCCGGCAGAAACCGGACAGGTGCCGGGGCGGGAGCCCGGAACGGGAAGCGTGACGTGAAGGCCATGGACGCAGTGGATCTGCACATCATCCGGGAGCTCCAGGCCGACGGCCGGCTCTCCAACCAGGACCTCGCCGACCGGGTCCAGCTCTCCCCGTCCCCCTGCCTGCGGCGGGTCCGCCGGCTGGAGGAGGCCGGCCTGATCCGCGGGTACACCGCGATGGTCGACCAGTCCGCCTTCGGGCTGCCGATCACCGTGTTCGTCCGGGTCCGGCTGGAGCGCCACACCGGGGAGGCGGTGCGGCTCTTCGAGGAGCACGTCGGCCTCATCGAGCACATCCAGGACTGCTACCTCATGGCCGGGAGCAGCGACTACCTGATGCGCATCGTGATCGAGAGCCTGGAGGCGTACGAGGCCCTGGTCCGGACCCGGATCCACGCCATCCCCGGCATCGCCTCGATCGAGTCGAGCTTCGCCTTCGGCAGCGTCAAGCAGTCCCGTACCTACCCGCGCCCCGCCGTTCCGCGCGGCTGACCGGCCGCACCCCCTGCGGGAAGCGGAACAGCTCCCCGGGGTCGTAGGCGGCCTTGACCTCGCGCAGCCGGGCCAGGTTGGCCCCGTGGTACGCCCGGGACCAGGCCGTCAGCCGGGGGTCGGCGTAGTTCTGGTACGCCGACCCGTCCGTCCAGGGCCGCAGGTCCGACCAGAGCCCGTCCAGCCAGGCCTGCTGCCGGTCCGCGTCGGCCCGGGATGCGCCGGCCGGCCAGTACGCCAGGTACTGCGCCAGGAAGGCGCTGCCGCGGTGCACGAACGCGGTGTCCGCCGCCGCGACCCGGTTCACGGCACCCCCGCACACCCCGTCGAACTGCACCACCCCCGCTCCGCCCGGCGCGGCCGCACCGGCGTACCGGGCCACCGCCGCCAGCACCGCGTCGACCGCCGGGCCGGGCATCCCGCCGGCCGGCCAGAAGTCGGAGCGCGCCGCGTAGTCCTGCCGCCCGAGGAGGCCCTGCGGACCGCGGCCCGGCAGGGTCCCGGGCAGCCGGCACTGCGCGGGGGACAGGTCGAGGCAGCCCGACATGGCCCGCATCGTGTCGCCGTGGCTGCGCACCACGACATGGCCGTCCCGGGGTGCGGCCCCGGCCAGGTCCGCGAGGGCCGTCAGCCGGTTCTCCAGGTCCCGCCGTCCGTCCAGGCACACCACCCGCACCACCGGTCCCGGCGGCGGCCCGCCGTCGAGCGCGAACTCGGCCTGGCTCCAGAACGCGTCGGGCAGCCCGGCCTGCCAGCGCTGCCAGCCCCGCAGCAGCGCGCCCGCGTCCCGCCAGGCCCAGTGGAGCTCGGCGAAGGCGCAGTCCAGGGCCGGGCGGGTGCGGAAGCGGAACTCGGTCACGATCCCGAAGTTCCCGCCGCCCCCGCCGCGCAGGGCCCAGAACAGGCCGGGGTCCTGCCGGGCGTCCACCTCGCGCACCCGCCCGTCGGCGGTGACCACCCGGGCGCCGGTGAGGTGGTCGCTCGTGGTGCCGTAGGCCCGGCTGGTCACCCCGAGTCCGCCGCCGAGGGCGAGGCCCGCGATCCCCACGGTCGGGCACAGCCCGGCGGGCAGGGCCGCGCCGTGGGCGGCGAGCCCGGCGTGCAGGTCGCCCAGGCGCGTTCCGGCGCCGACCCGGGCGCTGCCGGTGCCGGTGACCAGCCGCCCCAGCGCCGACACGTCGACGACCAGGCCCGGGCCGGTGGACCAGCCCGCGTACGAGTGGCCGCCGGCGCGCGGGACGACCGGGGTCCCGGTCCGGCGGGCGAAGTCGATGCACGCGGCAACGTCCAGGTCGTGGGCGGGGTAGGCGACCGCTGCCGGCGCGACGGAGTCGTACCGCGGCTGGTAGAGGCCGCGGGCCTCCGGATAGCCGGGCTCGCCGGGCCGTACCAGCGGGCCGTCGAGCCCGGCGGCCAGGGCGGTGAAGTCCGCGTCCCGCCCCTGCCGCGGCCCGCCCGGCCGTCTCGTGGTTCCCGTCCCGAGGGCGGCCAGTCCCGCCGCCCCGCGCAGCAGTGCGCGCCGCCCGATCCTCATGGCCCCACTAGTGCCACCGCCCAGCGGCGGGTTCCGGCAGCCCGGGCCGGGCCGGCCGGCCGCCCACCCGATCGGCGGACCCGGGGTGGCCTGGAACATCCGGGCGATCGCACCGCAGTTCGGGGATCATGACAGCATGGTCGGGCAACGCGCCGCCAGAGAAAGGGAGTTCCATGACCGGTGTCCGCAAGAGCCTGGCCAAGGTGGAGGTCGCGCTGAAGTGGGACCCGAGCCCCTCGGGGACCCCGGCCCACGACCTCGACATCATCGCGGCGGTCTACGGCGCGGACGACCCCCACGGCGAGCCGGTCCACCTCGTGCACTTCGGCCGCCGCTCGCCCGACGGCACCATCACCCTCAACCGGGACAGCCGTACCGGCCAGGGCTTCGGCTACGACGAGGTCATGACGGTCGAACTCGACCGGATGGCCGAGAGCCTGGCGCGGGTGGTGGTCGGCGTGGTCATCCAGGGGGACGGCCCGAAGACCTTCGGCTCCATACCCGGCACCGGGGTCCGGGTCCGCCAGGGCGCCGAGGACCTGGCCCTGAGCGACCTGTCGGCCGTCGCGGATGCGACGGCCGCCGCGGTCGCCGAGTTCACCCGGGACGGCTCGGGGGGCTGGAACGCGGACCTGGTCCTGCGCGGATTCTCCGTGGGTCCCGAGGAGTTCACCCGGGTCATGGGCGCCCGCTGATCCGGTGAAAAGGTGTCATGTCCGGACTGTCCGGGCATTGGCGGAAGTTTGTCCTCCGGATCGCGGCTCTGCAAGGATCCGTTGCTCTGTTCCCCAGAGCAACGGAGGCCACCCTTGCGGTTCCGCCTGACACGCCGTATACCCACGCACGGCCGAGCCCGCCTGCTCGCCGTGGCCGCAGCCGCGGGCCTGGTGCTGGGCGGGGGCCTCGCCGCCCCCGCCACCGCCGCCGACCCGGCACCGGCCGGCTCCGCCCAGCCGCAGGCCACCACGGCCACCGCCACCGCCACGGCCGCCACCGCCTTCAGCGGCCCCGGAACCCCGGCCGGCAGCGCCGAGTTCGCCATGAAGTCCGGCGGGGACATCAGCGGCCGGGTGGCCGACCTGGACGCCGCCCTCCACAAGCAGGGCGTGCAGAACCTGCTCGACCAGGCCAACCGCACCGCGACCACCGGCACCGCCTGCGCCACCGACCCCTTCGGCTCCGGCGACCGCGGCACCCCCCTCGCCCCCGCACGCACGTACTGCTTCGACTCCTCGGACTCGCTGTCCACCGAGTGGATCCCGCAGGCCGTCACCGGAGCCTCCGACGCCCAGCAGGACGAACGGTGGGGCACCAAGCGCCCGGTGCTCGTGGGCTCGTACGACAGCGAGAACCCGGGCCGCGGGGACGCCGACGGCTGCACCACCGCCGAGCCCGACTCCTGCAACGAGAAGGGCGTACGGGTCACCTTCCTCGACCCGGACACCAACAAGTACCGCCACGTGCTGCTCGTGTGGCCGTACTACAACAGCTACGGCAACATCTCGTACGACGCCGTGCACGCGAGCGAGAACCCGCAGCAGAACGGCATCCACGCCGGCGGGATCGTCTGGTACGGGAACCGCCTGTACGTCGCCGACACCATGAACGGCATCCGGGTCTTCGACATGCGGTACATCATGGACCTCAACCCGGACCAGGACGCGAGCACCAACGACGCCACCGAGAACGGCCTGACCAGCAACGTCCAGGACGTCCGCAAGATCGGCCGGCAGAGCGGGGTCTACTACTCCTTCGGCTACCGCTACGTGATGCCGCAGGTGGCGAGCTGGACCTTCAGCGCCCCCCAGTACAACTCGGCGAAGCTCTCCACCTGTGAGGACCGCGGCGCCCCCAAGGCCTCGTACCTGTCGGTGGACCGCAGCACCAACCCGGACGAGCTGATCATGGGCGAGTACTGCCGGGCCACCACCGAACTCCCCTCCACCGGCCGCATCGGCGGGTTCAAGCTCGACGGCGACACCGGCGAGATCATGTCGACCAACGGGGTCACCCAGCTCGCCGACTGGGCGAACCACCTGCCCGTCGAGGGCGTCCAGGGCGCAGCCAAGTACCAGGGCACCGTCTACCTGAACCAGAGCCACCTGCACGCGAACGGCAGCCTCTACCGGGCCCGGTTCGATGCGGCCAAGGCGCTGACCGTCAGCGGGGCCGAGGTCCCGACCGCCGTCGGACCGGAGGACCTGTACGTGGAACACGGCGAGTCCACCGGCAGCCCGGCCCTGCTGTGGTCCGTCACCGAGCACCGCGCCAACACGGCCTCTTCCTCCTGCGCGGCGACCGACGTCTCGCCCTGCGGCCGCGTGCTCTACGCACACCGCATCGGCGACGTCCTCGCCCGTCCGTAGGGCGAGGACGGGCGGGGGCCGGCCGGTCAGTCCGTGAAGCTGCCGTGCCGGCCGGCCCCCGCCGCGAAGCGGGCGGCCCCCGCCCGGGTCTCCCCGGCGGACAGCGGCACCAGGCCGTGCCGGTACTCGTTGCGCAGGGCCGCCGCCCCGTCGAGGCCGTGCTGCTCGCGCACCGAGAGCCGGTCCTGCCGCAGGCACAGCTGAGGGAACCCCGCGATCTCGTGCGCCAGCCGCTCGGCGGCCGCCCGGGCCTGCCCCGGCGGCACGAGGCGGTTCACCAGCCCCATCCCGTACGCCTCCGGCGCGGGCACGGCGCGCCCGGTGAGGATCAGGTCCATCGCGCGGCTCTCGCCGATCAGCCGCGGCAGCCGTACGGTGCCCCCGTCGATCAGCGGCACGCCCCACCGCCGGCAGAAGACCCCGAGGACGGCGTCCTCCTCGGCCACCCGCAGGTCGCACCAGAGCGCCAGCTCCAGGCCGCCCGCCACGGCATGGCCGGAAATGGCGGCAATAGCGGGTTTGCCCAGTTCCATCCGGGTCGGGCCCATGGGGCCGTCCCCGTCCTCGGCCACCCGGTTGCCCCGCCCGCCGCCCATCGCCTTGAGGTCGGCGCCCGCGCAGAAGGTGCCGCCCTCGCCCCACAGCACGGCCACGGCCGCCTCCGGGTCGGCGTCGAAGGTGCGGAAGGCCGCCGCGAGCGCCGCCGCCGCCGGTCCGTCGACCGCGTTGCGCACCCCCGGCCGGTCCAGCACCACCGTGAAGACCGGCCCGTCCCGCTCGATCCGCACCCCGTCCGTGCCGTCCGCCCTGCCGCCCGCCGCGCCGTCCACCGTGCCGTCCACCGTGCCCACTCCGCGCCCCCTCGTCCGCCGCCGCCCCGGACCCCTCGCCCGGGCGGGCGGATCACAGCATGGCCCACCCCGGCCTACGCCGACAGGGGGCAATGTCCGAATTCGGCTTCTTCATGCCTCCATATCCACTCATGCCGTATTCGGCGCGGGGCCCGTGAGGTGGGTCACGCGGAATCCTCGTGCGAAGCCACGGGAGCCGGCCGCGGCCCTTGTGCCGCCCGGAAGTTGGGGACGCCCTCCGGCGGTGCGGAATGATCCTTTTCCGGTGGATCGGTCAATTTCATTTCCTCGTGCAATTCACGTCTTGTTCTGTGCGCCCTGCTTCCTTTAGCGTCACCGTCAATCCGAGCGGAACGCCGAATCCTGCCGCCGCCCGGACATCCATCCACCCACGCGCGACACGGCAGGAGCGGGGGAACCAGGCAGGCCGCCGGCCCGGACACGGGACGGCTCGGGGTGAAGCCGCACACGCCGTGCGGCCGGGCAGCTCCAGCCCGAACCCGACAGCTCACCTCGCAGGCGTCGGAGAGGACACCGCCATGCCCGCAAAGGGTAAGCACCGCCGCCCGAAGAACAACCCGCTCAGCCGCGGCTTCGTCGCCGCCGGCACGGGCGGCGCAGCCCTCGCCCTTCCGCTGATCGGTGCCAGCGTGGCCGACGCCGCGGCCCCGAATGCGGCGGCGCAGTCCGTGCATTCCATCACCACCGCAAAGTCCGCTCCGGCGGCAGCCCCGGGGAAGGCGCCCGCCAAGGGGCCGGCCACCTATTCCGTCAAGGCCGGCGACTCCCTTTCCGGGATCGCCCGTTCGCAGCACGTGACCGGCGGCTGGAAGAAGCTGTACCAGGACAACCGGAACGTCATCGGCGGGGACCCGGCGCTCATCCACCCCGGCCTCAAGCTCACCCTCGGCGCCCCCAACCCCGCCAAGGCCAAGCCGGCCAAGTCGGCGGCGGCGAAGGCGAAGAGCGCCGCCGACCGGGCCGCGGCCCCGGCCCGCGCCGACCGCTCGGCCCGGACCACCGCCGCCCCGAAGGCCGTGAGCTACCCGAACAACCTGGACGGCTGGATCCGCGAGTCGCTGGACATCATGGCCCGCCACGGCATCCCGGGCAGCTACCAGGGGATCTACCGCAACGTCATGCGCGAGTCCTCCGGCAACCCCCTCGCCATCAACAACTGGGACTCGAACGCGGCGGCCGGCATCCCCTCCAAGGGCCTGCTCCAGGTGATCGACCCCACCTTCCGCGCCTACCACGTGCCCGGCACCTCGACCGACTCCTACGACCCGGTCGCCAACATCACCGCGGCCTGCAACTACGCGGCCGCCCGCTACGGTTCGATCGACAACGTCTTCGGCGCCTACTGACCGGAGAGCCAGGCGAGGACCTGGCCGGCGTGCTCGTCGGGCGGGAAGACCGGGTGGAAGACGTGCTCGATCCTCCCGTCCCGCACGACGAGCGTCAGCCGCCTGAAGAGGGTCCGGCCCTCGAACTCGAAGGTGGGCAGGTCCAGCGCCCGCGCCAGGGCGAGGTCCGGATCGGACAGCAGCGGGTACGGCAGTCCCAGCCGCTCCACCACCTCCGCCTGGTACGGGGTGTCCTGGCCGGACAGCCCGTAGACCCGGGCCCCCGCCGCCAGCAGCTCCCGGTGGTGGTCCCGGAAGCCGCAGGCCTGCGCGGTGCAGCCGCGCGCCCCGGGGATCTCCTCCCAGCCGGCCGGCAGGTCGGCCTCCGGGCGCCCGGTCAGCGGGTAGACGTACAGGACGGTGCGGCCGGGGCCCAGCCGGTCCAGCCGTACCGTCCCGCCCGACGTGGCGGACAGGGCGAGCGGCGGCGCGGCCAGTCCCGGCAGGTGCGCCGCGGCTCCGTCGTCCTCCGGCACGGGCAGCCCGGCCGGCAGCCGGTACGGGTCCTCCCGACCGGGCCGTGCCGTGCTGTTGCGGTACGCCGCCGAGTGCAGCCGTCCGGCCAGCGCCGATCGGCGGGCGGTCAGCGCCTCGATGCGCGCGTCCAGGTCCTCGATCGCCGCCCGGTAACCGGCCAGCGAGGCCGGGCAGTCGTCGCCGTGCTCGCTCCCGCCGTCCAGGCAGTCCAGGAACGGGCGGGTCCGCTCCACCGGGATACCCATCGCGCCGAGCGCCCTGATCTCCCGTACCAGGCGCACCTCGTGGTCCCCGTACTCCCGGTAGCCGTTGGGCAGCCGGCCGGGGGAGATGAGCCCGAGGGACTCGTAGTAGCGCACCGCCTTCGCGGTCGCCCCCGCCCGCCGCGCCGCCTCGCCGATCCTCATGCCGCCCCCGCCGTCCGCGCGGCCCCCCGTCGGCGCCGCCTCCGCTGCGGCTCACGCTAGACCTTGCCCCGGAGGGCAAGGTCAAGCCCCCGGCCGGCCGGAGCCGGACGGGGGCGGGGGAGCGGTACGGCCCGGGCGGGACCGGGGTCAGCCGTGCCGCAGGGGGGTGAGCTGCTCGATGTCGTAGCGGGTCCGCAGGCCCGCGATGGCCTCCTCGTCCACCGGCCCCGGCCCGGACAGGATCGCGAACAGCTCCTCGAAGTAGCGCTCGTGGTCCGGCGGCGGCGAGGACTGGAAGAACATCCGGGCCGGCTCCCGGGACCGGTTGGCGAAGGCGTGCGGGCAGCCGGGCGGCACCACGATCACCGTGCCCGGCCCGGCGTGCACCGGCCGCCGCCCGGTGGCGGACTTCCAGTTCCGCCAGTCCTCGCTGGTCCGGATGCGCGGCTCGAAGGCCAGCACCTCCAGCTCCCCTTCGAGCACGTAGAACAACTCCTCGCTGTGGGCGTGCACATGGGCGCCCACGTCGAAACCGGGAGGCACCACGACCTCGAAGCTGGAGGCCACCCGGGAGTGCTCGCCGGTCACCTTGAAGGTGACCTCGTGGGCCGGGGTGACCAGCGTCCGCCCGTGCCCGGCGGGCACCAGCAGGCCGTCCGGGGAGTGCGCGAAGACGGTCACCAGGTCACCGGCAATCCCTCGGGGCCCCGGATCAGCGCCCCCGGCCGCCACCGCAGTTCCGGCTCCGGCACCGCGAGCCGCAGTCCGGGGAAGCGGTCCAGCAGCGCGTCCACCATCAGCTCCGACTCCAGCCGGGCGAGCAGTCCGCCGAGGCAGTAGTGGGGCCCGTAGCCGAAGGCGACGTGCGGGTTGGGGCTGCGGTCGAGGACGATCTCCTCCGGGTCGGGGAAGACCTCCGGGTCCCGGTTCGCCGCCAGGTACGAGACGTACACCGCCTCGCCCGCCCTGATCCGGTGCCCGGCGACGGTCACGTCCTCCATCGCGATCCGGGACAGGCCCACCGCACTGCGGTGCGGGATGTAGCGCAGCAGCTCGTCGAGGGCGGTGGGCCGCAGCGCCGGGCGCTCCCGCAGGCGCTGCGCCAACTCCGGCCGGCTCAGCAGGATGTACGCCATGTTGCCGGTGTTGTTGGTGACGGCCTCGCCCCCGATCTGGATGAGCAGGGCCAGGCCCACCGCCTCCGAGGCGGTGACGTCCCCCTGGCCGACGGCGGTCGCCAGCAGCCCGACGATGTCCTCGCCGCCGCTGCCGCGCCGCCGCTCCAGCAGTTCGGCGAAGTACGCCGACATCGCGTCCTTCGCCTGCTCGCTGCGGGAGGCGCCGGCGCTGGACGAAAGGATCAGCATGGTCCATTCGTGCATCCGGGGCCGGTCCTCGGCGGGCACGCCCATCAGTTCGCACACCACCGCGAGGGGGAACGGGGCCAGCATCCGCTCGGTCAGGTCGGCGGGCGGGCCGTCGCGCAGCATCCCGTCGACCAGCTCGTCCAGCATCTCCTTCGCCCGCTCGCGCAGCCGCTCCACCCCGCGGGTGGTGAAGGCGGGGGCCACCGCCCGCCGCAGCCGGGTGTGGTCCGGCGGGTCCTCGAACCCGACCGCCCCGTCCACCGGGATGAAGTGCGGGGCCAGCCGGGTGACGTTGTGCGAGACGACGGCCTTCCGGCTGAACCGGCGGTCGTTCGTCACCATGCGGACGTCCTCGTAGCGGGACACCAGCCAGGCCCAGCCGTCCCCGTTCGGCAGCCGGATCCGGGTCACCGGCCCCTCGCGCATCAGCCGGGCGAGCACCGGGTCGAAGTCCACACCCGTGAGGTCCAGGGCCGGCCAGTCGCGCACCGGGGGCTGCTGCAGGGCGCGGTCGGCACCGGCACCGGAGGTGCCCGTGCCGGTGCCGGCGCCCGCCGTCTCAGTCGACATGCAGCGACTCCCGCTCCATCGCCTCGGTGAGCTCCGCCAGCTCCTGGTCCTCCTCCGAGGTCCAGCAGCCCAGGGAGATCTCCGCCGTGATGCCCGGCCCGAACCCGGCCAGGAGCCCCCGGGCCGTGTCCTCCGCACCGCCCGCGTCGAAGAGCCGGCGCAGCGCGTCCAGCACCACCGCACTCGCGATGTTGCCGTACTCCGTCAGGGTGGCCCGGCTGAAGCGGAAGGCCTCGGAAGGCACCCCGAGGAACTTGCTCAGGTCGTCCAGGATCCTCGGACCACCCGCGTGGACGATGTAGAAGTCCAGATCTGCCGCGTCCCAGCCGTGCTGGTGGGCGAGTTGCTGCAGGGCCGGAGCCAGCGGCTCCATGGTGCCCGGCACCCGCCGGTCCAGCTTGAAGTGGAACCCGGTGGAGCGGACGTCGTACGCGATCCAGTCCTCGGTGTCCGGCACCAGGTAGGAACCGTTGCGCTGGAGCTCGATGCCGGTGCCGCCGCGGCCGCGCACGACGGCGGCCGCCAGACCGTCGCCGAAGAGGCCGTTGGACAGCAGGTTGCCCACTTCGAGGTCGCCCGGCTGGTAGCACAGCGAGCAGAACTCGCAGGCCACGATGAGGGCGTTGGCCCCCGGGTAGGCGGTGCAGAAGTCGTGCGCCCGGTTGATGGCGGCGCCGCCCGCGGCACACCCCAGCTGCGCGATCGGCAGCTGCCGGCAGTCCGTCCGGAACCCCATCCGGTTGATCAGCCACGCCGTCAGCGAGGGCATCATGAAGCCCGTGCAGGAGACGTAGACGATCGCGTCGATGTCGGACGCCCGGAGGCCTGCGTTCTCCAGGGCCTCCTGCACCACGGCCGGGACGCGGGCCTTGGCCTCGGCCTCGTAGACGGTGTTGCGGTACTCGAAGCCGGGGTGTTTGAGCGTCTCCTCGATGGGCTGCACGATGTGCCGCTTCTCGACTCCGGTGTTCCGGATGAGCCGCAGCGCGAGGTCGAGCTGCGGGTGGTCCGCGTGAACGGAGCGGGCGAGATCAAGCGTCTGCTCCATGGTGATCACGTGCTCGGGCACGGACACCGTTGGTTTGCACAGAGTAGCCATCGCGTGGGGTCTCCTTTCGCGTTCTGCAAAAGCCTCACGGACAGCCGGGGTTTGCGCGCGCTGAGGAGTTCCGCCGGGACCTGCGCCATTCCGGTGATCCGAGGGCGGCTCCGGGCCAGTCGACTGGCAAAAGGGAATGGATTCCTCCACCGCGCCCTGCGGTGGTGCACCACGGTGCGTGACGAGAGAACCGGGAGACCCCATGACGTCAGACCCCGAGACGGCGGTCAGGCAGCAGCCCACGGCGCAGCCGGCCGGCTGTCCCGAGGCGGACGGCGGCGTCCACTTCTGGAGCCTGGACGACCTGGAAGCCCTGGACTTCGACCCGTTCCTGCAGGACCGGCTCGGCGAGACCAGCGCCGCCCGCATCAAGCTCCCGTACGGCCAGGACTCGGCCTGGCTGATGAGCCGCTACGAGCACGTCAAACAGGTGACGACCGACCCCCGGTTCAGCCGCGAGGAACTCGTCGAGCGCACCGTCACCAGCTCCTCCCCGCACGCGATCGCCTCGCTGAAGGCCTCGCTCAACTACGCCGACCCGCCCCGGCTCAACGTGATGCGGCGCGTGGTGGCCCGGGCCTTCACCGGCAAGAGCATGCTGCGGCTGCGCCCCACCGCCCAGCAGACCTGCGACGAACTCCTCGACGGGATGGAGCGGCACGGCGCACCGGCCGACCTGGTGGAGCACCTGCACGGACCGTTCCCGCTGGCCGTGGTGAGCGACCTGCTCGGCGTGCCCGAGGAGATGCGGCGCAACATGACCTCCTGGGCCGACATGATCATGGCCCCCGGGGCCGCGCCCTCCCGCAGTGCCGGGGCCAAGCAGACGGTCCGCGAGTGCGTGGTGGACCTGCTGGCCCTGCGCCGCGAGGCACCGCAGGACGACCTCGGCGGCGTGCTCGCCTCCGCCACCCTGGCCGGTGAGATCACCGAGGACGAGGCCGTCTCGCTGGCCACCGCCATCCTCGTGAGCGGGGCCCACGCCGTCCGCAACAACAGCGCCAACATGGTGTTCGCGCTTCTCACCCACCCGGAGCAACTCGAACGGCTGCGTGCCGAGCCCGGCATGATCCCGCAGGCCGTCGACGAACTGCTCCGGTTCATCCCGCACCGCAGCGGGGTGGGCCTGCCCCGGGTGGCCACGGAGGACGTGGAAATGGGCGGGGTGCTGATCCGCAGGGGGGAAGCGGTCTACGCCTCGTACCTGGCGGCCAACCGGGACCCCGCGATGTTCCGCGACCCCGACACCATCGACTTCGACCGCGGCCCCATCGCCCACATGTCCTTCGGCAACGGCCCGCACCACTGCGTGGGTTCGATGCTCGCCCGGATGGAGTCCGAGATCATCCTCGAAACCCTCCTCGACCGGTACCCGAAGCTGGCCCTCGCCGTGCCCGCCGAAAGCCTCGC
Organism: Streptomyces sp. NPDC030809; assembly: GCF_055572195.1. Lineage (NCBI taxonomy): Bacteria > Bacillati > Actinomycetota > Actinomycetes > Kitasatosporales > Streptomycetaceae > Streptomyces > Streptomyces sp. NPDC030809. The sequence goes on from NZ_JBVIDV010000023.1 coordinate 126,147, forward strand.
CTGGCAGACCGGCGCACTGATCCGCGGGCCCCGGACCCTGCCGGTGACCTGGTGAGCGGCCGCCACGAGATACGGGTCGCGGGGGGCGACCCCGACCACATAGAACTGGCGGCGCTCACCGCCGCCCTGCTCGCCCTGGCCAGGCACAGGCACGCGCTCCGTGCGCGGCCTGCGCCTGCGCCGCACCGGCCTACCTGGACCCGCAGCCGGCCGGGTCCGGCCCATCCGGCCCAGTCCTGGCAGGCCCACGGCCACCGGAGGTCCGGCTGACCGCCGGCGCGGAGAGCATGCGCCCAGACGGCGTACGGCCGCCCGGGTGCGGGCCGGTGAAGGCGCCTGCACCCGGGCGGCGACGTTCCGCTGCCGCGCCGGCCCCGGTCAGGGGCAGTTCGCGACCGCGCTGCGGATCCGCTCGCCCGTCGAGGCGTGCTGGATCTTGCACTCGTCCTGGCCGGGACCGCCGTCCACCTGGCCGTAGCCGGGGCCGATGACCAGCTGCGAGTCCTGCTTGCCGCGGATCTTGTCCCGGCCCGGACCGCCCTGGATGATGCCCGAGGACTCCATGCCGACGGACTTCGGCTCGATGACGTCGTCCTCGCTGCCGCCGATCACCCGGCCGCCGAGGTCCACCGTCCCGGTGGTGATGCGGTCCGAGCCGTCGTTGCCGAAGACCTGGCCGCCGCCGCGCTGGTACTGGCCCGGCTGGCCGAGGACGCTGCCCGTCGTGATCGTGTCGTCGCCGTGGTCCCCGCGGACCTCGGCCCCGTGCTCGGCACTGCCCCACACCAGGGCGGTGATGATGGTGTCGTTGCCGGCATCGCCGCGCACCATGGAATTCCCGTGGGTGGGGGCCAGGTTGTTCACCTGGATGGTGTCGTCGCCTTCGCCGCCGAGCACCATGGAGTCGACGATCATCCCCTTGACCCGGATGTTGTCGTTCCCGCCGGCGCCCCAGATCACGGCGTTCTCGACGTCGTTCTCGCACAGGATCGTGTCGGGGCCCGAGGTGCCCTGCACCATGCGGCCGGGCGGGGCCTCGACACCGTTGACGTAGCACCAGTGGACCGGCAGGTCCGGGTCCGCGGCTTGTGCGGGGGAGGCGCAGACCAGCCCCGCCGCGACGATGGATGTGGTCAGGACGTGCAGGGCTGCGCGGAGGTGCGCAGGTCGCATGGGGACTCCCTGAGGGGTTCGGGTGCGGCGCGCGGGGAGTGCGCCGTACGGGTGCGGTGCACCGGAGCGGCCCCGCGGCGCCTGCACCGCGGGGCCGCCGGCCGGTCAGCTGTTGATGCAGGTGTTGCCCGCGGCCGGGTTGAGCGCGCCGATCAGATTGACGGAGTTGCCGCAGATGTTGATCGGGATGTGCACCGGAATCTGGACGACGTTGCCCGACAGCACGCCGGGGGAGCCCACCGCAATGCCCTCGGCGTGCGCGTCGGCGACGGCGGAGCCGGTGGCGCCGATGACTCCGGCGGCGGCCAGGGCCAGGGCGGCGATGGTGGTACGGATGCGCATGTTCCACTCCCGGGTGAAGGGGGCTGGTTCGGACAGCGACGATGAAACCGCGGGGGCCCCGCGAGAGCCTGCATTGACCCGGTAGAGGGCGGGGCACCGGCTCACGTCGTGGGCCGCAGCCGGACCGCGGCGGGCTGGGCCGGGGCCGCCGCACCCGTGGTGACCTGCGCGGACACCGAGGAGCCCGGGTCCTCGGCGAGGGCGCTGCCGGCCAGCCAGGCCGACCAGGGCACGTTCCAGTCGCCGTAGCCGTTCCCGAAGGGAGCCATCGGCTCCCCGCCGCTGTTCACCACCTCGACCACGTCCCCCACGCGCACCGTGCGGAAGAACCACTCGGCGTCCTCCGTGCTCATGCCGGTGCAGCCGTGGCTGACGTTCTCCTCGCCCTGCGCCTCGACCGACCAGGGGGCCGCATGGACGTACTCACCGCTCCACGTCACCCGGGTGGCCCACAGCACCTTCAGGTCGTAGAACTCCCGGGTGCCCTTCTTGATGCCGACCGTGTCCCCCCGCATCCGCACCTTCGGCTCCTTGCGGAGCACCACCTTGACGCCGGTTCGGGTGCGGAAGCCGGCCTTCCCGGTGGTGACCAGAATGGTGCGCAGCAGGCGGCCGTTGCGGCGGACGGTCATCCGGTGGGCGGCCGCGTCCGTGACCGCCTCCACCCGGTCGGCGATCGTCAGCCGCAGCGGCTCGGAAGGACCCCCGTGCCGTCCGTGGCCGAACTCCACCCCGTCCAGGCCGCTGTGCACCCGGATCACGGTGTGCGCGGGCCAGTACGTGCGGGGCCGGTAGTGCAGGGTCTGGGCGTCCACCCAGTGCCAGGCCCCCTCGACCCGGGGCTCCGAGGTCACCCGCAGCGCCCGCTCCACCCGGGCCCGCGCGTCGCGGTCGGAGGCGGGCACGGGATGGCTGAGGTCGGCCGTCACGATCTGCCCGGCCCCGTACGTGCCCGGCCGGGGGCCGAAGGAGACGGTGAGCCGGTCCGAGTCGGCGGCGGGAGCCGTGGCGAAGGCCATCGTGGCACCGACCAGGGTGCCGGCCGGATTCTCGGCGCCGACGTGCACCGTGTACCTCTCGCCCGCCCGCAGCGGGTCGGTCGCGAGCCAGCGGCGGCCGTCGGGGCTCAACGCGCCGCCCAGATGGCGCCCGTGGCCGTCCCGCACCGTCACCTCGCCGAGCAGCCCGGCCCTGGCGAGGGCGATCTCGAACGGGCCCGCCGCGGAGGTCGGCAGCCCGGCGCCGAGCAGGGTCCGCGGGGCCCCGCCGGGCAGGGACTCGGGCAGCAGCCGGCCCGCGCCGCCGACCGTGGCGAGCACCGTCTGCTGCTGCCAGCCCGGGCACACCGCCGACCGGAAGGCCCCCACGGCGCAGGGCGCGGCGGCGGCCGCCGCGCCCCCGCCCTCCTGTCCGCCGTCCTCCGCGCCTTCCTCCGCCCCGTCCTCGTCCGGTCCGGTCCCGTCCGGTCCGGTGCCGTCCCGGCCGATGCCGTCCGGGCGGTGCGCGGCCGCCTCGGGTCCGGCTGCCAGGACCCGTCCGACCAGCAGGGCCACGGGGGCATGCAGCCGCCGGTTCTCCTGCTCCTCCAGCGAGTTGCCGCCCTCGGGCGCCCGGCCCGGCGCCGCGGCGACGACCAGCATGGCCCCCGTCACCGCGGCCGCCGCGCTCCACACCCCGGCCCGTCGTACCCGCGTCCTCGTCACGTTGCCCTCCCGCATCTGCCAAGGCCTCCGGCAGCATCAGACCGGTACCGGACCGAAAGGATGATCATGAACTCGGCCGGTGCGGCCGAACGGGGCACCGAAGAGGACTCGTACGGAGCAGCGGCCCGGCCCCGCACGCGCCGGCGCGGTCAACACGGGCACGCTCCGCACCCGTCCGCGCTCACTCGGCCGGGTGGAACTCCCGTACCCAGGAGGGAAGTCGGGCCGCATCCGCTACGGAACGCGGCCGCGCGAGCCGAAGGGTGTGGGCAGTCTCCGCCCGCAGCTCCCGAGGGGTCCACATGTCCGCAGTCCCACCGGCCCGGCCGGGCCGCCGGTGCGCCGCAGTGCTCCTCCTCGCCTTCGCCCTCATCCAGCCGGGCGGGGCCCGGGCCGCGCCCGCCGCCCCGGACCCCCGGACGGCGCCGGAACCCGGCTTCGGCCGCGCGGGGCGGGTCCTCACCGACCTGGCGGCGACCGAGGACGTACAGGACCTGGTGGTGCAGCCCGACGGGCGGATCCTCACCGCGGGGACCCGCTGGGCCGCGGGCGGAGCCGGGGACTTCGCGCTGGTCCGGCACCGGCCCGACGGCACCCCGGACCCCGCCTTCGGGAAGGCCGGGGTGGCCCTCGCCGACCTCGGCGGGGACGACGTGGCCGACGGCGCGGCCGTACAGCCCGACGGCCGGATCCTCGTGGTGGGCCGCAGCTCCGGGCCGGGCCGCGGCTGCTGCCGGTTCGCGGTGGCCCGGCTGCTGCCCGACGGCCGTCCCGACCCGGGCTTCGGCACCGCCGGCCGGGTGCTCGCCGCCTTCGCAGGGGCGGGCACCGCCGAGGCGCACGCGGTGGCGGTGCAGCCGGACGGCCGGATCGTGGTGGCGGGCCGGGCCGGCCATGGCTTCGCGCTGCTCCGGCTGCGGCCGGACGGCACGCCGGACCCGGAGTTCGGCCGCGGCGGCCGGGTGGTCACCTCCTTCCCGCGCGGCGGGGCGAGCGCCTACGACCTGGTGCTCCGCCCGGACGGCGGGATCCTTGCCGTGGGCCAGTCCGGCTTCGCCGCACCGGAGTTCGCGGCCGACTTCGCACTCGCCGGCTACCGGCCCGACGGCACCCTCGATCCCGCCTTCGGGTCCGGCGGCCGGGTCACCGCCGACTCGGGTGCCGAGGACGGGCTCCGCGGGGCGGCCTTGCAGCCCGACGGACACCTGGTCGCCGCGGGGTACGCCGGACCCTCCGCGGCCCTGCTCCGCTTCCGCCCCGACGGCACCCTCGACCCGGCCTTCGGGAGCGGTCCCGGCGCCGCCGGCGGGGGAGCCGTACCGCCGCCCTTCGCCCGGGCCTACGACGTGGCGGTCGGGCCCGGCGGGCGCATCCTCACCGCGGGCCGGACGGCCGCCGGCTTCACCGTCTCCCGCCACCTGCCCGACGGCAGGCCGGACCCCTCCTTCGGGCCCGGCGGCCGCCTCGCCCCCCGCCTCGTCCCCGGTCGCTACGAGGAGGCCCGCGCCGTGGCCGCCCTCCCCGACGGCACCGCCCTGGCGGCCGGCATCAGCGGCAACGACCGCGCCCTCACCCGCCACCGCCCCCCGGCCCGGCCACCCCTGCCCCGACCCGAGGCGGCCCTGACCCCCGCCGGGGGCGTCGGCGCCCGCACCGCACCCGCACGCCCCGGCACGCCGCCCCCGCCGCCCCCGCCCGCACTCCGGCGGGCCGCGACCGTACGCGCCCCGGCCGCGCCCGTCCCGGAGCGCGGGGACGCCGCTGCCGCACGTGCCCGCCCGACCTCGGCCGACGGGAACGCCGCGGACCGGTTGGGCGCCGCGGCTGTTCCGGTCGCAGCTGCTGAGGCGCCGCCTCCGGGGAGTTGGAGGGCCGTTCCCGGGGCGGGCGCCGCTGCTTTTGCCGTGCCCGGCTCCGCACGGCACGGCACCGCGGCCGCTCCGGCCGCTGCGATGGCATCTCCCGGCGGGCCGGGGGCCGTTCCCGAGATCGGGGCCGCTCCCGGCCGCACGGGCGACGGTCCCCGTGCGGCCGGACCCGCGGCCGCGCCCGCGCCTGTTCCCGCGCCCGTTCGGGAGGGCGCCGCCGCCCGCGCCGGCCTTCCGGTGCCGGGCCCGGGCCGGGAGCCGGAGGACGCCGAACCGGGCTTGCCGCCCTGCGCGTTCACGGTCGGGCGGGCCGTCCCCGCGGGCGGGGCGGGAACGCTCGGGCTTAACCCGCTCCGATGGCTTCCTTAAGGCGGGCTCAAGATCTCCGGGGCGTGGGGCGAAGCGGACGGATGTCCGGTTTGTGCTCGCTAGCGTGCTGCCCGGTCCTCCACCCCCGCACCGCAGAGGCAGGCACACCATGGGCAGCAACACACACCGCCGCAGGGCAGGCGGCAAGGCGAAGGCGGCCGGGGCCGTCGCGCTCGCGGCGGCCGTCGGCGGCGTCGCAGTCGCCCTCACCGGCACCGCACAGGCCGCCTCCGTCGGCGCCGTGTTCACCCGGGCGAGCAGCTGGAACTCCGGCTACACCGGCCAGTACGTCATCACCAACCGCGGCACCGAGCCGCTCGCCGACTGGACCCTGGAGTTCGACCTGCCCGCAGGCACCTCGCTCGCCTCCCTCTGGAACGGCGAACGCACCGTGCAGGGCCGCCACGTGACCGTCCGGCCCCCGCAGTGGGACCGGCAGGGCATAGCCCCCGGCGCCTCGCTCACCGTCGGGTTCGTCACCTCCGCCGACCGCTCCCCGGGCAACCCCACCGGCTGCCTCATCAACAAGGAGAAGTGCTCCGCCGGATCCGGCAGCACCCCCGAGCCCGGCGGCCGCCCCACCACCAAGCCGACGGTCCGGCCGACCGCCACCCCCACCGTCAGGCCCACCGCGAAGCCCACCCCCACGGCCAAGCCGACCGCCACCGGCAAGCCCACCCCCGAGCCCACCGCCACCCCCACCCGGCCGCCCGGCGGGGGCACCGCCTTCGCCCCGTACGTGGACACCTCGCTCTACCCGGCGTTCGACCTCCTCGGTGCCGCCGCGCAGACCGGCGTCAAGGAGTACACCCTCGCCTTCGTCACCTCCGGCGGCGGCTGCACCCCCCGGTGGGGCGGGGTGAGCGACCTCGGCTCCGACCGGGTGGCCTCGCAGATCGGCGCGCTGCGCGCCAAGGGCGGGGACGTCCGGGTCTCCTTCGGCGGGGCGGCCGGCTCCGAGCTCGGGCTCGTCTGCCGGTCGGCGGCCGAACTCGCGGCCGCCTACGGCAAGGTCGTGGACGCGTACGGGCTCACGAAGGCCGATTTCGACATCGAGGGCGCGGCGCTCCCCGACACCGCCGCCAACACCCGCCGGGCGCAGGCCATCGCCCTCCTGCAGAAGGAGCACCCCGGTCTCGACGTCTCCTTCACCCTCCCCGTGATGCCCGAGGGCCTCACCCAGCCGGGCATCGACCTCCTCGCCGACGCCAAGCGCAACGGGGTGGCGGTCTCCGCCGTCAACATCATGGCGATGGACTACGGTCCGGCGTACAGCGGGGACATGGGCGGCTACGCCGTCCAGGCCGCGACCGCGACCCAGGCCCAGGTCAAGGGGGTGCTCGGGCTCTCGGACGCCGCCGCGTGGAAGAAGGTCGCCGTCACCCCGATGATCGGAGTCAACGACGTGGCGAGCGAGGTGTTCACCGTCGAGGACGCCGGACAACTCGCCGCCTTCGCCCGCACCAAGGGCCTCGCCTGGCTCTCCATGTGGTCCGGCGCCCGGGACCGGCAGTGCCCGGGCGGGGCGAAGAACCAGGCCGACCCGACCTGCTCCTCCGTGCTCCAGGCCCCGTTCGCCTTCACCAAGGCGTTCGCCGCCCGCGGCTGACACCCGTCCCACTCCCGCCCCACTCCCGTCCGACGCCCGCCCCACTCCCGTCCGACGCCCGTCCGACGCCCGTCCGGCGCCCGTCCGGCGCCCGGCCGCCGGGATCCGCGGGGCGCCCCCCACACAGGGGCGCCCCGCATCCGGCCGTGCAAGGGTGTTCCCCTGCGGAGGGCCCGCCTCCTACGGTCTGTCCTGCACGGATCGGACCGGGAGGCAGCGTGACGCAGGACCTGAACATCGGAGAGCTCGTGGCCGCGATGAAGGCGGTCGACGAGGCGGGCCGGCTCTTCGAGGAGTCGCTCGCCGTGTACGAGGGGCGCGGCCTCCAGCGCAACGGCGACGACTACAAGGTGGCCGGCGGAGCCGTCCAGACCCTCCAGGGCGCGGAGGAGATGGCCCGCGGCACCCGCAAGTTCCTCGCCGAACTGGCGCTGGTCGCCGGCTACGCCACCGCCGGGTTCACCGACCGCGCCGAGCGCGGGCTCGCACTGGCGCGCACCGGGTTCATCGGCATGTCCGGCGGCGGCGCCCGCATGGCCCGCCCCCTGCTCGACCCGACCGTGGTGGCCCTGCACCTGCTCCTCGCCACGGGCTTCTTCGACCCGGACTTCACCGGGGAGATCGAGGAGGTCCTGCGCGCCGAGAAGGCCACCTACCCCGACCCGTCCATGTTCCGCGCACCGGCCGGCCTGGACCCGGAGGGCGCGCCCCTCCCCGGCTGACCGGATGCGCGGGGTCGGGGCGCCGGCCGGGCGCCCCGGCCACCCGTCACGCGTCCGCGGCCGCCGGCCCCGCCGCGTCCGGCCACACCCCGATGTGGTCCTGCTCCAGCTCCAGCATCACCCGGTGCTCCATCCGCAGCGCCGCGGTGTACTCCGCGGGCAGCTGGAGCCGGCCCGCGCGGTCGAGCATCGCGTACTCCCGTGCCACCAGGGCCTCCTGGCCCTCGGCGTCCACCTCCGTACGCCGCAGCACCTCGGAGGAGGTACGGCCGTCGCGGATGGCCACCGTCCGGCGGACCTCCTCGGCCACGGCCTGGTCGTGCGTCACGATCACGATGGTCGTGCCGAGCTCCTCGTTGGCCCGGCGGAAGGCCGCGAAGACCTGCTCCCCGGTCGCCGAGTCCAGCTCGCCCGTCGGCTCGTCGGCCAGCAGCACGGACGGGGAGTTGGCCAGGGCCACGGCGATCGCCACCCGCTGCTGCTGCCCGCCGGACAACTGCACCGGACGGCGGTCGGCGCACTCGGCGATGCCGAGCATCCCCAGCAGGTCCTGCGCCCGCGCCGCCATCTGCGCCTTCCGGGCCCGCCCGCGGCCGCGCAGCTGCATCGGCAGCGCCACGTTCTGGGCCGCCGTCAGGTAGGGCAGCAGGTTGCGGGCCGTCTGCTGCCAGACGAAGCCGACCACCTCGCGCCGGTAGGCCAGCCGCGCCCGGGCGTCCATCGCCAGCAGGTCCCGCCCGGCCACCTTCGCCGCACCCGCCGTCGGCACGTCCAGACCGGCGAGGATGTTCATCAGCGTGGACTTGCCGCTGCCGGAGGCCCCGACCAGGGCCATCAGCTCGCCCTCCTGCACCAGCAGGTCCAGACCCTGGAGGGCCTGCACCTCCACCCCGTCGGTGGTGAAGATCCGCACCAGCCGGTCGCACGCGATCAGCGCGTCGTGGCCGTACGAGGGCCGGTCCCGGTGGGCCGCGGCCCGCCGCTCCAGCTCACCGAGGCTCGGCTGCACGGCCGCCGTGGTGTCCGTCATCGTCCGTCTCCTGCTCTGAGTTCCGTGATCGATCCGCGGCGTCCCGCCCACCAGGCCTGTCCGGCCGCCACCGCACCCGCCAGCACCACGACGGCCCCCGCGGGCAGCACCAGCGACCAGGCATCGGCCGTCAGCCCCGGCCCGTCCACCGCGACCAGGTCCGGCGCGGCGGCCAGGGCGAGGCGGGGCAGGTCGATGCCCGGGGCGAGCAGGGCGACCGTCGCCCAGCCGACCAGCAGCCCGCCGCCGGACGCCAGCAGCGCCTGCGGCAGGGCCTCCAGGCCCAGCAGCCTGCGGCCCTGAGCGGTGGTCAGGCCCATCGTCCGCAGCCGGGCCAGCAGGGCGGTCCGCTCCCGGGAGGACTGCAGCAGGGCCAGGACCAGCGCGATCACCCCGAAGCCGGTCCCCGCGGCCGTCGCGGCCGAGTAGATCCGCGCCGCCCCCTGCTGGAGCGGGGAGTCGGTGAGCTGAGCCCGGGCCTCGCTGCGGACCCGGACCGCGAGGTCCCCGCCGTGCTCGCCCGCCGCCGCGCGCAGCGCCGCCGCGGACAGCCCGGAACCCGACACCAGCAGGGCCGTCGGCGGCTGCGGCCTCAGCCGGGACGCGTCCAGCAGCAGGAACCCGGAGCGGGGCGCGGCGGGCGTGTGCTCCACCACCGCCGTGATCCGTACGGTGACGTCCCCGCCCCGGGTGTTCAGCACCTGGGGCCCGCGGCCGAGCCGGTGGGCCACGTCGGGGGAGGCGACCGCGTCCAGCACCCGGCCGGCGCCGCCCAGCTCCCCGGCCGAGAAGGCGCCGATGCCGAGCCGCCCCGACAGCCGCGCGTACGCCTGCGGTTCCACCGCGACCACGGTCAGCGGCTGCGCCTGCGTGACCCCGCCGCTGTACAGGCGGGCGGTGCGCTCCACCCGGACCGCCGCCACGTCCCGCACCCCCGGCACCCCCCGTACCGCCCGGTCCGTGCCGGCCGGCAGCGGGACGCCCTCGCCTGCCGAGGCGACCAGGGCGTCGGCGCCCGTGGTCAGCAGGGCCGCCCGGTCCCGGGTCTCCGAGATCCCCGCCAGCACCGAGCCGCCGAAGGCCGCGGTGGTCAGGGCGATCAGCAGGGCCAGGACCGGCAGGGCGCCGGTGGCCGCCGACCGGCCGGCCCGCGCCAGCGACAGGAAGGCCACGGCGCCGCGCAGCCGCCCGGCCGGCCGGGCCAGCCAGCGCAGCGGCAGCGGGTAGAGCCGTACGAGGACCAGGGCGGCGATCAGGCCGACCAGCACCGGGGCGGCCGTCACCAGCAGGTCGCCCCCGTCGGCGGCGCCGCGCTGCCGCAGGGCCGCGACCGACCCGGCGGCCAGCGCCAGCACCGTCAGCTCGGCGACCGTGCGCCGCCTGCCGGGCCGGGCCCGCACCAGGTCCTCGCGCCCGCCGCGCGGCTGCGGCCTGCGGTGCCGGACCGCGGCCCGCAGCGGCAGCACGGCGCAGGCCACCAGGGCCACCCCGGCCGCGCCCAGCACGGCGGGCAGCAGCCGGGCCCCGGGGACGGCGTACACCGCCGCCAGCAGGCCGGCGGCCGCCGCGGGCAGGGCGATCACGGCGGTCTCGCCCAGCAGCCGCCCGGCGATGCCCGCCAGCGAGCCGCCGCGCGAGCGCAGCAGGGCGAGTTCGGCGGTGCGGCGGGCCAGCGCGAGGCCGCCCGCCATGGCCAGGACCACCGCGGCGACGGCTCCGACCCCGAAGACGGCGACGGCCACCAGCCGGCCGATCGCCGCCCGCATCGCGAGGTGCTCGCCGAGGACCTCCTCCAGCCCGGTGGTCAGCGCGGCGGTGTCCCCGGCCACGGCCCGCAGCCGCAGCAGGTGGGGGCCGCTCTCCAGCGAGGCCAGCCGGTCCAGCAGCGCGCCGGTGTCCCGCCCCGTCAGCTGCCGCCCGTCGGGCGCGAAGTGCCAGTAGCGCTCCGGCATGGCCCGCAGTTCGGTGGCGAGCAGCGCGGGCGCGGCGCCGGGGGCCAGCAGCAGGCCGCCCTCCCAGTAGAACGTCGGGGGGACGCCCGCCTTCGCGGGCAGGGCGCGCAGGCCGGGCGTGCGCAGCAGCGGATCGGCCGACCAGTAGGACGCGTCGGGACGGTGCGGACGGACGATCCCGGTGACCCGGACCGCGAGGCCGGCCGGATCGCCCGGCCCGCCGCCGAGGTGCACCACGGAGCCGGCCCGCAGGTGCAGGGCCCGGGCCATCTCCTCGGTGGCGGCGGCCTCCACCTCGCGAGTGCGGGCGGTCACCTCCGCTGCGGCGGCGGGCAGCCGCCCGGAGCGCAGGGAGCCGTGCGCGGCCACGTCCGACTGCGCGTAGAGGGTGAAGCGGGGCGGCACCGCGTTCGGCCGCGGCAGCCACGGGTCGGAGGCGACCAGGGCACCGCGGCTGCGCACCCCGTACGCCGACTGCTCCCGGTCCGCGCGCAGCGGGGCGGGCAGCACGGCCAGGGCCGCCCGGTGGGTGTCGCCGAGGGCCCGCGGCCGCAGTTCCCGCTCGCGGACCTCCTGCGGGTCCTCCAGCCCCGGCTGCGGGGCGACCAGTTCCAGCACGCTCGTGTCCGGACGGGCGGCGGCGAGCTCCCGGCGCAGCCCCTCGGTCTCGTACGCGTCCACCGCCCGCGGGAGCACCGCGGCGAGGAAGGCCGAGACCAGGACGAGGACCCCGAAGGCGAGGGCGGCGCCGGGGGCGGCGCGCAGCCGGGTGCGCACCCAGGGGGCGACGGTGCGGTGCCGGGCCGGGGCGGGGCCGGTCTGCGGGGCGGGGCCGGCCGCTTCGGGGTGTCCGGCGGATCGGTCGGCCATGTCAGTTCTCCCCCTGGTGGCGGAGCGAGACCGCCGGGTCGGTGCGGCGGACCGCGACGGCGGCGGTGAGCAGCAGCGGCACGGCCGCGACCCCCGCGAGGAGCAGGGCCACCTGGGGCACCGGGAGTTCGACGAGGACCCCCGGCACCGGGGCGGCGGCCTGCGAGGTCAGCACGACCAGCGGGACCACGGCCCGGGCCAGTGCCGTCCCGAGCGCGGTGCCGGCGAGCAGCCCGACGGCGATCAGCACGCCCTGCTCAGCGGCCACCATCCGGGCCAGTCCCTTCTGCGGTGCGCCCAGCGCCCGCAGCACCGCGATCTCGGCGGAACGTTCCCGCAGCGAACCGGCCGCGCTCACCCCGAAGCCGACCGCGGCCAGCAGCGCCGCGGCCACCGCCACCGCCAGCAGGGCGGCCCGCGGACCGGCGCCGAGCGGATCGCCCAGCAGCGCGGCGGCCGCCTCCTCCCGTACGAGCACCTGCCCCGGCTCGGTGCCGGGCCGCGCCCGCAGCGCTCCGGCCAGGGCGGCGCTCCGGCCGGGGGCGGCGCTCAGCCACCACTCGGTCGCGGGCAGCGGGGTGCCCGCCTTGCGGATCAGAGCCGTGTTGACCGCCCGCAGGTCCACGAGGAGTGCCCCGCCGTCCCCGGCCCCGGGCGGGCCCGGTGCCTCCGCGGCGGCCGGGCCGCCGGTCGGCAGCTGCCGGACCGCCTTGACGACCGTCACCCGAAGGTTCTGGCCGGACAGGGTCACGTCGAGCTCCTGGCCGGGCCGGGCTCCGGCGGCACGCAGGAAGGCGTCGGTGGCGACGGCCGCCACCTGCCCCCGGACGCCCGGGCGCTCGGGGTCGAACCGGACGGAGAACCGCGAACCGGGCTGCGCCTCCAGACCGGTCTGGTACGCCATGTCCAGCAGGGCCGAGCCGTCGGAGGCCCCCGGCACCAGCCGGATCTCCGGGTCCCGGTCTCCGAAGCCGGTACTGCGCGCCGCGCCCTGCCACGTGAGCTTCCGGGGTGCGCGCACCGGGCGCAGCGGGCCCCGGCCGTCCGAGGCCAGCAGCCGTTCCACCCGCAGCCGGTGGAACTCCGTGCGCGTGTCCGGACCGGCGCCGGCCAGCCGTACGCCGGCCAGCTCCACCACGCCCGGATCCGCCGCCCGGGCGCCGCGGCTGCCGGCAGCGGCGCCGCGGAGGTCCACGGTGACCGTGTGCGGGCGCCCGTCGACGGGCACCTTCCCGGCCTCGGCCCGGTGTACGAGCCCGTGCCGGTCGGCGAGCAGCAGCGACACCTCCGCCGAGAGCCCGGCGGGGGACCGGCCCGCGGGCGCGTGCTCGGCCGACAGGCGTAGGTCGAGGGCGAGCTTCCGCGTGCCCGCGGGCAGCGGCAGCACCGGCCGGATCAGCTCCGGGTCCGGTGCCACGGCCCGCAGGACCCCCGCGGGTCCGCCGTCCGCGAGGTCCGGGCGCAGCAGCAGGCGCTCGTCCGCGTGCGCCGTGTCCAGGGCGAGGACGGTGGCGGAACGGCCGCCGGGCAGGTCGGTGGCCGCCCGGTGGGCGGGCGCCACGGCCCGGACCCCGGGGGCGGCCGCGTACTCGGCCGAGCGGCCGAGACCGCCGGGCCGGCTGTCCAGCACGCGGACGGATGCGCCGGTGCGGAAGTCGGCCTGGTCGTGCTGCGAGCGGTCCCACGAGGCGCCCTGCCCGATGGCGAGCATGCCCATGGACACGGCGAGCACCAGCAGCAGCACCGGACCGGCGCCGCGCAGCGGGCGGCGGCTGAACTGCCAGCCGGCCAGCGCCGCCACCAGGCCCCGGCCGCCGGCCGCGCGCCGTTCCGCGAGCCGGGCCGCGGGCGGCAGCAGCCGCAGCGTCAGCACCGTGCCCGCGAGCAGGGCCAGCGCGGGCGCCGCCACCAGCAGCGGGTCCACCCCGAGGTCCCCCTCGCGGTTGCCGCTCAGCACCCCGCCGCCGGTACCTGCCGCCCCGCCGGTCTGCCGCTGCAACTGCCAGTACGCCACGGCCGCGACGAGCAGCAGCGCCACGTCGGCCCCGGCCCGGACCGGCGCGGGCAGCGCCGCGCTCCGGCCCCGCCGCAGGCGCACCGCCGCCCCGGCCGCCGCCAGCGCGGGCGAGACCACGGCCACCGCACAGCAGGCGGCGACGCCCGCGGCCACCAGCCACACCGGCCACGGGGGCAGCACCCCGATCCGCAGGCCGGCGCCCGAACCCAGCGAGCCGGGGGTGAACGTACGGGCCAGCGGCCCCGCGAGCAGCGGGGCGACGGCCGCGGCCGGGACCGCCAGCAGCAGGGCCTCCGCCGCGGCGAGTCCCGCGATCCGGCCGCGCGAGGCGCCGCGGGCCCTCAGCAGTCCCGTCTCGCCCGCACGTTCGGTGCTCAGCAGCCGGGCCACGAGCAGCAGGGCGTACCCGGCGAGCAGCACCAGCTGCACGGCCACCATGAGCAGGGTGGAGCGGGCCACGAGCAGGGCGCGTTCGGTGCGCTCCAGCACCGCGGGCAGCCCGGTCGTCGCCGTCGCCGTACCCGCGAACGCGGCATGCTTCCCGAGCCGTTCGGGGCCCTCGGTGGCGGCGGTCCGCAGGGCTCCGATCCGGTCGGTGGTCAGGGTGGAGTAGTCGGCGGCGGCCACCCAGCCCGTGGTGCCCTCCGCGGTGCGGCCCGAGGCGAGCACCGAAGGGTCGGCGAGCAGGGGGCCGTACGTGGTGAACAGGACCCTGCGCACGCCGCGGCCGCCGAGCGGATCCAGCTGCCAGTACGGGTCGGAGCTGTCGGCCGCCTCGTACACGCCGGTGACCAGCACGGTCAGGGGGGTGCCGGCCAGCCGGTCGGTGAGCGGGATCCGCATGCCCGGCCGGACCTTGAGCAGCTGCGCCGCCACCGAGGGCAGGGCCACCGGCACCGGCCGGCTGCGGTCCGCGGGGGCCGGCCCGGGCAGCGCGCCGGACACCAGCCGGACCCGCGACGGGTCCAGGGCGGCGAGGTGGGTCAGGTCCGGATCGCCCGCACGGTCCTCGGGCGCCCGCAGCGAGGCCGGCAGGGCGTACGGGCCGGACCGCTCCATCTTCCGCAGGGCGACCGGGAGTCCGCCGAAGGTCTCGCGGGCGCCCCGGACGGCGGCCTGCTGCGCGGCCTCCCGGCGTGCGAGGGGCACGTCGGCGCTGATGAACAGCGCGGCGGAGGCGGCGGCCCGGCCGCGCAGCGTCTCGCGCAGTGCGGCGTCGCCGACCGCCCCGGAGAACGCGGCGAGGGCCGCGAGCACACATGTCGTCAGCAGCACGGCGAGCAGTGCGGCGGCGAGCAGCAGCCGGTGCGCGCTCGCACGCAGAAAAATGAACCCCGTCACGAAAACTACCCGCCCCCGTACCCTGCCCCGCTCGGTACGGCTTTCTATCAGGAATCCGCTCTGTGCAACACACCATCCGATAACCGGAATGTCCGCCTCGTGCCGAACCGTTGCCCCCCGCCCGGCCACCTGCACATACTGGGCGCCGACCGAGGGACGTACGGGGGGCACGGCGATGACGGAGCACGGCGGGACGCGCACGGGCGCGGAGCCGGGGGCCGCGCAGGGGGCGGCGCAAGCGGGTACGGCGCCGGTTGCGCAAGCGCGGGCGGGCACCGCCGTGCCCGGCGGGCCGGCCGGCGGACCCATGGTCAGGGTGACGGACCTGCACCGCTCCTACGGCACCGGGCCCGCAGCCGTCCACGCCCTGCGCGGGGTCTCCTTCGACATCGCGCGCGGCGAACTCGTCGCCCTCAAGGGCCGCTCCGGCTCGGGCAAGACCACGCTGCTGAACCTGGTCGGCGGACTGGACACCGCGGACGGCGGCCGGATCGTCATCGACGGCACCGAGCTGACCGGGCTGAACGAGGACGGGCTCCTGGAGCTGCGCCGGGACCGCATCGGTTTCGTCTTCCAGGGCTTCGGGCTGATCCCCATCCTCACCGCGGCGGAGAACGTCGGGGTGCCGCTGCGGCTGCGGAAGGCGGACCCGCGCGAGCGCGAGGAGCGGGTGGCCCTGCTCCTGGCGCTCGTCGGGCTCGGAGACCACGCCGGGCAGCGCCCCGACGAGCTCTCCGGCGGCCAGCAGCAGCGCGTGGCCATCGCCCGCGCCCTCGCCAACCGGCCGAAGCTGCTGATCGCGGACGAGCCGACCGGGCAGCTCGACGCCCAGACCGGCCTGGCCGTGATGGAGCTGCTGCGGTCGGTGGTGCGCAGCGAGGGCACCACCGCACTCGTGGCCACCCACGACCCGCAGCTGCTGGGCCTGGCGGACCGGGTGCTGGAACTGCGGGACGGCGAGATCACCGAACACCGAGCGGGCGCCTGACAGTCGCAAGCGAACAGGACTCAACACCGGGACCGGGCAGGGCCGGCCGCCCCGCCCTCAGCCCGCCGGGGAGCCGCCCGGGGCGGCCGCCGGGGCGATGAGCAGCTCCCCGGCCTCCTCGGCGAGGACGGCCCGCGCCGGCTCGGGCAGCCCCTCGTCGGTCACGAACCAGTCGGCCTGCCGCAGGGCGGCGAACCCGCTGAGGCCGACCACCCCCCACTTGCTGTGGTCGGCGACCACCGCCGTGCGGCGGGCCGAGGCGATCAGCGCCCGGTTGGTCTGCGCCTCCGCGAGGTTGGGCGTGGTCAGCCCGGCGCGCTCGCAGACCCCGTGCGCGCCGAGGATCAGCAGATCGGGGTGGAGCGAGCCGATGGCGAGGTCGGCGAGCGGCCCCACCAGGGCCGCCGAGGGGGTGGGGGAGCCGCCGGTCAGCAGGAGGGCGGGGGCCGCCCCGCCGCGCTCCCGGGCCGCGGCCCGGACCAGGTCCGCCACCGGCAGGGAGTTGGTCACGACGGTGAGCTGCGGGACGTCCAGCGCGAGCAGCCGGGCCGCCACCGCGTACGCCGTCGTGCCGGCCGAGACCGCCACCACGCTGCCCGGTTCCACCAGGGCGGCGGCCGCGGCGGCGATGGCCGCCTTCGCCGCCTCCTGCAGGCCCGACTTGGCCTCGAAGCCCGGCTCCTCGCCGCTCGCCGCCGTGCCGGCGGCCACCGCGCCGCCGTAGACCTTCTCCACCGCGCCGCGGCGGGCCAGCGCGTCCAGGTCCCGGCGGATGGTCATGTCCGAGACGCCCAGCTGCCCGACGAGCTCGGCCACCCGCACCGCGCCGTCCCGGCGCACCGCCGCGAGGATGAAGGCCCGCCGCTGGTGGGCCAGTTGCGCTGCCTGCTCGGCCACGGAAGCACTCCTGGGGTCGGGGAGGAAGGGGCCTCAACCTAACACGATCGATTCTGTTGAATTGTATGCGGTGTTGTTTATTCTTGGCGGGTGAAGAAGAGCATCACGAAACTCGCCGACGGTCGTGAGCTGATCTACTACGACTCCGCCGAGGACGCCGTACGCCACGCCCCCGACCTGCGCCCCCTCGACCCCGTGCACAGCAGCCCCCAACTGCGCCGCGACGAAGCCACCGGCGACTGGATCACCATCGCCTCCCACCGGCAGGCCCGCACCTACCACCCGCCCGCCGACGCCTGCCCGCTGTGCCCCTCGCGGCCCGGCCGGCCCAGCGAGATCCCCGAGTCCGACTACGAGGTCGTCGTCTTCGAGAACCGCTTCCCCTCCCTCTCCGGGGAGGCGGGCCGCTGCGAGGTCGTCTGCTTCACCCCCGAACACGACGGCGCCTTCGCCGGGCTCACCCCGGACCGGGCCCGCCTCGTCCTCGACGCGTGGACCGACCGCACCGCCCACCTGTCCGCCCTGCCCGGGGTGGAGCAGGTCTACTGCTTCGAGAACCGCGGGGCCGAGATCGGGGTGACGCTCAGCCACCCGCACGGCCAGATCTACGCCTTCCCCTTCGCCACCCCGCGGACCGCCAAGATGACCGCCGCCGCGCAGGCCCACCGGGACGCGACCGGGCGCAACCTCTTCGAGGACCTGCTCGCCGCCGCCCGCACCGCCCCCGAGCGCATCGTGGCCGCCGGGGAGCACTGGACCGCCTTCGTCCCGTACGCCGCCCGCTGGCCCTACGAGGTGCACCTCCACCCGCACCGCCGGGTCCCCGACCTCACCGCGCTCACCGAGGCCGAGCGCGCCGAATTCCCCTTCCTCTACCTGGACGTGCTGCGCGCCTTCGACCGGCTGTTCGCCACTCCCGGCGCCGGCACGCCCCCGGCCCCCACCCCGTACATCTCGGCCTGGCACCAGGCCCCGCGCCACGGCGGCGGGGAACTCGCCCTGCACCTCCAGCTGTTCACCATCCGCCGGACCGCCGACAAGCTCAAGTTCCTCGCCGGCACCGAATCCGGCACCGAGGCCTTCATCAACGACGTGAGCCCCGAGGCGGCGGCGGAGCGACTGCGCGGGGCGCTCGCATGAGCCGCCCCGCCGCCGCCCCCGCCGACGGCGGTCCCGAAGCGGACCGCGCGACCTTCCGGCAGCTCTTCGGCCACCCGCCCGCCGGCACCTGGGCCGCCCCCGGCCGGGTCAACCTCATCGGCGAACACACCGACTACAACGACGGGTTCGCCCTCCCCATCGCCCTCCCGCAGACCACCCGCGTGACGGCCCGCCGCCGCACGGACGGCCTGCTGCGCCTGCACAGCACCCGCAGCGGGGGAGAGGTCACCGAACTGGACACGGCCGGCCTCGCCCCCGGCGCGGTCTCCGGCTGGGCGTGCTACCCCGCCGGGGTGGTGTGGGCCCTGCGCGAGGCCGGCCACCGGATCGGGGGCGCCGACCTGCACGTCGACAGCACCGTCCCCACCGGGGCCGGGCTCTCCTCCTCGGCCGCGCTCGCCTGCGCGGTGGCCCTCGCCTACGACGAACTCCACGGCCTGGACCTGCCGCGCCCCGCCCTCGCACGGATCGCCCAGCGCGCGGAGCACGCCTTCGCCGGGGTCCCGTGCGGGATCATGGACCAGACGGCCTCCCTCTGCTGCACCGCAGGAGCCGCCCTGCACCTCGACAGCCGCAGCCTCCTCCTGCGGCAGGTCCCCCTCGACCTCGCGGCCGGGGACCTCGCCCTCCTGGTCGTGGACACCCGCGTCGCCCACGACCTCGCCGACGGGGCGTACGCCGCCCGGCGCGCGGGGTGCGAACGCGCGGCGGCCCTCCTCGGCCTGCCCGCGCTGCGCGACCTCCCCGCGGCCGGACTCCCCGGAGCCCTGGAGCTCCTGCCGCCCGAACTGGTGCCGCCGGTACGCCACGTGGTGACCGAGAACGCCCGGGTCGCCGAGGCCGTGGCCCTCCTCGAAGCGGGGGACCCGGCCGCGCTGGGCCCCGTACTGACCGCCGGACACGCCTCGCTGCGCGACGACTACAAGGTCTCCTGCCCGGAGGCCGACCTGGTCGTGTCCACCGCCCTGGCCGCCGGCGCCCTCGGCGCCCGGATGACCGGCGGAGGCTTCGGCGGGTCGGTCGTCGTCCTCGCACCGGCCGCCGGAGCGGAGGAGGTGGCCGGGGCGGTGGCCGGGGCCTTCGCCCTGGCCGGCCACCGCCCTCCTGCGGTCCACCGGGCCGCGCCGGGCCCGGGCGCGCGGCGGGTGGCCTGACCGGGGCTCGTCCGGGGACCGGGGACCCCGCCCGGTCCCCGCTCCCCGCACACGGGAGGGGCCGGACGCCGCCCCTCCGCTCGGCTCTGCCCGGCTCAGCTCAGCGTCTTCAGCGAGTCCGCGTCGTACGGGGCCAGCTCCTCGAAGCGGCCGGCGAGCACCTTCGCCGCCCACTCGGGGTCCTGGAGCAGGGCCCGTCCGACGGCCACCATGTCGAACTCCTCGCGCTCCATGCGGTCCAGCAGCTCGTCGATGCCGTTCACCGGGGAGCCCTCGCCCATAAACGCGCCGATGAAGTCGCCGTCGAGGCCGACCGAGCCCACCGTGATCGAGGGCTTGCCGGTCAGCTTCTTCGTCCAGCCCGCGAGGTTGAGGTCCGAGCCCTCGAACTCCGGGATCCAGTAGCGGCGGGTGGATGCGTGGAAGGCGTCGACACCGGCGGCGGCGAGCGGGTTCAAGATCGCCTCCAGCTCCTCCGGGGTCCCGGCGAGCCGCGCGTCGTACGCCTCCTGCTTCCACTGCGAGTAGCGGAAGATCACCGGGAACTCGGGGGAGACGGCCGCGCGGACCGCCTCCACGATCTCGGCCGCGAAACGGGTGCGGGCCACGGGGTCGCCGCCGTAGGCGTCGGTGCGCCGGTTGGTGCCCGACCACAGGAACTGGTCGAGGAGGTAGCCGTGCGCCCCGTGCAGTTCCACCCCGTCGAAGCCGATGCGCTCGGCCGCGGCGGCGGCCTCCGCGAAGGCCCCGATGACCTCGTCGAGGTCGGTACGGGTCATCGCCCGCCCGGTGCCCTCGGTGCCGTCGAGGCGCAGCCCGGAGGGGCCGACCGCGGGAGCCTCCGCGAACGGCGGCTGGCCCTCCTTGCGGACCATGCCGATGTGCCACAGCTGCGGCACGATCGTGCCGCCGGCCGCGTGCACGGCCTCGGCGACCTTCGCCCAGCCGGCCAGCTGCTCTTCGCCGTGGAACCGCGGCACCCGGTCGCTCTGCCCGGCCGAGGCGTGGCCGACGTACGTGCCCTCGGTGACGATCAGGCCCACGCCCGCGGCGGCGCGCCGTGCGTAGTAGGAGAGCACGTCCTCACCCGGGACCCCGCCCGGGGAGAACATGCGCGTCATCGGCGCCATGGCGATGCGGTTGGGGACGGTCAGGCCGTTCAGCGTGAGGGGGCGGGACAGGATCTCGGCCGCGCGGGAGACGGCGGGCGCAGTGACGGTCACGAGGGTGCTCCTCCTTGGAACCGGACTTCGGAACGGCGGGGAACCCGGATCTCGGCCGCGTGTCCCCTGGGTGCGTGTACGCCTCAGCCCTCCGGCGGCCCGCGGCATTCCGCCCGCACCCCCCGCAGCGCTGTGATCCCGGCCACTCCGCGGGGTGCCGGGACCGGCCCCGGCCGGGACGGACCGCCCCGATAGCATCGATGGCCGAGAAACGATCTTGGGAGGGCCCCGGCATGACCGCACACCCCAGCTTCCTCGTCCTGCCCGGCTACGAGGGATCCGGGCCCGAGCACTGGCAGAGCCGGTGGGAGGCGGCCGACCCGGCGTTCCGGCGGGTGGAACAGGCGGACTGGGACCGTCCGGTGCTCCGCGACTGGCTGGACGAGCTGGACGCGGCGGTGGCCGCCGCCGACCCCGCCCGCCCGCTGGTGCTCGTCGCCCACAGCCTGGGCTGCGTCCTGACCGCCCACTGGGCGGCCGAGCGGGCCGCCCGGGCCGGCCGGACGGTGGCCGGGGCCCTGCTGGTGGCGCCCCCGGACATCGAACGGGCGGGAGTGGCGGCACTGGACGGCTTCTGCCCGGTCCCGCTGAAGCCCCTGCCCTTCCCGGCCCTCGTGGTCGCGAGCTCGGACGACCCCTGGTGCACGCAGGAGCGCTCCGAGGAGTTCGCGGCGGCCTGGGGCGCCCGGCTCGTGGTCGCCGGGGCGCACGGCCACCTCAACTCCGCCTCCGGACTGGGCGACTGGCCCGAGGGCCGCGAACTCCTGGCCGGACTCCCCGGCTGACGGCAGGGCCGGCGCCGCGGGCTGGGTACTGTGCAGACCGGGCGGGCACCGCCCGCGAGCGCCGGGAACGAGGAGGCCGAGGTGCAGGACCAGGGCGAGGAGGCGGGTGCGGCCACCGGGGACGGCACCCCCACCGTGCTGATCGTCGACGGGGCGAACGTCGTGGGGTCGGTCCCGGACGGCTGGTGGCGGGACCGCAAGGGGGCCGCGGAACGCCTCCGGGACCTGCTGGCCCGGCGGCAGGCCGGGGAGGAGATCCTCCTCGTGGTCGAAGGCGCCGCCCGCGGGGTGGCATCCGTACCCGGCGTACGGGTCGTGGACGCGCCCGGCGAGGGCGACGACACGATCGCCGGACTCGCGGCCCGGTACGCCGACCGCGACTGCGTCGTGGTCACCGCCGACCGCGCCCTGCGCGAGCGGGTCCGCCCCCTGGGCGTGCGGTGCGCCGGACCGCGCTCGGTCCGCCCGGCCGGCTGACCCCGCCCGCCGCGCCGGGCCGCGCGCACCTCCCGGCCGCACGGCCCGACCGCGGCCCACGGGCCCTGCATCATGGGGAGCATGGACAGAATCGACCTCCACATCCTGCGGGAGCTGCAGCAGGACGGCCGGCTGAGCAACCAGGAGCTCGCCCAGCGGGTCGGCCTCAGCGCCTCGCCGTGCATGCGGCGGGTGCGGCAGCTCGAACAGGACGGGGTGATCCAGGGCTACCGGGCCATCGTGGACCCGGAGGCGGTGGGACGCGGCTTCGAGGTGCTGGTCTCCATCGAGGTGCGCCGCGACCGCGAGACCGTCGAGGCCTTCGAAGCGGCCCTCCAGGACATCCCCGATGTCATCGAGGCCTACCGGCTGTTCGGCAGCCCGGGCTGCGTGCTGCGCATCGCGGTCGCCGACCTCGCCGCGTACGAACGGCTGTGGATCGAGCGGCTGACCACCCTGGCCGGGGTCACCGAGGTCAACTCGCAGATCATCATGAAGCGGATCAAGGAGCCGCGGGGGCTCCCGGTCGAACGGCAGTAGGGCAACCCGGTTGACGGTCCGGGAGCCGGAGGGTTTCCTGCTGCGATGAGTGATCTTCGCATCGAGCGGGTGACCGCCACCGACGAGACCGCCCTCGGCGACTGGCGGTCCGTCCACAACGCGGTCGTCCCCACCGCCCCGCTGTCCCTCGAAGAGGTGAGGGAACGGGCCGGCCGCAACCGGCTCGACGTCGCCTACGAGGACGGACTCCTCGTCGGCTGCTCCACGGTCCGGCCGCCCGCCGACGGATCCCCCGCGGCCACCGTGATCGCCCGCATCCTCCCCGCGCACCGCCGGCGGGGCCTGGGCACCGAGCTGTACGCGCACGCCCTCGGAACCGCCCGGCTCATGGGCGCCGAGGACGTGGAGACCTGCGTCCTGGCCGCCAACGAGGACGGACTGGAGTTCGCGGCCGCCCGCGGCTTCGTGGAGGTGGAACGGTACGTGCTGCCCGGGGACACCATCCCCTTCGTGGACCTCCGCCTCGCCTGAACAGGCGGCGGAACCCGCTCCCGGCAGGCCGTACGGCATGCTGGTCCGGTGTCCTCGATACCCACCCGGCCCTTACCGCCCCCGCCGTCCGGACCCCCGGGACGGATGATTGTCTGCGGGGACGACGGACTCGCGCGCCGGCTCGCCGCCGAACTCCGGTACGTCTACGAGGAGCACGTCGTGCTCGTCATGCCGGCCGAGCACGCTCCGCAGCTCGGCCCGGCGCGCGAACCCCGCTTCGGCAGCGGGCTGTTCGGGCGCGGAGCGCCGGGCCGGCCGGGCCCGGCCCGGATGCGGACGGCCACGCCCGGCCCGCCCTCGGCCGCCCCCCTGCCCGAACTGCGCCTCGTCGAGGCCGAAGAGGCCGGGGAAACGGTCCTGGCGGCCGCCGGGGTGGCGGACGCCGCCGCCCTCGCCCTCGTCTACGAGGACGACGAGGCGAACCTGCGGGCCGCCCTCCTGGCCCGCCGGCTCAACCCCCGGCTGCGCCTGGTGATCCGGCTCTACAACCGCAAGCTCGGCCAGCACCTGGAGGCGCTGCTCGACCAGGCGGCCATCCTCGCCGAGCCCGGCCTCGACCTGCGCGACCCGGACTCCGGGACCACCGTGCTCTCGGACGCCGACACGGCGGCCCCCGCACTCGCCGCCAGCGCCGTCGCCGGCACCAGCAAGGTCGTCCAGGCCGAAGGGCTGCTGCTGCGCGCCGTGGAGCGCACCCCCGCCGAGCCGGGCCGGGTCGCCGACCCCGGCCTGTGCACCCTGGCCCTGCTCTCCTCCACCGCCGAGGACCCGGCGGGCGCGGAGGGTTCGGAGACCAGCGGGGAGGGCGGTCCGCAACTGCTGCCGGACGACCGGGCGGTGGCCGCCGCCGCCGGCCGGCGGATCGTCGCGCTGGAAGCCGTCACCCACCAGGGCGCGGACGGTCGCGCCCCCGCCTGCGACCGGCCGTCCTGCCCGTGGCCTCGCTGTTCTCGCGGCGGCTGCGCTGGGCCCTGGGCGGGCTCGCGGGGGCCGTCGCGGCCCTCGCGCTCGCCTCCTGGCTCACCACCGGCGACCACCCGCTGCACGCCTCGTACATCACCCTGCTCGACATCTTCGCCATCAACGACCCGGCCACCGGCATGCCGACCCAGCGCCAGGTCCTCCAACTGCTGGCCGGGCTGGTCGGCCTCCTGCTGCTGCCCGTGCTGGTCGCGGCCGCGTTCGAGGCGCTCGGGGCCTTCCGCACGGCGACCGCCCTGCGCCGGCCGCCCCGCGGCCAGTCCGGGCACGTGGTCCTGCTCGGCCTCGGCAAGATCGGGACCCGCGTGCTGGCCCGGCTGCGCGAGCTGAAGATCCCCGTGGTGTGCGTGGAGAGCGACCCCGGGGCCCGCGGCCTGGCGCTCGCCCGCAGCCTGCGGGTCCCGGTGGTCATGGGCGACGTGACCGAGGAGGGCGTGCTGGAGGCCGCCAACGTGCACCGGGCGCACGCCCTGCTCGCCCTGACCAGCTCGGACACCACCAACCTGGAGGCGGCCCTCTACGCCCGTGCCGGCAACGGCGGCATCCGTGCCGTACTGCGCCTGTACGACGACGAGTTCGCCACCGCCGTCTACCGCACCCTGCGCGCGGCCCACCCCGCCGCGCTGACCCGCAGCCGCAGCGTGACCTTCATGGCCGCGCCCGCGTTCGCCGGAGCCATGATGGGGCGTCAGATCCTGGGCGCCATACCGGTGGAGCGGCGGGTGCTGCTCTTCGCCGTGCTGGAGGTGTCCGCGCACCCGCTGCTGGCCGGCCGCACCGTGGCCCAGGCCTTCCACCCCGGCTCCTGGCGGGTGATCGCCCTCGATCCCGCCGCCCCCGGCGAACGGCGCACCGACCCGCGGGCCGCGCGCACCGGACCCGCCCGGGAGCTGGTCTGGGCCCTGCGCCCGGAGTACGTGCTCGGGCCCGACGACCGGGTGGTCATCGCCGCCACCCGGCTCGGCCTGGCCGAACTCCTCGGCCGCCGCCGCACACCGGCCCCGGGCCACCGCAGCTGACCTCCGCGGACCCGCGCTCCGGTCGCCGGACTCCGGCGGGGCGCGGGGGCGGGCCCGATCGGGTGGCCGCCGGGCCGGCCCTGCCGCGCCCCGCCCGCCCGGCCGGGGCCTTCCTGCGAGGGTGGCCGCATGGCGATCCTCTCCGGCTCCTTGGGCACCTGGGCGGGCACGAACGGCTTCCGGCTGATGCCGGGCGAGCCGCTCGCGCAGGCCGCCGCGGCGGCGACCGTACGGGCGGCCGCGGGCGGGCACCTGACCTCCGTGGGCTACTCCTGGGAGCATCCCGAGGACGGCCCCCAGGACGGGCTGCTGGTCCTCGGCGCTGCGGGGGAGCCGGGGGAGCTCGTCGCGATGTGGGCCGACTCCTGGCACCAGCAGCCGGTGCCGATGTCCCTCTCCGGACGGCAGACCGCAGGCCCTGCGGAGGTACGGCTCGACGGGACGTACGCCGAGGACTGGGGCTGGAGCATCGTGTTCGAGAGCCTGGGCGGGGACGGCCTGCGGATGCGGATGGACAACGTGATCCCCGCCTCGCAGGCCGGCGCCGAGGTCTCCCCGGGCCCGTACCCGGTGATGGTGATGGACCTGCACCGGGTCTGACACCCCGCCCGGCCCGGCCGCCGGGGCCTGCCGAAACCCGCTGGTCGGGAGCGGTGCCGCCATGGCAGCATGCCGCCATGGATCTCCCACACCATCCCGCCGACCAGGCGCGGCGCCTGGTGCAGGACCGCTTCCCCGATGCGCTGTCCGTCATCCTGGCCGGTTCCACGGCCGCCGGCCGGGCCACCGCCGGAAGCGACCTGGACGTGCTGGTGCTGATCGAGGACGGCGGTGAGACCTGCCGGGAGACCTTCCGGTTCGAAGGCCGCCTCGTGGAACTCTTCGTCCACACCCGGACCGGGATGGCGGAGCTGTTCGCCGCGGACGTCGCCGGCCGTCGCGCCGTCCTCCAGAGCATGTACGCCACCGGCCTCGTCCTCGTCGACAAGGACGGCGAGGCCGCCCGCGCCCGGGCCGCGGCCGAGGCCGACCTCCGCACCGGGCCCCCGCCGCACTCTCCCGAGACCGTGGAGAACCAGCGGTACGCCCTCACCGACGCGGTCGACGACCTCGTCGACGCCCGCGACCCCGCCGAACGGATCGCCGCCGCGGGCCACGTCCTGCACGGCGCCGCGGAACTCCTCTTCGGCCACCGCCGGGCCTGGTCCGGGACCGGGAAGTGGCTCCCGCGCCGCCTCCGGGAGGCGGACCCCGAGCACGGAACCGCCCTCGTCGACGCCCACCTGCACCTGTGCACCACCGGGGACCCGGCGCCCCTGGCCGCGGCGGCCCGCCGCATCCTCGACCTCACCGGCGGCCCGGTGCGCGAGGGCTACCGCCGGGTCTGGCCCGGCACCCCGGCCCCGGCCGACCCGGTGCCCGCCCGCTGACCCGCGCCGCGCAGGCGGCAGCGGGCGGCCCGGTAGCCTCGGAGGTCCCTGCCGTCCACCCCGGGAACCCGCATGCCGCTCACCGGCCCGCAGTCCGCCGACCGCGTGCTCGCCCTGCTCGACGCCGTGGCCGACGCGCCCGGCCCCGTCAGCGCCAAGGCCCTGGCGCGCCGGGCCGGCTGCTCCCTGTCCACCGTGTACCACCTGCTGGGCCCCCTCACCGCGCGCGGGCACCTCGCCCGCACCCCGCAGGGGTACGTCCTCGGCCCGCGGATCCCGGCCCTGCACCGCTCGTACCGGCAGCAGGTGCGGCCCGCCCCCGGCATCGCGGAGCTGCTGCCCCGGCTGCGCCGCGCCACCGGCGCGGAGGCGTACCACACCGCCTACCGGGACGGTCTGATCACCGTCCTCGACACGACGGCGCCGGTCACGGACACGGACAACCCCTTCACCCCCGGCCAGGAGGCCCGCGCCCACGCCACCGCCCACGGGAAGGCCCTGCTGGCCCAGCTGCCCCGGCCGGTGCGCCGCCGCTACCTGGCCGACCACGGCATGGCCCGCCTGACCGACCGTACGATCACCAGCGCCGAGCGGCTGGAAGCCGAGCTGGGCCGGGTCCGGGAACAGGGCTTCGCGGTCTCGGTCGGCGAGGCCGACCCCGCGTACACCTGCATCGCCGTGGCCCTCCCGCACCGGCGCGAGGACGGCGCCGTGCACGCCCTGTCGGTGTCCCTGCCGACGGCCGACTTCCGCCGCCGCGGTCCGGCCCTCACCGCGGCCGTCGCCGAAGCGGCCGCCTCGCTGCCGGCGGCCGGCTGAACCGCGGTTTTCCGGCCCTGCCGGAATCCGGCGCGGCGGCACGTGCGTCCGGGCCGCCGCCCCGGCAGGCTGGCCGCATGATCTTCATCGCCGTCAGGTTCCAGGTCCGCCCCGAGCACAGCGACGACTGGCTCGCCCTCGTGGACGACTTCACCCAGGCCACCCGCAGCGAGCCGGGCAACCTCTTCTACGACTGGTCGCGCAGCGTCGACGACCCGAACGGCTACACCCTGCTCGAGGGCTTCGCCGACGCCGAGGCCGGCCGGGCCCACGTCGCCTCCCCGCACTTCGCGGCCGGGATGGAGACGATGGCCGGCCTCATCGCCGAAACCCCGCAGATCATCCACGTCGAGACGCCCGGCCGGGGCTGGAGCGCCATGGCCGAGCTCTCCCCCCGCCCGTAGCGGCCGGAGCGGGGGACCCGCCCGCGCCCGGCCGTCAGCAGGCGTTGCGCACGTACCCGCTCTTGCGCGGGGTGCGCACGTCCCGGTTGCGTTCGACGACCGGCAGCGTGCGGCCCCAGGCCGCGCAGGCCTTGGTGAAGTCCCGGTGCCGGTACTCGATCACGAACACCCGGCCGCCGTACGCCGCCCGGTACTCCCCGCACTCGGCGTAGCGGCCGCACTCCTCGGCCACCGCGAAGTCGAAGCCGATCCGCTTGCGGTCGGCGAGCATCTCCGTGGTGTTCTTCTGGCCGATGGCCAGCCCTGCGGAGTGCGCCCGCTTCGCGAGCAGGGCCGCGAACGCCGTGTTGTCGGCGCGCGACAGGTACCCCTTGGAACGGGAGAAGGAGTCCAGGTTGTCGGGCTCCACCGCCTGGAACCGGCTGCGCGCACAGCCGTCGATCCACTTGCCCACGATCGCCGCGAGCCGGGTCCGCTTCGCGGCCGAAGAGGTGTCGAGCAGCACCTCGTTCCACGCCCCGTCCACGATCGGGCGCCCGTTGCGGTCCTTCAGCAGCAGGTCCGGGTGGTGGGCCCGCCACCAGGCCAGCTCCTCGGGCTGGGCCTGGAAGGCGTTGACGTAGCAGATGTTGTAACGGCCCGCGGCCACCCGGTCCGAGCGGTCGCGGGAGAGTACCTCGACGTCGGCGGCCGGGGGGTAGGCCCCGCCGATCTGGTAGTCGAAGGGCGCGTTCCCGCGGGGCGGTACCACCCGCGGGGCAGCCGTCGGAGCCGCCGCCTGTGCGGCCGGTGCGAGCACCGCCGCCCCGGCCAGGGCGGCCGGCAGGGTGCCCGCCAGAACTCTGCGGACACCCCCGGGTATCCGCAGGACCGGCCGGCGCGGCCCGCCCTCCCGTCCGTGTGCCGAGCCCCGTCGGACCATGCGTGCTCTCCCCGTTCGTACCGCCTGCGAAGGCCGGATCCGCTGCTCCACCCGCGGGCGGCAGCCGGACCGGCGGCCCCGGCGGAGTGCCGGAGACCGCCCCGATCCTAAGGCGGTGGTGATCAAGAGGGGCGAACGGGTCCCGGGGCCGCGCTAGTTGGTCTTCGTGTTCGTGAGGTGCTTGCCTATGTAGCCGACGATCACCTTGCCGGTGACCCCCTTCGTGTCGTCGAGGAAGTGGATGCGCGGGGACTCGCCCTTGCTGTCGATCTTCAGGTGGGGCTGCATCTCGGCCCGCCCGCCCGCCGCCAGCACGGTGGGCACGGGCAGGATCCGCTCGTCCCCGTACTTCGCCATGGTGGCCTCGGTCTCCGCCATCGCCACCTTCTTGATGGGCCATTGCGAACGGTCCGACTGGCAGTGCTCGTAGAACCCGCCGTGGAAGCCCTCGTGCGCGTCCCGTCCGTAGCGGTCCAGGGCCCGTAACGCGGACCAGACCTTCGCCGCCCACACCCGGCTGCGGTCCGTCTCGTCCAGCGCGAGCGCCGGCTCCTGCTCCGCGGTCACGACCACGTGCTCGAACACGCCGCGGTGGTCCCAGAGTTGCTCGAAGCTCGTCGGCTGCGAGGGCAGCGCCTCCACGATCACCGTCTCCTCCACCCGGCCCGCCCGGGCCAGCCGCCTGCGCAGCTCGTCGGCTTCCGCCCGGGCCCGGTCGATCTCGTCCAGGGCCCGCAGGTGCTCCTCCATGTCGTGCTCCCACAGGGTCCGTTCGGACTGCAGCGCCTTCTCCAGGGAGGCGCTGGTGCGCAGGGCCAGCTCCTCTGAGCTGCGGCGCTGCTCGATCTCCTCGTCGGCGATCTCCAGCAGTGCGGTCAGCTCCTTGACCTGCTCCCGCAGGGTCAGCGTCTCCTCCCCGCTGTGCGCGGTGTGCAGGGCCGCCCGCCGCTCGTCCCGCTGCCGCTGCTCCTCGTCCGGGAACCGAATGCTGCGCAGCGCCTCCGGGAGGGCGTTCCCGGTGGACATGCGCTGCACCATGCGGACGATCGTGTCCCAGGAGGCGGTGCTGTGCCGGTCGGACAGCCGGGCCACGGTGGAGTACCGGTGCCGCGGCGCGTCCGCCGCCCAGGCCGGGTCCACCTCCGGCAGGAAGGTGCGTACCGCCCCCGGGGCGACCCGGTGGTGTTCGGCGGCCGCCCGGAACGCGTCGATCGCGGGGACGGTCTCCAGGAGGTAGAGGGAGGCGTCCCCCGCGCACTTGGGCATGGCCTTCGCCAGCCGCGCCGTCCAGAGCCGGTCCTCGTGCAGCGGGCGGGCGGCGACGACCGCCGGCAGCCGCCGGTCGGGATCGCACAGCACGTCGATCAGTCGGGGCACCTCGCCGGCGGTGATGCGTACGGGGTGCAGGGTGAGCGGGGTGCTCCCGTCCGTGCACGGCAGGGCCTGCACCAGCTGCTCGACCAGCCGCGGCCGGGCCGGTTCCGGCGCGTGCCCGGGATTGGCGAAGCACTCCAGGGCGACGGCCACCGCGGCCGGGGCGCCCGTGCCGGGATCCACTGCGGTGACGGTGGTCCGCCAGGTGGCCTCCGGGCTGTCCTCGCGGAGCTGCAGGCGCATGGCGCTCTCGGCGCCGTCCGCACGGTAGGCCACCTGGGAGAGGAGGACGCGGATGTCGTCCAGGTGGTGCACGCCGGAGGCTATCGGCACCTCGCGGCGGAACTTGGTGTTCAGCCAGGCAGCGGTGATCCGGCGTATGTGGCGCAGGATCTCCTGTCCCTGAGGGAAGGTCAGCGTGGTGCGGTGGGCGAGAGGATTGCGCGGTTCAGGCACGGGCTGCTCTCTGCATGTCGTCGTGACGATGACCCACAAGCCTAGGGGGGAGCAGTACGCCCGGTCAGGGAGAAGCGAGAAGCCCGCACCGGGGCCCGCGGCGTAAAATGTTGCCGTACTCGGGGTGGCCTCTCCCGCGAGGGTGATGCGGCATGAGCGGAATGGTGCGCAGGAACTTCGACGCCGCGGACGAGACCCGTCCCTTCGTCGACGACAAGGGCAGGCTCGACCTGCTGAACACGTCGGGCGGACCCGTCGGCCGGGCCGTCTTCGAGCCGGGCTGGCGTTGGTCGGAGCACATCAAGCCGCTCGCCGGCACCGACAGCTGCCAGTCCGCCCACACCGGTTACGTGGTGAGCGGCCGCATGCACGTCGTGATGGACGACGGGCAGGCGGACGACTACGGTCCCGGCGACTTCATGGAGGTCTCGCCCGGGCACGACGCCTGGGTGGTCGGCGACGAGCCCTGCGTGGCCATCGACTGGACCGGCTTCGGGACCTACGCGAAGCCCGCCTGACGCGGTTCGACGGGCCGATCGGGCCCGGCGCATTCCAGCCCCCTGGCCCTGACCTGGTTCGACTGGTGGATCGGGCCCGGCACCATCCAGCCCCTCCGGCGATTGAGGAGCGGGTCCGGGCGGAGCCCGGTGCCCGGCGCCAGCCGGGTTGCCGGGGGGGGGGGGGGGGGAAAAAAAAAA
>NZ_JBVIDV010000024.1:0-131688 GCF_055572195.1 Streptomyces sp. NPDC030809
CCCACGCTGGAGGAACAAAACGAGCACACCCCCCCCCCCCCCCCCCCCCCCCTCCTCCCCCTCCCCCCCCCCCCCCCCCTGCCCGGCGCCAGCCGGGTTGCTCTTGGGGCTCCGCCCCAAACCCCGCTCCTCAAACGCCGGAGGGGCTGAATTCCCCCCGCCCGGTGGGCACGCGACCGCCGGAAGGGCGGGAGCGGCGCCCGCCGAAGGGCACGCGTCCGCCGGAAGCGCGGGAGTCGCGCCCGCCGAAGGGCACGCGACCGCCGGAAGCGCGGGAGTCGCGCCCGCCGAAAGGCACGCGTCCGCCGGAAGCGCGGGGGTGGCAGCCGAGGGCGTCGTGGAGGGGGCCGTTCGCAGGACGGGGGTGCCGGCGGGGGGCTGCGTGCAGGCGGCGAGGACGGTCGTACCCCGGTCGGCCACCGCACGCAGCAGGCTCCACACCTCCCCCCGCTCCCCATCCGACAGCTTGAGGTCCGCGTCGTCCACCGCGAGCAGCCGCGGGCGGGAGATCAGGGCCAGGGCCACCGAGAGCCGGAGCTCGTCCAGCCGCCCCAGGTCCCGCACCGGCGTCCGCGCCCCCTTCGGCAGCGCGGCGGGGTCGAGCCCGGCCGCCGCGAGCGCCTCCTGCGTGCGGCCGGCGAGCTGCGCCGCCCGCTCGGCGCGCGGTCGCAGCAGGGCGCGGACGGGTCCGTCGTACCGGCCCTGGAGCAGCGCCCGCTCGTGCAGCTGCTCGGCGACGGTGAGGGAGGGGTCGAGGTCGGTGATCCCGGGGACCTGGCCGAGCGCGGAGATCCGCCGGACCGCCGCCATCTTCCTCGGCAGCCGGTGCCCGCCCACCTCCGCGGTGCCCGCGGTCGGCTTCATGCGGCCGGTGAGGGCGAGCAGGAGGCAGGTGCGGCCGGAGCCGGAGGGGCCCGCCACCGCGACGAGCGAGCCGGGGGCGGCGTCGAGGTGCACCCCCTGGAACACCCATCCCCGCGGGCCCTTCAGTCCGAAGTCCTCGGCCGTGACGGCCGCGCCGGGCAGGCTGTCCACCCCGACCCCCTCCCCTTTTTGAACTGACCAGTCAGTTCAAAAACTACGCACCTCCGCCTCCCCCGTCAAAGCCGCAGGTCAGACGGATTGTCAGTGGGGCCGGTCAGGATGGATCCGGAAATGTCGAAGACAGGAGGTACGTCATGGCAACACCCGCCGCCGATGTCCACCCCGTCATCCGCCGGGCCTCCGCCCCGCCCGCGGCCGTCGACCTGCTGGCCAAGGCCCGCCGCGGCCTGGACGAGGCCGCACTGCTGACCGTTCCGAACGAGCGCTACGCCACCGCCCACCTCGCCGCCCTGCGCACCGCCGCTGCCGTACTCGCCGCGCGGGCCCGCCCGGAGCCCGTCCGCCCCCGCCGCCGCCCCCGGATCCGCAGCGCCTGGGAGCTCCTGCCGGAGCTCGCACCCGAGCTGGCCGAATGGAGCGCCCTGTTCGCCTCGGGCGCCGACCGCCGGGCCCGGGCCGAGGCCGGAATACCCGACGCCGCGGGCAGCCGGGACGCCGACGACCTGCTGCGCGCGGCCGGGATGTTCCTCCGGCTCGTGGAGCGGATGCTCCAGCTGCCGCCGACCCTGCCGCAGCCCCGGACGGAGCAGCCCGACGCGGGATGATCCTCCCGGCCGCGGGAGGCAATAGGGTGGATCGCGCACACCGATCCCACCCCCGCCGCCCGCGGCGGTTCCGCGCCGAGGAGTCACCAGCCGTGTCGGACACTTCCCGCCCCCGCGCCTCCCTCCGCACCGCCGTGGTGTGGGAGGTGCTCAAGGAGGCCTTGGACAGCCTGGTCAAGGCGACCGGCCGGGACGTGCTGGACGTGCTCGACACGGGCGGCGGCACCGGCATGTTCGCGGTGCAGCTGGCCCGCCTCGGCCACCGCGTGACCGTGGTCGACCCCAGCCCGAACGCGCTCTTCGGGCTGGAGCGACGGGTCGCGGAGGCCGGGGTGGCCGAGCTGGTGACCGGGGTCCAGGGCGATGCCCAGGGCCTGCTCGACGTGGTGGAGAGCAGCGCGTACGACCTCGTGCTCTTCCACGGGGTCCTGGAGTACGTGGACGACCCGGCCGAGGGCGTGGCCAACGCCGTGGCCGCCCTCCGTCCCGGCGGCACCCTGAGCCTGCTCGCCGCCGGACTGGGCGGCGCGGTCCTGGCCCGCGCCCTCGCCGGCCACTTCACCGAGGCCCGCACCGCGCTCACCGACCCGGCCGGCCGGTGGGGCAGCGGCGACCCGGTGCCCCGGCGGTTCACCGCCGAGCAGCTGTCCGAGCTGGTCGGCGGGGCCGGCCTGGAGGTCGGCGCGGTGCACGGGGTCCGGGTCTTCGCCGACCTCGTCCCCGGCGTCCTCGTGGACACCGAGCCGGGCGCCGTCGAGGCCCTGCTGCGGCTGGAGGAGGCGGCGGCGGAGCTGCCGGCCTTCCACGCGGTCGCCACCCAGTTGCACGTACTGGGCCGGAAGCAGTCCTGATCTGCGGCGAAGTCGCGCATGCAGTGCGCCACAGGGCCTCCGTTCAGCCGGTCGGCCCCGTATGATCGGGGGACACGACCGGCATGGCGGATCGGTGGTTGGGGAATAAGCGCCTCAATGACCGCCCGCGCGACGGTACGGTTTGGCGAAGTGGCGTAGAGGGGCGGGTTTCACGGGGGCGCATCCCTGCCTATCCTGGAGGGGACCCCCGGTCGCCGCCCCGCGCGACCGACGGATGAGGAGGACTCCCGTGCCGCTCTCGGAGCACGAGCAGCGAATGCTCGAGCAGATGGAGCGAGCGCTGTACGCCGAAGATCCCAAGTTCGCGACAGCGCTTGAGGGAAGCGGGCTGCGTACGTACACCCGGCGACGGGTCTACCAGGCGGTCGCAGGCTTTCTGGTGGGTATCGCGCTCCTCATGACCGGAATGGTCGCGCAGAGCCTGATCTGGATCAGCGTGGTGGGCTTCCTCGTCATGCTGGGGTGCGCCGTCCTCGCGGTCACCGGCTGGCGCAAGGCACCCAAGCCCGGCGAGCAGCCGCTCCCCGGCGCAGCGGGCCGCGGCGGGCACAACCGGCAGCGCCGCTCCATGATGAACCGGATCGAGCAGCGGTGGCAGCGCCGCCGTGACGAACAGGGCCACTGAGCCCGCAGGAACTCCGCTGAGGGGGTGCCGTCCGCGGACGGCACCCCCTCACGCGTTCCTCCACCCCGCCCGGCCCGCTCGGGCATGATGGCCCGATGAGTGTGCTCCCCCTGGTCTTCACCAGCGGCTGGGCCAGCGGGATCAACGCCTATGCCGTGGTCCTCCTGCTCGGCGTCTTCGGCGCGACCGGCATGACCGACGAGGTCCCCGCCTCCCTCCAGCGGACCGACGTGCTCGTGGCGGCCGCCGTGCTGTTCCTCTGCGAGGCGGTGGCCGACAAGATCCCGTACGTGGACTCGGCCTGGGACGCCGTGCACACCGTCATCCGGCCCGTCTCGGGGGCCGTGGTCGGGGCGCTGCTGGCCGGGCAGAGCGGTTCCCTCTCCGACCTGGCCGCCGGGGCCGTGGGCGGCTCCACCGCACTGGCCAGCCATTTCGTCAAGGCCGGGACCCGGATGGCGATCAACACCTCGCCGGAGCCGGTCAGCAACATCGTGGTGAGCACCGCCGAGGACCTGGGGGTCGCGGGCCTGGTGACCTTCGCGATGTTCCACCCGCAGGCCGCGGCGGTCATCGCGGGAGTGCTCCTGCTCATCGGCCTGGCCCTGCTCGGCTACCTCTGGACCCGGATCCGCCGCTTCCTGCGCCGGCGGGCCCAGCGCCGCGAGGAGAAGCGGCTGGCGCAGACCGGCCGGGCCGGGCTGCCACCCGGCTGACCACGGCCGATACAGTCGCGGGCATGGCACGAATTGCGGTGATCGGCGCCGGGATGGGCGCGATGGCGGCGGCCGCCCGGCTGGCCGTGGCAGGGCACCAGGTGAGCGTCCACGAGCGGGCGGCGACCTACGGCGGCGCCGTCGGCTCGTTCACTCGCGAGGGCTTCGCCTTCGACACGGGGCCGGGACTGCTGCACCTGCCCGCCGTCTACCGCGACCTGTTCGTCAAGACCGGCAAGCAGCCGCTGGAAAGCTGCGTGGAGATGGTCCAGGTGGACCCGGCCGTCCGCCACGTCCTGGCCGACGGGACGGACGTCACCCTGCCGAACGCCTCCCGCGGGGGCGCCGCGGCCGCCCTCGACCAGGCCTTCGGCCCGGGCGCCGGGGAGCGCTGGGCCGCCGTGCTCAACCGGGCCCGCGACGCGTGGGACGCCACCCGCCGGCCGCTGCTGGAAGAACCCCTGTGGCCCGACTGGCAGGTGCTCGGCCGCGACCCGTATCCGGCGGTCCGCAAGAGCGGGCTGCTGCGCCGGCGGCCCCCCACCCTGGCCGAGACGGCCGCCCGCGAACTCGGCGGCCCGCTGGGCAGCCTGCTGGAGCACCGGGTGCTGGCCTACGGGCTCGACCCGCGGACCGCCCCCGCCTCCGCCGCCGTCCTGCCGTACATGGAGCAGACCTTCGGCAGCTGGTACGTGCGCGGCGGACTGCGGGCGCTGGCGACCGCGGTGTACGAGCGCTGCCTGGAGCGCCGGGTCTCCTTCGCCTTCGGCACCGCGGTGACGGCCGTGGCCGAGCGGGAGGGGCGGGCGGCCGGGCTGGTGCTGGCCGACGGCACGGAGGTGGCGGCCGACGCGGTGGTGTCGGGGATCGACCCGCGGGCGCTGGCCGGGCTGCTGCCGGGCCGGGAGCTGTGGCCCGCCGGGGCGCGCCGCCCCGCTCCGGAGGCCGCCGGGCGCAGCCGGACCACGGTGTTCTGCGCGCTGCGCGGTCCCCGGCCCGCCGATGCGGTGCACCGGACCCTGGTCCACGCCGGGGCGGACGGGCGGCCTGCCGTCACCGTGCTGCGCCCGCAGGACCCCGGCACCCGGCCCGACGCGGACCACGAGGCGGTCACGGTGAGCGCGGTGGCGGGCCCGGGCGACCGGTTCGGGGCGGACGCGCTGCTGGCTGCGGCCGGGGCCGCCGTGCCCGGGCTGCGGGAGCGGCTGCTCTGGCACGAGGTGCGCACCCCCGCCGCGGTCGAGGAGGTCACGGGGGCGCCGGGCGGCGCCGTCCCGGCCCCGGCGCTCGCGGGCGCCGGGGGGCGGCTGCTGCACCCGGGGAACACGACCGCCCTGCCGGGCCTCTACCTGGCGGGCGGCGGGGCCCATCCGGGCGGCGGGCTGGCGCACGCGGGGATGTCGGGGGCCCTGGTGGCCGGACTGATCGTGGAGGGCGAAGGGTTCCGCGGCTCCCGCTGACGGGCCGGGGCGGCCGGCCGGCCGGCGCGCTCCCGCGGCGGCCGCGGGCGGCCCGCCCTCCCCTGCCCTGCCCTGCCCTGCCGTGCCGTGCCGTCAGTAGCGGTACTGCTCGTACTCGCCGGTCCCCTGGTAGGGGTACGCCTGCTCCTGGCCCGGTGCCTGGCCCTGGCCCTGTCCCTGCTCGGCGCCGGGGTCGGCGGCCGGGTAGGGCTGCTGGTGGCGCTGGGCCGGCACCCACACCCCGCCGGGCGGCGTGTCCATCGCGTACTGGTGACTGGTGTACGGGTCCTGGTAGCTCTGCTGGTACGTGTCCTGGCCCGCGCCGAGGTAGCCGTCGGCCTCCTGCCCGTAGCCCGGGTACCCCTGCGGGTCCCCCGGGGCGGCGGGGTAGGGGTCGGCGTAGCCCGAGTGGGCCGGCTGCTCCCCGGTGCCGTAGTCGTACCCGGCGGCGTAGCCCTGCCCGTACGGGTCCGGCTGTCCCGCCCGGCCCTGCTGCTGCTCGTAGTACGAGGGGTCCGGGTAGCCCGTGAAGGACTGCTGCCCGCCGTAGGACTGCTCCCCGTACGGCTGCTGCTCCGCGTACGGGTCGGCCGCGGCGAACGGCGAGGGGAAGGCGGCGGTGGCCTCCGGCCCGGCGACGGCGTCCGGACCCGCAGCGGCGAAGACGTCCGGCTCCTCGCCGGCGGGTTCGTCGGCCCCGTACTCCAGCGCGGTGACCTGGAGGGCCGGCTCCTCGCGGACGGGCCGCTCGCCGCCGCGGCGGCGCTTGGTGACGGCGGCCTTCTTGCGCAATGCCCAGCCGGCCTCGAAGCCCCGCCGGAAGGAGAGGGTGACCAGGGTCTGGCCGACGGCGAAGGCCGCCGCGCCTATCCCGATCACGAGGACGGAGGGCAGCACCACGCCCGCGACCACCCCGAGGAAGCCCACGAAGGCGAGCAGGCGCCAGCGCAGCCGGGCCTTGTTCTGGAGCAGTACTTCAGCCAGCAGCCACAGCGCGACGAAACCGAACGCGATGTAGAGGACCGTCCAGCCCATGCATGGCCCCTCTCCGTACGGCCGCCGCCGGAGACGGCCGGGTCAGGGCCGCTCGTGCAGGCCCAGGTTCTCGTAGATC
Organism: Streptomyces sp. NPDC030809; assembly: GCF_055572195.1. Taxonomy (NCBI): domain Bacteria; kingdom Bacillati; phylum Actinomycetota; class Actinomycetes; order Kitasatosporales; family Streptomycetaceae; genus Streptomyces; species Streptomyces sp. NPDC030809. The sequence goes on from NZ_JBVIDV010000024.1 coordinate 6,437, forward strand.
TCGAGGGTCGCCGTGGAGTTGTTCGTGATGAAGTGCAGTCCCGGCACGCCCTCGGCGAGCAGCCGCGAACAGAACTCCGTGGCGAACTCGATGCCAATGGAGCGTACAGCGGCCGGATCGTCCTTGACGGCGAGGATGCGCTCTTTGACCGCGTCCGGGAAGACGGCGGTGCTCAGCTGGGGCAGCCGGTCGAGGGTCCGCGCGTTCACAACGGCCATGACTTCAGGGATGATCGGCGTCTCGCAGCCGGCCTTGGCCACGCTGTCGCGCAGCCGCAGGTAGCTCTCCGGATCGAAGAACATCTGTGTGATCGCATAATCCGCACCCGCGCGGCACTTGTCCACGAAGTGACGGATGTCCGTGTCCCAGTCGGTGGACCGCGGGTGCATCTCGGGGAAGGCCGCGACGCCCACGCAGAAGTCGCCGGACTCCTTGATCAGCCGGACCAGGTCGGCGGCGTAGCGCACGCCCTCGGGGTGCTCCACCCACTCGCCGAGCGGGTCGCCCGGCGGGTCCCCGCGCAGCGCGAGCATGTTGCGGATCCCGGCGTCGGCGTACTGGCCCAGGATGTTGCGCAGTTCCGCGACCGAGTGGTCGACGGCGGTCAGGTGCGCGACCGGGGTCAGCGTGGTGTCGGCCGCGATCTCCTGGGTGGCCTTGACGGTGCCGCCGCGGGTGGAGCCGCCGGCCCCGTACGTGACGGAGACGAAGCTGGGGCGGACGGCCTCCACCCGGCGCAGCGAGTTCCAGAGGGTGCGCTCGCCCTTCTCGGTCCGCGGGGCGTAGAACTCGAAGGAGTACGAGGCCTTTCCGGACGCGAGGATGTCACGGACCGTGCGTGCGCGGTCCGTCCGGGTGGACGCGGTTCCAAGGGCCATAACGGCAGGTTAGACGCGGTCCATGATCCCCCAAAGATGCGTCCACGTATCGGACACGACTTTGGACAGTTGCCGGGGCTGCGGCGATCAGGTCAGGCGATGGTACGAGCCCGGACCCGCTTGGCCAGGTCGGCCGCGGCGGCGCCGGGGTCGGAGGCCTCGGTGAGGGCGCGGACCACCACGATCCGGGTGGCCCCGGCGTCCAGGACCTCGTCGAGGTTGCCCGCGTCGATGCCGCCGATGGCGAACCAGGGCCGGTCCTGGCGGAGCGAGGCGGCGTGGCGGACCAGGTCCAGGCCCGGGGCGTACCGGCCGGGCTTGGTGGGGGTGGGCCAGCAGGGGCCGGTGCAGAAGTAGTCCACGCCCGGCTCGGCCGCGGCGGCGGCCACCTCGGACTCTGCGTGGCAGGAGCGGCCGATCAGGACCTCCCCGCCGAGGATGGCGCGGGCGGCCGGGACGGGGATGTCCCCCTGGCCCAGGTGCAGCACGTCGGAGCCGATGGCGTGGGCGACGTCCGCGCGGTCGTTGACCGCGAGCAGCTTGCCGTGCCGGCGGGCGGCCTCGGCGAAGACCTCCAGGTGCTCGAGCTCCTCGCCGGCCTCCATGCCCTTGTCCCGGAGCTGGACGATGTCCACGCCGCCGGCCAGGACCGCGTCGAGGAACTCCGGCAGGTCGCCCTGGCGCTTGCGGGCGTCGGTGCACAGGTAGAGCCGGGCGTCGGCCAGGCGGGCGCGGTGGTCGGCAGGCGTCGAGGACATCGGAGTACCCCCCGGAGCGGGCGGTGTGCGGGCCGCTGCGGGCGGCCCGCACACCGCGGGAAGCGGAACAGGTCAGACGGCGAGCGCCTGGGCGCGGCGCTTCACCTCCGTGCCGCGATTCTCGCTCAGGGCCTGCGCGGGGGTGCCGGGCAGGGTCGGGTCGGCGGTGAAGAGCCACTCCAGGATCTCTTCGTCGTTGAAGCCGTCGTCCCGGAGCAGGGTCAGGGTGCCCACGAGGCCCTTGACCACCTTGTCGCCGTCGATGAAGGCGGCCGGCACCTGGAGTGCGCGGTTCTCCCCACGGCGCACGGCGATCAGCTGGCCCTCCTTGACCAGCTGGCGGACTCGGGTCACTTCGACGTCGAGCATCTCCGCGATGTCCGGCAGGTAGAGCCAGGCGGGGACGAGAGCATCGATCTTTGCGTCAATCTCGGTCACGGGACAAGCCTGCCATCCCCGGCTGACAGGCGGTAACCGAGTCGCGCGGACGGGGGTCTCCCGGCGGGCGGGAGACCGTGCGGGCGGCGGCTGCGCCGACGGCGGGCGGCTTGCCTCAGCGGGCCGCCGTCTTCAGCGGGACGGCCGGGTCCGCGGCCACGGCCGGGTCCACCGCGCTGCCGCTCTCGATGAGCTTGCGGCCCTGCGCGAGGTCCCGGGGGCGGCCCACGGCGAGCACGCCCACCAGCACCTCCCCGCGCAGCCAGCACACCGACCAGGTGTCCGCCTCCGGGTCCCCGCGCCACAGCAGGGTGTCCCCGTCGGTGTGGTGCCCGGCGTACTGCACGAAGCGGCCGAACTGCTCGGACCAGAAGTACGGCACCGGGTCGTAGACGGCCTCCGGGCCCCCCGCGGTCTCGGCCAGGATGTTCGCGGCCACGGTGCGGGGGCCCTGGAGCGCGTTGTCCCAGTGGTGGACGAGGAGCCGCTCGCCGTAGCGCGCGGAGGGGAAGGAGGCGCAGTCGCCGACCGCGTACACCGAGGGCACCGAGGTGTGCAGGCGGGCGTCGGCGGTGACGGAGCCGTCGGCCCCGCGCGCCACGCCGGAGCCTTCCAGCCAGCCGGTGGCGGGGCGGGCCCCGATGCCGACGACCACGGCGTCGGCGGGCAGCTCGGCCCCGTCGCCGAGGAGGACCCGGCCCGGTTCCAGCCCGGCGACCTTGGTGCCGGTGAGCAGCCGGGCCCCGGCGGCCTCGTACCAGCGGGCCATGGGGGCGGTGACCTCGGCGGGCAGGGCCCCGGCCAGCGGACGCCCGGCGGCCTCGACGACCGTGACGGGACAGCCGGCCTCGCGGGCGGCGGTGGTGAACTCGGCGCCGATCCAGCCCGCGCCCACGACCACCACGGAGTGCCGGCCGGCCAGGACGGGCCGCAGCCGGGTCGCGTCGTCCACCGTGCGCAGCAGGTGCACCCCGGGCACCGGGCCGCCCGGCAGGGTGATCGGCTCGGCGCCGGTGGCGAGCACCAGGACGTCGTACGGGACGGGGCCGCCGGCGGTGTCGAGCTCCTTGTCGGCGGGGCGCAGGGCGGTGACCTCCACCCCGAGGCGCAGCTCCACGCCGAGGTCCTCGAAGTCCACGTCGAAGGCGGAGTCCTCGGCCTTGCCCAGCAGGACGGCCTTGGACAGCGGCGGGCGGTCGTAGGGCTGGTGGGGCTCGGCGCCGAGCAGGGTCACCGGGCCGGTGAAGCCCTGTTCGCGCAAGGCGACGGCGGTCTGGACGCCGGCCATGCCGGCGCCGGCGATGACGACGTGCCGCTGGGTCTGACTCCGCTGATCGTTCACGCGCCCACCCTAACCATCTGACGCTCCGTTAGGGAGGGGGTTGCGGGGCACCGGCTCCCGGGCCGCCTTACCGCCCCTTGCGGCGGGGGCTAGTCTGGCCACCGTACCTATCGCGGGAGCCCGGGCGGACCGGGCTGAGAGGGAGGCTGGCCGGCCTCCGACCGTACGAACCTGATCCGGGTCATGCCGGCGAAGGGAGGGGCTGGACGCCCATGCTTGCATCCACACGGCGGTCCCCGGGGGAACGGGGATCCGACGTCCTCGTCATCGGGGGCGGCATCATCGGCCTGGTCACGGCCTGGCGGGCGGCCCGGCGCGGGCTGCGGACCGCGGTGGCCGATCCGGCGCCGGGCGGCGGGGCCGCCCAGGTCGCGGCGGGCATGCTCGCCGCGGTCACCGAGCTGCACTACGGCGAGGAGACCCTGCTCGGCCTCAACCTGGCCTCCGCCGCCCGCTACCCGGCCTTCGCGGCCGAACTGGCGGACGCGAGCGGGGGCCTGGACATCGGCTTCCGCGCCTGCGGCACGCTGGCCGTGGCCCTCGACTCCGACGACCGGGCGCACCTGCGGGAACTGCACGCCCTCCAGCGCCGCTGCGGACTGGAGTCGGACTGGCTGACCGGCCGCGAGTGCCGGCGGCTGGAGCCGATGCTGGCGCCGGGCGTCCGGGGCGGCCTGCGCGTGGACGGGGACCACCAGGTGGACCCGCGGCGCCTGGTCGCGGCACTGCTCGCGGCCTGCGAGCGGGCCGGGGTGGTCTTCCACCGGGAGCGGGCGGAGCGGCTGGCGGTCTCCCGGGACCGGGCCGCCGGCGCCGTGCTGGCGGACGGCACCGCCCTCGAAGCGGGGCAGGTGGTCCTGGCCGCGGGCTCGCTCAGCGGCCGGCTGGCCGGGGTGCCCCCGCAGGCCCTGCCGCCGGTCCGGCCGGTCAAGGGGCAGGTGCTGCGGCTGACCGTGCCGTCGGCGTACGCGCCGTTCCTGCAGCGGACCGTACGGGCGGTGGTGCGCGGCAGCCACGTGTACCTCGTGCCGCGCGAGAACGGCGAGCTGGTCGTCGGCGCCACCACCGAGGAGCAGGGCTGGGACACCACGGTGACCGCCGGCGGGGTGTACGAACTCCTGCGCGACGCCCACGAGCTGGTGCCCGGTCTGACGGAACTCCCGCTCACCGAGACCCGGGCCGGGCTGCGGCCCGCCTCCCCCGACAACGCCCCGCTGCTGGGCCCGACCGCCCTGCCGGGCCTGCACCTGGCGACCGGGCACTACCGCAACGGGGTGCTGCTCGCCCCGCTGACCGGCGAGGTGATGGCGGAGGTCCTGGCGACCGGCCAGGTTCCGGAAGTGGCCCGCGCCTTCACCCCGTTCCGTTTCGCCGCAGCCCGTGAGGAGTCCCTCGTATGACCATCTCCGTCAACGGCGAGCCCCGCGAGTTCGCCGCCGGCACCACGCTCGCGACCGTCGTCGCCACGCTGACCGCCGCCCCCAGCGGGGTCGCGGCCGCGCTCAACGAGACCGTCGTACCGCGCGGGCAGTGGCCCGCCACCGCACTCGGCGAGGGCGACCGCGTCGAGGTCCTCACCGCCGTACAGGGGGGCTGAACCATGGCCGACGATCTGCTGGCCCTCGGCGGGCGGACCTTCTCCTCCCGGCTGATCATGGGCACGGGCGGGGCGCCCAGCCTCGACGTGCTGGAACGCGCCCTGGTCGCCTCCGGCACGGAGCTGACCACGGTGGCGATGCGCCGGCTGGACCCGACGGTGCAGGGCTCCGTGCTGTCGGTGCTCGACCGGCTCGGCATCCAGGTGCTGCCGAACACCGCGGGCTGCTACACGGCGGGCGAGGCGGTGCTGACCGCCCGGCTGGCCCGCGAGGCCCTCGGCACCGACTGGATCAAGCTGGAGGTCGTCGCCGACGAGCGGACCCTGCTGCCGGACGGGGTGGAGCTGCTGGACGCGGCCGAGACGCTGGTCGACGACGGCTTCACCGTCCTGCCCTACACGAACGACGACCCGGTGCTGGCGCGGAAGCTGGAGGACGTCGGCTGCGCGGCGATCATGCCGCTGGGGTCGCCGATCGGGTCGGGGCTGGGGATCCGCAATCCGCACAACTTCGAGCTGATCGTGGAGAAGGCGGGGGTGCCGGTGATCCTCGACGCCGGGGCGGGGACGGCGTCGGACGCGGCGCTGGCCATGGAACTCGGGTGCGCGGCCGTGATGCTGGCCTCGGCGGTGACGCGGGCGCAGGTGCCGGTGCTGATGGCCTCGGCGATGCGGTGTGCGGTGGAGGGGGGGCGGCTGGCGTACCGGGCAGGGCGGATTCCGCGGCGGCACTTCGCGGAGGCCTCGTCCCCCGCGGAGGGGCTGGCCGCCCTGGACCCCGAGCGCCCCGCCTTCTGACCGGGCCCGGGGCGGAGCCCCGGCTGCCGGGGCGGCGTGCAGGGTTACAGGTGCGCTGCAACGCCGGGCGGGCCGGGGCGGGGGCCGCGGGGGGCCTCGTAGACTTCCCCGCGTGGACACGACCCTTGAAGACCCCCTCGTCGGGCGCCTGCTCGACGGCCGCTACCGCATCGACGCACGCATCGCAGTCGGCGGCATGGCCACGGTCTACCGGGCCCTGGACACCCGCCTGGACCGCGTCCTCGCCCTGAAGGTGATGCACCCGGCGCTCGCCGCCGACACCGCCTTCGTCGACCGTTTCATCCGCGAGGCCAAATCCGTGGCCCGGCTCGCCCACGCCAACGTGGTGGCCGTCTTCGACCAGGGCATGGACGGCGGCTACGTCTACCTGGCCATGGAGTACGTCTCCGGCTGCACCCTCCGGGACCTGCTGCGCGAGCGCGGCGCCCTCCAGCCGCGCGCGGCCCTGGACGTCCTGGAGCCGGTGCTCGCCGCGCTCGGCGCCGCGCACCGGGCCGGTTTCGTGCACCGGGACATGAAGCCCGAGAACGTGCTGATCGGCGACGACGGCCGGGTGAAGGTGGCCGACTTCGGGCTCGTACGGTCGGTGGACTCGGCGACGAACACCACCGGCGCGGTCCTCGGCACCGTCTCCTACCTGGCCCCCGAGCAGATCGAGAACGGGGTCACCGACACCCGCGTCGACGTGTACGCGTGCGGTGTCGTGCTCTACGAGATGCTGACGGGCGGCAAGCCGCACTCCGGCGAGAGCCCGGCCCAGGTCCTCTACCAGCACCTCAACGAGGACGTGCCGGCCCCCTCGGCCGCCGTCCCCGGGCTGCCCACCGCCCTGGACGGGCTGGTCGCGAGCGCCACGGCCCGCCGTCCCGAGCTGCGCCCGGCCGACGCGGTCGCCCTGCTGGGCCTGGCCCGGCAGGCGCGGGCGGCGCTCACCGACGAGGAGCTCGACGCGCTGCCCCCGCAGGCCCGCTCCGGTGTCCGCTCCACCTCGGAGGACCGGACCGGCGTGGTGCCGCGCCCGCTCGCCCACACCGCCCACGGCGGTGCCGGCGGCGGTGCGGCCGGGGTGCACCACACCGCCCGGCTGGAGACCCCGCCGCCGCTGCCGCCCGTACCGCCCGCCCGCCCGGGCCGCCGGCCGGCCCTCCCGGCCCGTCCGGCCCGGGGCACCCTGCTGGTGATCGCCGCGCTGCTGCTGGTCGTCGGGGTGGGCGCGGGGGTCTGGTACATCGGCTCCGGGCAGTTCACCCGGGTGCCCAACCTGCTCGGGAAGACCGAGGCGCAGGCCCGGGACCGGCTGATCTCGGCCGGGCTGGACGTGAAGCAGGTGGACAAGGAGTTCAGCGACACCTTCGAGCGCGGCACCGTCATGGCCACCGACCCGGAGGGCGGCAAGCAGATCCGGGGCAACGGCTCGGTCCGGCTCGTGATCTCGCGCGGTCCGAAGATCGTGTCGGTGCCCGACGTGAAGGGGAAGCCGCTGGCGAAGGCCAAGGCCGAGCTCTCGGCGGCCGGGCTGGCCCCGGGGCAGGTGACGCAGGCCTTCAGCGAGGAGGTCCCGGCCGGCTCCGTGATCGGCACCGACCCGGCGGCCCGCGAGCAGCGCGCCCCGGACACGGCGGTCTCGCTGGTGGTCAGCAAGGGCCGGCCGGTGCCGGTGCCTTCGGTCGTGGGCTCCCCGGCCGATCAGGCGCGGGCCGCCCTGGAGGACCTCGGCCTGAAGGTCGTGCTCGCACCGGAGCAGATCAACGCCCCGCAGCCGGCCGGCAGCGTGGCGAACCAGTCCCTGGCCGCGGGCGCCCAGGCGGCGGCCGGGGACACGGTGACGCTCACCGTGTCCAAGGGCCCGCGGATGGTCCGGGTGCCGGACGTCACGGGCCGCAATGCGGACGATGCCAAGCGCACGCTGAAGGCGGCCGGCTTCGAGGTCAAGGTGGACCGGCCGTTCCTCTCCTTCAGCAACGACGTGGCGAGCCAGTCGGTCAAGGGCGGCGAGAGCGCCCCCGAGGGCAGCACGATCACCATCCGCCTCAAGGGACTGTGACACGCAGATGAGTACGAGCAAGGCCGCCGCACTGCGCAATCCGGTGGGCGGGCACGTCCCCGTGGCGGGCGGGCTGGCCGCCGTGGGCCTGCCCTATGCGCGGGAGATGGGCGCGGAGACCGTGCAGGTCTTCGTGGCCAACCCGCGCGGCTGGGCCACCCCGGCCGGCAACCCGGCGCAGGACGAGCTGTTCCGCGCGCAGTGCGCCGAGGCCGGCACCCCGGCCTACGTCCATGCCCCGTACCTGATCAACTTCGGCTCGCACACCGAGGCGACCGTGGAGAAGTCGGTGGACTCGCTGCGGCACTCGCTGCGCCGGGCCCGGGAGATCGGTGCGCTGGGCGTGGTCGTGCACACCGGCTCGGCGACCGGGGGCCGGCCGCGGGCCGAGGCGCTGGCGCAGGTGCGCCGGCACATGCGGCCGCTGCTGGACGAGCTGACCCACGAGGACGACCCGTTCCTGCTGCTGGAGTCCACGGCCGGGCAGGGCTCCTCGATGTGTGCGCGGACCTGGGACTTCGGGCCGTACTTCGAGGCGCTCGACGCCCATCCCAAGCTGGGCGTCTGCCTGGACACCTGCCACATCTTCGCCGCCGGGCACGACCTGGCCGCACCGGGCGGCATGAAGCAGACCCTCGACCTGCTGGCGGACACGGTGGGCACGGGCCGGCTCAAGCTGATCCACGCCAACGACTCGAAGGAGGGCGTGGGCGCGCACAAGGACCGGCACGAGAACATCGGGGCCGGTCACATCGGCGAGGGGGCCTTCCGGGAGCTCTTCACGCACCCGGAGACGGAGGGGGTGCCGCTGGTGATCGAGACCCCCGGCGGCAAGGAGGGGCACGCGGCGGACGTGGCCCGGCTGAAGGAGCTCCGGGAGATCCCCTAGATCCGTTGAGGAATACCCCTGGGGGGTATACGGTTCTGCATGTCGGCAGGACCGTAGCCCGGCTTTGGGGGTTCCCATGGAACACGCACACCAGCACCACGAGCACGACGCCCGGCACGAGACCCACGAGACCCACGAGCACGATCAGCACCACGGCGGGCACGGCGGGCACGACCGTCACGCCGGACACGGCACCGGCGGCAAGGTCGGCTGGGGCGCGGCCGCCAAGGCCACCCTGCACTGCCTCACCGGCTGCGCCATCGGCGAGGTGCTCGGCATGATCGTCGGCACGGCGCTGGGCTGGGGCAACACCCCGACCATGGCCCTCGCGATCGTCCTGGCGTTCTTCTTCGGCTACGCGCTCACCCTCCGCGGGATCCTCGCCGCCGGGGTGGACTTCCGTACCGCGTTCCGGGTGGCCCTCGCCGCGGACACCCTGTCCATCGCGGTGATGGAGCTGATCGACAACGGCGTGATCGCGCTGTGGCCCGGGGCGATGGACGCCCACCTGTCCGAGGCCCTCTTCTGGATCGTGCTGGCGATCGCCCTGGCGGCCGCCTTCGTGATCACGACCCCGGTCAACAAGTGGATGATCGGCCGCGGCAAGGGCCACGCCGTGGTCCACGCGTACCACCACTGACCGCCGGCCCGTTCGGTCCCGGCGGCACGGCGGGCCTAGAGCTCCGGGCCGTCCCCCGGCTCCTCCTGGTACGAGAAGCGCTGCTCCCGCCACGGGTCGCCGATGTTGTGGTAGCCCCGCTCCTCCCAGAAGCCGCGCCGGTCGGCCGTCATGTACTCCACGCCGCGCACCCACTTGGGGCCCTTCCAGGCGTAGAGGTGCGGGACCACGAGCCGCAGCGGGAAGCCGTGCTCAGCGGTCAGGGGCTCGCCCCCCTGGTGGGTGGCGAAGACCGTGCGCTCCGAGCTGAAGTCCGCGAGCCGCATGTTGGAGCTGAAGCCGTACTCGGCCCAGACCATGACGTGGGTGACCGAGGGGGCCGGCGGGGCCAGTTCGAGGACGGTACGGGCGAGCACCCCGCCCCATTCGGCCCCGAGCATGCTGAACTTGGTGACGCAGTGCAGGTCGGCCGTGACCGAGGCGAAGGGCAGGGCCGCGAACTCCTCGTGGTTCCAGCAGTGCTTGTCGCCGTCGGCGGTGGCCCCGAAGACCCTGAACTCCCAGCGGTCCGGCTTGAACCGCGGCACGGGACCGTAGTGGGTGACCGGCCAGCCGCGCTGCAGCCGCTGCCCCGGAGGAAGCTCCGGCTGTTCTGCTCCCGGAGATTCCCGGCTTTCCGGCTGACCCATGACTCCATGGTGACAGACCGGCCGGGGTGGTCATGACCAGGTTGGGGCCGATTCGGGCAACTCATAGTAAGCATGCACTTACTGGACGGGCTCCGCCGGCCGGTGCGAGGATGCGCGCACCTGGCCCAGTCACTTGCTTGGAAGGAGCCTCTGCGATGCAGGGCGACCCCGAGGTCCTCGAGTTTCTGAACGAACAGCTCACCGGCGAACTCACGGCGATCAACCAGTACTGGCTGCACTACCGCATCCAGGACAACAAGGGCTGGACGAAGCTCGCCAAGTACACCCGCGAAGAATCCATCGACGAGATGAAGCACGCGGACAAGCTCACCGAGCGCATCCTCATGCTGGACGGCCTGCCGAACTACCAGCGGCTCTTCCACGTCCGCGTCGGGCAGACCGTCAAGGAGATGTTCGAGGCGGACCGCCAGGTCGAGGTCGAGGCGATCGACCGGCTCAAGCGCGGCATCGAGGTCATGCGGGGCAAGGGCGACTTCACCTCGGCGAACCTCTTCGAGGAGATCCTCGCCGACGAGGAGCACCACATCGACTACCTCGACACCCAGCTGGAGCTCCTGGAGAGCCTGGGCGAGGCGCTGTACCTGTCGCAGCTCATCGAACAGCCCAGCTGAGCGGCGGCCGGGAGGGACCGGCCCGGCAGGACCGTGCGACCCGCGCGGGACTACGCGGCTTCCGCGAGCTCCGGCTCGGGGACCAGCCCGGTCTCGGCGGCGAGGACCTGGCCGGTCGCCCCGCGGTCGAGCAGCTGGCGGCGCGGGCACGCGCCGCGGCCCAGGATGCCCTGGATGGCCCGGACGCAGGATCCGCAGTCGGTGCCGGCCTTCGTGGCCGAGGCGATCTGGCGCGGGGTGCAGGCGCCCGCCTCCGCGTGCTCCTTGACCTGCTTGTCGGTGATGCCGAAGCAAGAGCAGACGTACACGCGGTTCACCTCCGGGCCAGTGCGGAAACGTTCGGTGCGCCTCCCTCTTTTCGGTGAGGCTAACCTAACCTTACCCGCCAGGTCCGGGCCGTAAAAGAGCTGTGAACGACGGTGGGGCGCGGATCACATCGATCCGCGCCCCACCGTCAGAGGAAGCCACCTACTGATCGCGACCTCACTGGTCGCGGTACATCTCCGCCACGAGGAACGCCAGGTCCAGGGACTGGCTGCGGTTGAGCCGCGGGTCGCAGGCGGTCTCGTAGCGCTGGTGCAGGTCGTCGACGAAGATCTCGTCGCCGCCGCCCACGCACTCGGTGACGTCGTCGCCGGTGAGCTCGACGTGGATGCCGCCCGGGTGGGTGCCCAGCGCCTTGTGCACCTCGAAGAAGCCCTTGACCTCGTCGAGCACGTCGTCGAAACGGCGCGTCTTGTGGCCCGAGGCGGCCTCGAAGGTGTTGCCGTGCATCGGGTCGGTGACCCAGGCGACGATCGCACCGGAGGCCGTGACCTTCTCGACCAGCTCCGGGAGCTTGTCCCGGACCTTGTCGGCGCCCATGCGGACGATGAAGGTGAGCCGGCCCGGCTCGCGCTCCGGGTCGAGGCGGTCGATGTAGGTGAGCGCCTCGTCCACGCTGGTCGTGGGGCCGAGCTTGATGCCGATCGGGTTGGCGATCTGCGAGCAGAACTCGATGTGCGCGTGGTCCAGCTGGCGGGTGCGCTCACCGATCCAGACCATGTGGCCCGAGGTGTCGTAGAGCTTGCCGGTGCGCGAGTCGGTGCGGGTGAGCGCCGACTCGTAGTCGAGCAGCAGGGCCTCGTGCGAGGAGTAGAACTCGACGGCCTTGAACTCGGCCGGGTCGGTCCCACAGGCCTTCATGAAGTTCAGGGCGTTGTCGATCTCCCGCGCGAGCTGCTCGTAACGCTGCCCGGACGGCGAGGACTTGACGAAGTCCTGGTTCCACGCGTGCACCTGGCGCAGGTCGGCGTAACCACCGGTGGTGAAGGCGCGCACGAGGTTCAGCGTGGAGGCGGACGCGTGGTACATCCGCTTCAGGCGCTCGGGGTCCGGCACCCGGGACTTCTCGTCGAAGGCGAAGCCGTTGACGGAGTCGCCCCGGTAGGTGGGCAGGGTCACGCCGTCGCGGGTCTCGGTGCCCTTCGAGCGGGGCTTCGAGTACTGGCCGGCGATGCGGCCCACCTTCACGACGGGCACCGATGCGGCGTACGTCAGCACGGCCGACATCTGGAGGAGGGTCTTGAGCTTCGCGCGGATGTGCTCGGCCGACACCGCGTCGAAGGCCTCGGCGCAGTCGCCGCCCTGCAGCAGGAACGCCTCGCCCCTGGCGACGGCTCCCATGCGGGCGCGCAGCTGGTCGCACTCGCCGGCGAAGACGAGCGGAGGATACGACTCGAGGTCCGCGACGACTTCGCGCAGAGCCTCGGCATCGGGGTACTCGGGCTGCTGCGCCGCGGGAAGGCTCCGCCAGGTCGCCTTGGAGGCGAGGGCTTGGGTTTCTGCGTTCACGGTCACGCAGACAACAGTACGGGTTCGGGACGCCCCGATTCGCCCCTGCCCGCTTTGTGAGACGGAGTTCTCAAAGTCGCGCCGTACCGGCCCGTAGCCCGTGCAGATCGGCTACGCTCGCCGCCATGTACACGCACTCCGACCAGAACTGGTGGTGGCCCGCTCATCCGGCGGCCCACTGACTGCGCGTACCCAGACTGACGCGAAGGCCGCCCGAGGGGCGGCCTTTCTGCATGTCAGGGGGCGGTTCCTCGAAGCACTCACGAAACCGTGGAAGGAACCTCCCCATGATCGTCCGCCGTCTGCTGGACCGGCTCGCCGACACCGCCGGCTGCCCCCCGTTCGCCCTGCTGCGCCGCCGCACCCCCGGCCGTGACCACGACGTGGTCGAGCTGCTCATCGGCCCGGTGCACGAGGCCGCGCGGCTCGCCGACATCCCCATCGGGGAGCACGGCACCCTCGCCCTCGTGCCCTTCCGGCAGATCCGCGAGCGCGGGTTCGACGTCTGCGACGACGGCACCCCGCTGAGCGTCCTCGTCGCCGAGGAGGCGTACGAACTCCCCCTGGACGAGGTGCTGGCCGCGCTCCCCGCCCACCCGGTGCACGTCGAGGACGGCGGCTTCGACGTCTCCGACGAGGAGTACGCGCGGATCGTCGAGCGGGTCGTCGAGGACGAGATCGGCCGGGGCGAGGGCGCCAACTTCGTGATCCGCCGCACCTACACCGGCAGCATCCCCGGCTTCGGCCCGGCCGACGCGCTGGCCCTGTTCCGGAGACTGCTCACCGACGAGCGCGGGGCCTACTGGACGTACGTCGCCCACACCGGGGACCGCACCCTGGTCGGGGCCAGCCCCGAGGTGCACGTCCGGATGTCCGGCAGCACGGTGGTCATGAACCCGATCAGCGGGACCTACCGGCACCCGGCGAGCGGCCCGACCGTGGAGTCCTTCCTCTCCTTCCTCGCCGACCGCAAGGAGACCGAGGAGCTGTCGATGGTCGTCGACGAGGAACTCAAGATGATGTGCACGGTCGGCGACCGGGGCGGGGTGGTCATCGGTCCGCGGCTGCGCGAGATGGCCCACCTGACGCACACCGAGTACGAGCTGCGCGGCCAGTCCACGCTGGACGTGCGCGAGGTGCTGCGCGAGACGATGTTCGCGGCCACCGTCACGGGATCCCCGGTGCAGAACGCCTGCCGGGTGATCGAGCGGCACGAGCCGGTCGGCCCGGACGGGGTCGGCCGCGGCTACTACGCGGGGGCGCTCGCCCTGCTCGGACGGGACGCGGGCGGGGCGCAGACCCTGGACTCCCCCATCCTGATCCGCACCGCCGACATCTCGGCGGACGGCCGGCTGCGGGTGCCGGTGGGCGCGACCCTGGTGCGGCACTCCGACCCGGCGGGCGAGGTGGCCGAGACCCACGCCAAGGCGGCCGGGGTGCTGGCGGCCCTGGGGGTGCGGCCGCCGGCCCCGGCGGCCGGGGCTGCGGGGCCGCGGCTGGCCGAGGACCCGCAGGTGCAGGCCGCCCTGGCGGCACGCCGCCACGACCTGGCGCCGTTCTGGCTGCGGATGCAGGACCCGGTCGGTGCCGCAGCCGCGGCAGAGCCGGCCGGGCACGCGCTGGTCATCGACGCGGAGGACACGTTCACGGCGATGCTGGCGCACGTGCTGCGGGCGGCCGGGCTGGAGGTGACCGTACGGCGCTTCGACGAGCCGGGGCTGCGGGAGGCGGCGCTGGCCCACGAGGGGCCGGTGGTACTGGGCCCGGGGCCGGGCGATCCGGAGGACGCCGCCGACCCGAAGATGCAGCTGCTGCGGCCGCTGGCCGCCGAACTCCTCGCCTCGCACCGGCACGGGCTGCTGGGGGTGTGCCTGGGCCACGAGCTGATCGCCGCCGAGCTGGGGCTGCCGCTGGTGCGCAAGGCCGAGCCGGCGCAGGGGGCGCAGACCCGGGTGGACCTGTTCGGCAGCTCCGAGGTGGTCGGCTTCTACAACACCTATACGGCGTCCTGCGATGCGGAGACAGCGGAGGAGCTGGCCCGGCACGGGGTGGAGGTGGCACGCGACGCGGACTCCGGGGAGGTGCACGCGCTGCGCTCGGCGCACGGGTTCGCAAGCGTCCAGTTCCACCCGGAGTCGGTGCTGACCCTGCGTGGGGCCGAGCTCGTACGCGAGCTGATGGCCGGGGTCCGGACCCGGCTGGCCCCGCAGGGCTGAGCCGGCGGGCGGCCGCCCGGTGCACGTGCCGGCCGCGCGGTGCACGTGCCGGCCGGCCCGTCCGGACCAGGCCGTCCCGGCTCAGGCCGGGCGGGCAGCCCGGGCCGGGCGGCGCAGGCGGCGGCGGACCGCCGTGATCGTGTAGGCGAGCAGCCCGGCCAGCAGGGCGGCCGGGTTCTCGGCGGCCGCGCCGAGGGCGCAGGCGCCCGAGGCCGCCCAGTCGAAGGCCTCGGCGGCCCGGTCGGCGCGTACCCGGCCGGGCCGGGACCGGGCCGCCCGGGCCAGATGGTCGAGGGCGCCGAGGCACAGGACGGCACCCCACACCGCGCACACCCACCGGAGCCAGTCAGGTATCTGCACCCTGCGAGCCTAGGAGCCGCCGGAGCCCGCCGGAGGGCCGCCCGCTGAACGGAGGCGGAACGTCATGCGGCGGGTGTGAGGGTGTTCGCGGAGCGGCGGCCGGCCAGGTAGTCGGCCACGTTGGCCACCGTGGTCGCGATGATCTGGTCCACCGCGTCGTGCGTGTAGTAGGCCTGGTGCGAGGTGACGAGGACGTTCGGAAAGCTGATCAGGCGGGCGAGGGTGTCGTCCTCCACCGCCTCCAGGGACTTGTCGAGGAAGAAGACCCCCGCCTCGGCCTCGTAGACGTCGAGGCCGACCCCGGTGAAGCGGCCCGCCCGCAGCTCGGCCACGAGGGCCTCGGAGTCCACGAGCCCGCCGCGGCTGGAGTTCACGAGGATCGCGTCGTCCTTCATCCGCTTCAGGGCCTCCGCGTCGATGAGGTGGTGGGTGTCGGGCACCAGCGGCACGTGCAGGCTGACCAGGTCGGCAGCGGCGAGGAGCTCCGCCTTCGGCACGTACTCCATGCCGAGTTCCCGGCAGGCCGGGTTCGGGGACACGTCCCAGCCCAGCAGGTTCATGCCGAAGCCGTGCGCGATCCGGGTGAACGCCTCGCCGATCTTCCCGGTGCCGACGATCCCCGCGGTGCGGCCGTGCATGTCCCGTCCCAGGAGCCCGTTGAGGCGGAAGTCGAAGTCGCGGGTGCGGGTGGCGGCGCGGACGATCCGCCGGTTGACCGCCATGGCCAGGGTCCAGGCGAACTCGGCGACCGAGTAGGGGGAGTAGTACGAGACCCGGCTGACGGTCATGCCGAGCTGCCGGGCCGCGTCCAGGTCGATGTTGTTGAAGCCGGTGGAGCGCTGGGCGATCATCCGGGTGCCGCCGGCCGCGAGGGTGCGCAGCACCCGGCCGCCGAGGTCCGCGTTGACGCTGGAGCTGACGATCTCGTAGCCCGCGGCGATGGGGGCGGTGTCCTCGGTGAGGAAGACCTCCAGGCAGCGGACCTCGTGCTGCCCGGCGAAGGCCCGTTCCAGCAGCGGCTTCTCGTCGGCCGTGACTCCGAATGCCAGGATCTCCACGCTTCGCTCCCGCCGTATGCCTGCCGCCGTACCGGACCATGGACCTTTTGTCACGATACGGTCCACGGTCCGGGGCTGCCGGGCGGCTCAGCCGAAGAAGACGCCGACTTCGCGGTAGAGGGCCGGGTCGACCGTCTTCAGCCGGGCCGTGGCCTCGGCGATCGGCACCCGTACGACGTCCGTGCCGCGGAGGGCGACCATCTTCCCGAAGTCCCCGTCCCGCACGGCGTCGATGGCGTGCAGGCCGAAGCGGGTGGCGAGCCAGCGGTCGTACGCGCTCGGGGTGCCGCCGCGCTGGACGTGGCCGAGGACCGTGGTGCGGGCCTCCTTGCCGGTCCGGGACTCGATCTCCTTGGCCAGCCACTCACCGACGCCGGAGAGCCGGACGTGCCCGAAGGAGTCCCGGGAGACGGCGTCCTTGAGGACCAGGTCCCCGTCCTTGGGCATGGCCCCCTCGGCGACCACCACGATCGGCGCGTAGCTCGCCTTGAAGCGGGAGGTCACCCAGGCGCAGACCTGCTCCACGTCGAAGCGCTGCTCGGGGATGAGGATGACGTTCGCCCCGCCCGCGAGGCCCGAGTGCAGGGCGATCCAGCCGGCGTGCCGGCCCATGACCTCGACGACCAGCACCCGCATGTGCGACTCGGCGGTGGTGTGCAGGCGGTCGATGGCCTCGGTGGCGATGCCGACGGCGGTGTCGAAGCCGAAGGTGTAGTCGGTGGCCGACAGGTCGTTGTCGATGGTCTTCGGCACGCCCACGCAAGGGATGCCGTACTCCTCGTACAGCCGGGCCGCCACCCCGAGGGTGTCCTCGCCGCCGATCGCGATCAGGGCCTGCACCTCGTGCTTGGCGAGGTTCTCCTTGATCCGGCGGACCCCGTCCTCGCTCTTGAAGGGGTTGGTGCGCGAGGAGCCGAGGATCGTGCCGCCGCGCGGGAGGATCCCGCGGACGGCCGGGATGTCCAGCGGGGCGGTGTCGCCGTCGAGCGGTCCGCGCCAGCCGTCCCGGAAGCCGGTGAACTCGTATCCGTACTCCTGGACGCCCTTGCGGACGACACCGCGGATGACCGCGTTGAGCCCGGGGCAGTCGCCGCCGCCGGTCAGCACTCCGACCTTCATGGAATCATCCCTCCACCGATAGGGGCCCAGGACTGCTGGACCCGTCCGGCGGTCACGCTAGTGGTGACCCGGGTCACACCCGAGCCACCCGAAGGGGTAATTCCGCTCCCGGTAGGGGGCGTTGTGCACACCTCTTCACCCGTACGGGGACTACGCGTCGTCGAGCCCGCGCTCGATCGCGTAGCGCACGAGCTCCACGCGGTTGTGCAGCTGGAGCTTGCCGAGGGTGTTCTGCACGTGGTTCTGGACGGTCCGGTGCGAGATGACCAGCCGCTCGGCGATCTGCTTGTACGACAGGCCCTTGGCCACGAGCCGCAGCACCTCGGTCTCCCGGTCGGTCAGCTGCGGGGCCTTCGGCTCGTCGGGCGCGGCCGGGGCCGGACCGGAGGCGAGCCGCCGGTACTCGCCGAGGACCAGGCCGGCCAGGCCTGGGGTGAACACCGGGTCGCCGGCGGCGGTGCGGCGGACCGCGTCGATCAGCTCCTCGGCGCCCGCGGACTTCAGCAGGTAGCCGGTCGCGCCCGACTTGACGGCCTCCAGGACGTCCGCGTGCTCCCCGCTCGCCGAGAGCACGAGCACCCGCAGGGCCGGGTTGGCGGAGACCAGCTCCTTGCAGACCTGCACCCCGGGCATGCCCGGCAGGTTGAGGTCGAGGACGAGGACGTCCGGGCTGACCGCGCGGGCCCGGCGCACGGCCTGCGGGCCGTCGCCGGCGGTGGCCACGACCTCGCAGCCGGCGGCCGCCAGGTCCCGGGCGACCGCGTCGCGCCACATGGGGTGGTCGTCGACCACCATCACGCGGATCCGGCTCTCGCCGGTCTCGCCGGTCTCGGCGGTGTTGGCCGTCTCGGCGGTGTTGGCCGTCTCGGCGGTGTCGCCGGTCGTGCCGGTCTCGCTGCTCATCGGACTTCCGTCCTCCCCCTCGAATCGTTCACGTTGCACGGGTCCTGCGGGTTGTGGGCCGGGCGGCCGCCGCGCGGGGCCGCTCCCCGCCCCGCCCCTTCCCGAAGCGGGGGCTCCGCCCCCTCGCCCCCTCGGCTCGCCGGCGGGCCGGGACCGGGCCGGGTTGCGGCCGCGGCCCGGGCGTGGGCCGACCCGGGTTCGGCCCGGGCCTGGGTTCTCAAGGCGGGGGCTTGGGGACCCGTAGTTCCACCTCTGTGCCCTGGCCCGGTACGGAGAACAGTTCCGCGGTGCCGCCCAGGTCCCGGAGGCGGCCCTGGATCGACTGGGCCACGCCGAGGCGGCCCTCGCCCTCGGCCTGGGCCAGGCGGCCGGCCGGGATGCCGGGACCGTCGTCGCGGACCGTGACGATCACCTCGCCGGGCTCGTCCTCGACGAGGATCCAGGCCCGCGCCCCCTCGCCCGCGTGCCTGCGCACGTTGTCCAGCGCGGCGGCGGCCGCCGCGGCCAGCTCGCGG
Source organism: Streptomyces sp. NPDC030809 (assembly GCF_055572195.1). Classification (NCBI taxonomy): domain Bacteria; kingdom Bacillati; phylum Actinomycetota; class Actinomycetes; order Kitasatosporales; family Streptomycetaceae; genus Streptomyces; species Streptomyces sp. NPDC030809. The sequence goes on from NZ_JBVIDV010000024.1 coordinate 25,146, forward strand.
GCGGCGGGGGCCGGCAGCAGCACGGGGGCCCCGGGCTCGGCGAAGCTGACCTTGGAGCCGGCGTGCGGGGCGAGCAGGCTGCGGAGGTCGAGATCGCCCTCCGGCTCGTCCACCTCCACCGCCGCGACCAGCGCCCCGCGGGCCGCGTCCTGCGAGATCCGGGAGGCGGGCAGCAGTCCGCCGGCGACCAGGGAGCGGAGCGCGACCTCCTGCTCCCCCGCCATCCGGCCGAGCTCCGCGGCCTCACCGCCGAGGGCGGTGCCCCGGCGCTGGACCATGGCCAGGACCTGGAGGACCCCGTCGTGGATGTCCCGGGCGAGGCGCTCCCGCTCCCGGGTCGCCGCTTCGATCTCCAGGGCCCGGGCGAGGGTGGCCTCACTGGCCCGCGCGACCTCGACCACGTACCCGATGGCGATGGAGGCCACCCACACCAGCAGCACGTTGTGCACGGTGTCCCGGGTGATCTCCCCGCGCTGGGCGACGTTGGCCGCGGCCACGAACGTGGACGCGAAGCCGGCCCAGCGCCAGCCGCCCTTGAGGGCGAAGGCCAGCACCGAGCCCGCGGTCCATATCGAGGGCAGGGTGGGCCCGCCCGCGGCGATCCGCTCCGCGGAGTCGGCCACCGGGGTGAGCAGGATCCCGACCAGGGCGAACCCGAGGTCCCCGGCGAGGAAGCGGCGGGTGCAGCGGGCCGCGCTCGCCACCTTCGGCAGGGTGGCGAGGGTCCACACGAAGAGGACCGCCAGGTAGCCGGCCGCCACCCAGGGGCGTACGAACTCCCGGTACGCGGAGACGAACAGCAGCGCCGCGTACCCGGCGGTCAGCACCCGGTACGCGGTCAGCGCCCGCCACAGCGGCTGCTCGACCGACATGCGCACGACCTGCTCGCGCTTGGCCATACCCCACCCCCAGGGCGTCGCGGGCCTACCGGCCCGCCGCGTCCGCCTCGCCGGCCCGGTCCGCCTTGCCGGCCTTCTCGGCCTTGGCGAGCTTCTCCGCCTCCGCCTTCTCGGCCTTGGCGGCCTTCTCGGCGTCGGCGATCTGGCGCTTGGCGGCCGTGGCGTAGATGTCCACGTATTCCTGCCCGGAAAGCTTCATGATCTCGTACATGACCTCGTCGGTCACCGAGCGCAGGATGAAGCGGTCCCCGTCCATGCCCTGGTAGCGGCTGAAGTCCAGCGGCTTGCCGATGCGGATGCCCGGGCGCATGAGCTTGGGGACGACCTTGCCGGGGGGCTGGATCTTCTCCGTGTCGATCATCGCGACGGGGATGACCGGGGCGCCGGTGGCCAGGGCCACCCGGGCCAGGCCGCCGGGCTTGCCGCGGTAGAGGCGGCCGTCGGGCGAGCGGGTGCCCTCGGGGTAGATGCCGAAGAGCTCACCGCGCTCGATGACCTCGATGCCGCTCTTGATCGCCGCTTCGCCCGCACCCCGGGCGCCGGAGCGGTCCACGGGGAGCTGGCCGACGCCCTTGAAGAAGGCGGCCGTCAGCTTGCCCTTGACCCCCGGGGAGGTGAAGTACTCGGCCTTCGCGATGAAGGTCACCTTCCGGTCGAGCACCGCGGGGAGGAAGAAGGAGTCGGAGAACGACAGGTGGTTGCTCGCGAGGATCGCCGGCCCCTCGGCGGGAATGTTCTCGAGGCCCTCCACCCAGGGCCTGAAGGCGAGCTTCAGGGATCCCCCGATGGAGAACTTCATTGCGCCGTAGATCAACTCGAATGCCTTCCTGTGTCTGTCGAACAGACCTTAACCCCTGGCGGGCCTGCGCTCCCTCCCGGACCGCGGGTGCGGCGGGCCGCCGGTACCCGTGACGGCCCTGGTCGGTGTCAGTCCGGTCGCGTACCGTGAAGTACACACTGAGCGCACCCCCATCCGAACCTGATCGAACAGGAGATCCTGGTGCCCGTCCTCCCTGGTGCCGAGCCGTTCCGCCACGAGGGCGGGGAGGTCGGCGTCCTCCTCTGCCACGGCTTCACCGGTTCCCCGCAGTCCATGCGCCCATGGGCCGAGTATCTGGCCGACCGCGGGCTGACGGTCTCCGTTCCGCTGCTGCCGGGCCACGGCACCCGCTGGGAGGACATGCAGCTCACGGGCTGGCAGGACTGGTACGCCGAGGTGGACCGGGCGCTGCGGGAGCTGCTGGACCGGTGTGCGCAGGTGTTCGTCTTCGGGCTGTCGATGGGCGGGGCGCTGAGCCTGCGGCTGGCGGCGAAGCACGGGGACGCGGTGCAGGGTCTCGTCCTGGTGAATCCGGCGAACAAGGTGCACGACCCGCTGGCCGTCACCCTTCCGGTCACGAAGCACTTCATACGGTCCACCCCGGGCATCGCCAGCGACATCGCGAAGCCGGGCGCGGTGGAGGTCGGGTACACCCGCGTGCCGACCCGCGCCGCGCACTCGCTGAGGACCTTCCTGCGGATGCTGGACACCGAGCTGCCGCAGGTCACGCAGCCGGTGCTGCTGCTGCACAGCCCGCAGGACCACGTCGTGCCGCCCGCCGACTCGGCGCGCATCCTGAGCCGCATCTCGTCCACCGACGTCACCGAGACCCTGCTGGAACAGAGCTACCACGTCGCGACGTTGGACCATGATGCAGAGCGAATCTTCGAGGACAGTTTCGCATTCATCGGCCGGCTCGCTCCGAGTGTCGGCAAGGAGGGGACGGCCACCGGTGGCTGAGCACGAGGACCGCGATCCCCAGGCGTCCGGGAGCGGTGAGCCGCTCGACGAGGAGGCTGCCTGGGCCGCCATCGTCGCGGGGTACGGGGAGGAGCCGCCGGACCCGCCGGGTGCGAAGCCGTTCAAGCCGATCGAGGACCTGCTGCTCCCCGAGGAGGACGTGAACCCGCTGCCCGGGAAGGCCGGGCCGGAGGGCGAGGAGCCCGAGGGCAAGGGCGGCTCCGGCGGCGGCGCGGACGGTGCGGCCAAGCCGCCGCTGGGCAGTTCGGTGGTGTTCGCCCCCGGTGTGGGTCCGCGCGACCACTCGCTGGCGGAGCCCGCGGAGGACGACCTCGACGAGAGCGACGAGGGGCACTTCGTGCCTCCGGAGCCCCCGCCCCTGCCGCCCGCGGACACCACGGCGAAGTTCGCCTGGCTGGCCGTGGTGGGCGGTCCGGTGCTGCTCCTGCTCGCGGTGCTGCTCCAGTGGGACATGACCTGGTGGCTGACCACGCTGGGGGTGGGCGGCTTCCTGGGCGGCTTCGCCACGCTGGTGGCGCGGATGCAGCACGATGACGAGGACGAGGGCGGCGACCCCGGGCGCGGCGCGGTGGTCTAGCGCTCCCTTCGACCGGGTCCCCGCCGCCGCTCGCCTCCGCCCGCCGGGCCCGAGGCCCCTTCCGGCCCCGCCCCGCCGCCGTACACCGGTGGCGGGGCGGGGCCGGAGCCGTGTCCGGGCCGGTTGGGCGGGTGCGGTGCGGCTCAGGCGGCCGCCGGGACCCGGAGGGCGGCCAGGACCGGCAGGTGGTCGGTGGCCGCGGTGAGGTCGGCGGGGCTCAGCCCGGGCAGCCCGGTGGGGACCCCGCAGCCGAGGACCTCGACCCCCGGGGTGGCCAGGACGGCGTCGATGCGCTTGCGCGGTGCCCGGGCCGGCCAGGTCAGGTCCCCGCCCCAGGGGCGTACCGCCCGGCAGTCCTGGAGCCGGTCGGTGAGCCGCCGGAAGGCCGCCCCCTCCGGCTCGTCGTTGATGTCCCCGGCGGCCACCGCGTGCGGTACGTCCAGCCTGCCGAGCTGCTCCAGCAGCAGGTCCGCCTGGGCGCGCCGCTCGGCGGCCTGGAGGGAGAGGTGGGCGCTGACGAGGCCCAGCCGGGCCCCGGCGATGCGGACCACGGCGGTGGCGAACCCCCGGCGGTGCAGGCCCGGGGTGCGGGGCAGCAGCACGTCCTCGGTGCGTTCGACGGTGGCCCGCAGGGAGCACAGGAGCAGTGGCCCGGCGGCGGTGGCCCCGCCCCCGAGCACGACCAGCTCGCTCTTGGCTGCCAGCCGGGCCGCGTGCTTGCGCCAGCGGAAGAAGATCGGGGCCTCCTGGACGAGGACGAGGTCGGGGGCGCAGGCGCGGATGACCCGGGCCACGGCCTCCTCGTCGTCGCGCAGGGACCGGATGTTGTAGCTCAGCACCCGGATCACGGCGGAACCATCGGCTTCGGTGCGGGAGTTGGGCAGGTCCATGGGACCAACATAGGCAGCTGCCCGCCGCGTCCACAGGGGGCGCGGCGGGCAGCGGGTGCCGGGGGCGGTGCCGGGCGGCCGGGGGCTCAGCCCTGGCGGGCGAGGTCGGCGGCGCCGACCAGGCCGGCCTTGCCGCCGAGCTGGGCGGCGAGGACCTGGGCGTGCGGCCGCCACTGGCCGCCGATCAGCCAGCGCCGGAAGGACTTGCGGATCGGGTCGAGGACGAGCTCGCCCTCGTCGGAGACCCCGCCGCCCACGATGAACGCCGAGGGGTCGAAGAGCGAGGCCAGGTCGGCGAGGCCGGCGCCGGCCCAGCGGGCCAGCTCGCGGAAGGAGTCCACGGCGACCTTGTCGCCCTGCCGGGCGGCCGCGCTGATGTGCTTGCCCTCGATGCCGGCGACGGTGCCGTCGCCGAGGCCGAGGAGGATCTCGGCGTGCTCGGGGGTGGCGTTGGCGCGCTGCTTCGCGTACCGGACGAGGGCTCGGCCGGAGGCGTACTGCTCCCAGCAGCCCTGGCTGCCGCAGCCGCACAGCAGGCCGTCGGGGACGACCCGGATGTGGCCGAACTCGGCGGCCACGCCGAAGCGGCCGCGCCGGAGCTTGTTGCCGATGATGATGCCGCCGCCGAGGCCGGTGCCGAGGGTGATGCAGATGACGTCCTCGTGGCCCTGGCCGGCGCCGAAGCGGTACTCGCCCCAGGCCGCGCAGTTGGCGTCGTTCTCGACGACCACGGGGAGGCCGATGCGCTGCTCGACCTTGTCCTTGAGCGGCTCGTGGCGCCAGTTGATGTTGGGGGCGAACAGCACGGTGGCGCGCTTGTCGTCGACGTAGCCGGCGGCGCCGATGCCGACGGCCTCGATGGCGTGGCCGCTGCTGACCTCGGCCACGGCGGTGCAGATCGCGTCCGTCACGCCGTCCGCGGTCGGCGGGGTGGGCACCTTGTACGTCTCAAGGATGGTGCCCTCTTCGTCGACCACTCCGGCCGCGATCTTCGTGCCGCCGATGTCGACGCCGATGGTGAGTCCCATTAGTCCCTCGGTTTCCGGTCAAACCCCGCCAGGGCCCACCGTACCCGAGCGCGGGGGTGCCTCAGTCGAGGTCGATGCGCTCCGACCGGCCCGTACCGCCGTCCTCGGGGCGGCCGTCGGTGCCGTGGGTGCCGGACGGGCCGTCGGTTCCGCGGGTCCAGCGGCGCTCGTGGCCTTCGACCGCGGAGCGGTAGGCGGCCAGGAGCTCCGATCCCGCGGCCGCGAGGTGGTCGAAGACCTGCGGGTTGCGCTCGATGACGGGTTCCACGGCCGACTTCGCCTGGTTGACGAACTGGCGCACGACTCCCTGGGCGGCGGTCCCGAAGAGCGGGTTGTCGAGGGCGGACACCTTGTCGGCGACGGCCTCGACCAGTTTGAAGAGTTCCTCCGCCGCGCTGCCGGTGCCGGTGTGCCCGCGCTGCTCCGCGCGGATGCGGGCCTGCTCGGCGGCGAGGTCCTCGGCGCAGGCCCGGGCCCAGGCGTCCTCGTCGGCGGTGCGGTCGTTGGCCTCGCTCATGGCGACTCCTGGAACGGCGGCGGGCGGCGCCGCGGGGTGCTGTGTCACCTTCGACCGTACCCGAACGGGCGCCCGGTGTTCAGGGGGTGTCCGGCCGCGGCCGGAACGGGCCGCAGCCGGTCGGCGGCGGTCAGCGGGCGGGCCATAGCGCGGGGTCGGGGGTGAAGCGGATGCGGAGCTCCCCCTCGCGCAGGGCGGCTCCGGAGACGGTGCAGCGGCGCAGCGCACTCGGCAGGGAAACGATCCTGCGAAACGGGCCGGCGGCCAGCAGCAGCTCGTCCCCGCGCCGGACCAGGTCCAGCTCCTCTTTGACGGCCCCGGGCAGCGGCACCCGCCAGACCAGCACCCCGTCCTCCGCCCGCAGGTCCTCGACCTCCCACGGCCGGCGGCGGGCGTCCGCGCCGGTCCCGGGGTCGAGCCGGGCGAGGTCCGCGGGCCCGTGCGGATCGCGGCCCAGGTGGGCGAGTTCGGCCAGCGGCAGGCCCGTCCCGGCCCAGTCGCCGAGGCAGGCGTCCTGCTGGGCGGCGAGGCCGGCCAGCCAGGGGTCGGCGGAGCCGCGGGGCAGGACCCGGTTGGCGACGAGCAGGTCGAGGGGGAGCTGGTGGAGGGCGAGCGCGGTGAGCGCGGTGCGGACGGCCGCGGCACCGGCCGGTCCGGGCTCGGCGACCAGCCGTACGGAGGTGCCGTCCGCCTCGATCACGGCCTGTACGGCGGCCAGCTCCTCGTTCCAGCGGTCGGCGGTCTCGTACAGCCACTGGGCGGGCATCGGCACGCCGGCGAGCTGGGCCAGGACCGGGCGCAGGGAGCGGGCGGCCTGCCGTTCGGCGGGGATCAGGCGGCGCAGGTAGCGGCGCAGCCGGTCGGGGAGGGCGAGCAGGTCGAGGGCCTCGCGGACCGGCGGGAGGTCGGCGACGACCAGGTCGTACGCCCCGCCCTCGGCGGCCCGGCGCAGGGTGCGCAGCAGCGCGAACTGCTCGGCCCCGGGCACCGCGGTCAGCTCCTCGGCCTGCAGCGGGCGGGCGCCCAGCAGGTCGAACACGGCGGCGCCGCGCTCCTGGAGGGCGACGATCTCGGCGCGGAAGCGGGCGTCCGCGTCGAGCCGGGCGGTCTCCAGCAGCGAGTGCCCCGGCAGCTCGGGCAGGGCCGCGCCGGTGAGGAGCACGCGCTCGCCGCGCCCGGCGGCGGCCAGGGCGGTGGCGGCGGCCACGGTGGTGCGGCCGGCTCCGCCGGGTCCGGTGACGAGGAGGGTGCGCATGGTGCTCGCTTGCCGTGGGAGGGGGCGCGCCGGGAGGGGCCGGCGCGGCGGGGGCGCGGGAAGCCGGGCCCCGGCCGCAGCCGGGGCCCGTCGCGGGGTGCGGGTCCTGCGCGCGGGACGCAGGTCCTACGCGGGGTGCGGGTCCTGCGCAGGGTGCGGGTCCTGCGCGGGCGCGGGCCTTACGCGGCGGACTCGACGCGCTTCTTCAGGCCGGCCAGGGCGCGGTCGATGATGACCTTCTCGGCCTTGCGCTTGATCATGCCGAGCATGGGGATCTTCACGTCCACGGTCAGCTGGTAGGTGACCTCGGTGCGGTCCCCGCCGAGTCCGGCCAGCTTGTACGAGCCGTCCAGGACGCGCAGCATCTGCGACTTGACCAGGGTCCAGCTGACCTCGTCGGAGCCGGTCCAGGTGTAGGCGAGGGTGTGGTCGTCCTTGATGGCCCCGGCGTCGAGCAGCAGCCGCACCTGCTCGGCGCGCCCCTGCCCGTCGGTGGCCAGCACCTCGGCCTCCTTGACCTCGCCGGTCCACTCCGGGTAGCGGGCGAAGTCGGCGATCACGGCCATGACGTCGGCCGGGGCCGCCTCGATGGTGATGCTAGAGCTCGTGTGTTCCGCCATCGCTGCGGCTCCTCCAGAGGTGGGTTCGCGGTGAAAGAGGCGCCGCGCGGCGCCGCGTGAAGGCTATCGCGCACGGCGGCCGTCACCACTCCAGGGCCCACGGCCGTCCGGTCGAGGCGAAGTGGCCCACGTTCACGCACTCGGTGGCGCCGATCCGCATCCGGCGGGCCAGCGGCTGGTGGACGTGGCCGAAGAGGGCGTACCGGGGCCGTACCCTGCGGATCGCCTCGAGCAGGGCCGTGCTGCCGCGCTCGAAGCGGCGGGCGACGGTGTCGTAGCAGAGTTCGGGGACCTCCGGCGGGATGTGGGAGCACAGCACGTCCACGTCGCCGAGCGCCTCGATCTTGGCCGCGTACTCGTCCGGGTCCACCTCGTAGGGGGTGCGCATCGGGGAGGGCAGGCCGCCGCCGACGAAGCCGAAGACCCGGCCGCCGATCTCCACGCGCTCGCCGTCGAGGACGGTCGTGCCGGGGCGGGCGTACTCCGGCCACAGGTCCGGGATGTCCACGTTGCCGTACGTGGCGTAGGTCGGGGTGGAGAAGGCGGCGAACATCTCCGCGTACTGGCGGCGCACGGCCTCCTCGATGAGGGCCTCGCGGTCGAGCCCGGACCAGAGGCGGGCGCCGAGCTGCCGGGCCTCGTCGAAGCGGCGCTCGGTGCGCAGCTTGACGATCAGGTCGGCGTTCTCCACCCCGAACAGGTCGGGGAAGATGCCGCGCGAGTGGTCCGCGTAGTCGAGGAAGAGGATGAGGTCGCCGAGGCAGACGAGGGCGTCGGCGCCGTCTCCGGCGCGTGCGAGCGCCTCGGTGTTGCCGTGGACGTCGCTGACGACGTGGACCCGTGTGCTGCTGCGCCTCGTACCACCCATGCGGATCACCCTAGGGCCGCCCGGGGCGCGGCCGGTAGGGGCCCGTGGTGAACGGCTGCAAAGAGCGCACGATGGGCCGGGAGGGGCCCGGCGCGGGGGGTCCTACCTGCGGTTACTTCCTAGTCGCAAACCGAGTCGACTACTGTCGGCGGGGAAGGACCGCGGTGTGTGACGCACAAGACATCTGGCCGGTTCCCTCTATCCGGAACCCACTACCGGTGGGTAACGTCCGGTCGGTCCACACCGTGGCGATGGCGCCCAGAGGAGCAGCAGTCTTGCGCGAGTTCAGCCTTCCGGCCCTGTACGAGGTCCCGTCGGACGGGAACCTCACGGATCTCATCCGTCGCAACGCCGCTCAGCACCCGGACACCGCCGTCATGGGCCGCAAGGTCGACGGCGTGTGGCAGGACGTCACCGCCACCGAGTTCCTCGCCGAGGTCCGCGCGGCCGCCAAGGGCCTGATCGCCGCCGGCATCAAGCCGGGCGACCGGGTGGCCCTGATCTCCCGCACCCGCTACGAGTGGGTGCTCATCGACTTCGCGATCTGGTCCGCGGGCGCGGTCACCGTCCCCGTGTACGAGACCAGCTCCCCCGAGCAGATCCAGTGGATCCTGGGCGACTCCGGCGCGGTCGCGGCCGTGGTCGAGGGCTCCGGTCACGCCGAGGCCGTCGCGGGCCTGCGGGACCGGCTGCCCGAGCTGGCGCACGTGTGGCAGATCGAGGCCGGCGGGATCGAGGAGCTGCGCACCGCGGGCGCCGGGATCTCCGACGAGCTGGTCGACGAGCGCAGCTCGCTCGCGAACGCCGACGACCCCGCCACCATCGTCTACACCTCCGGGACCACCGGCCGCCCCAAGGGCTGCGTGCTCACCCACCGCAACTTCTTCGCGGAGTGCGGCAACGTGGTGGAGCGGCTCAAGCCGCTGTTCCGCACCGGCGAGTGCTCGGTGCTCCTCTTCCTCCCGGCGGCCCACGTGTTCGGGCGGCTGGTCGAGGTGGCGTCCGTGCTCGCGCCGATCCGCCTGGGCTGCGTACCGGACATCAAGAACCTGACCGACGAGCTGGCGGGCTTCCGGCCCACGCTGATCCTCGGCGTGCCGCGGGTGTTCGAGAAGGTCTACAACTCGGCGCGCGCGAAGGCGCAGGCCGACGGCAAGGGCCGGATCTTCGACGCGGCCGCCGACACCGCCATCGCGTACAGCCGCGCGCTCGACGCCCCCGGCGGCCCGGGCCTGGGCCTGCGGCTCAAGCACAAGGTCTTCTCCAAGCTGGTGTACGGCAAGCTGCACACGGTGCTGGGCGGCCGCGGCGAGTACGCGATCTCCGGCGGCGCCCCGCTCGGCGAGCGCCTGGGCCACTTCTTCCGCGGCATCGGCTTCACGGTGCTGGAGGGCTACGGCCTGACGGAGTCCTGCGCGGCCACGGCGTTCAACCCGTGGGACCGGCAGAAGATCGGGACGGTGGGCCAGCCGCTGCCGGGTTCCGTGGTGCGCATCGCGGACGACGGCGAGGTCCTGCTGCACGGCGAGCACGTGTTCGCGGGCTACTGGCAGAACGAGGCGGCCACCGCCGAGGCGCTGACCGACGGCTGGTTCCACACCGGTGACGTCGGCACCCTCGACGAGGACGGCTACCTGGCCATCACCGGCCGCAAGAAGGAGATCCTGGTCACCGCGGGCGGCAAGAACGTCGCCCCGGCGGTCATCGAGGACCGGATCCGGGCGCACGCGCTGGTCGCGGAGTGCATGGTGGTCGGCGACGCCCGGCCGTTCGTCGGCGCGCTCGTCACCATCGACGAGGAGTTCCTCGGCCGCTGGGCGAAGGAGCACGGCAAGCCGGAGGGGGCCACGGCCGCCTCCCTGCGCGAGGACCCGGACCTGATCGCCGCCGTGCAGAAGGCCGTCGACGACGGCAACGCCGCGGTCTCCAAGGCGGAATCGGTGCGGAAGTTCCGGATCCTCGGCTCCCAGTTCACGGAGGAGTCGGGGCACATCACCCCTTCGCTGAAGCTCAAGCGGAACGTGGTGGCGAAGGACTTCGCGGACGAGATCGAGGCGCTCTACCGCGGCTGACGCGGCCCAGGTCCTGGGCCGGAGTCCTCGGCCGGAGTCCTCAGCGGGGGTCCTCGGCCAGGATCCGGGCCAGGTTGCGCTCGGCGAGGGCGGTGATGGTGACGAACGGGTTGACCCCGAGGGAGCCCGGCACGAGCGAGCCGTCCACCGCGTACAGGTTCCGGTAGCCCTTGACCCGGCCGTGCAGGTCGGTGGCCCGGCCGAGCACGCAGCCGCCCAGCGGGTGGTACGTGAAGTCGTCGGCGAAGGCCTTGTTGTCGCCGAAGAGGTCGTAGCGGTACATCGTGAAGTTGGCCCGGTTGATGCGGTCGAAGAGGCACTTGGCGGAGTGGACGGACGGGGTGCCCTGGTCCCGGGTCCAGTTCAGCCGGGCGGAGTCGGTGGCCGGGTCGTAGCTGAAGCTGCCGCGCTCGGGGTTCTTCGTGATGGCCAGGTACATCGAGATCCAGTGCTCCAGGCCCATGGGCAGCGGGGCGATCTCGGCGAACACCGGGTTGGCCGCGTTGTCCCAGTCGTCGATGCCGAGGGCGGGCATGGTGGCCTGGTGGGCCCCGACGGTGTCCCACAGGTGGTTGGCGCGGGCGGTCATGACGTTGCCGTTGGTGCCCCAGCCGAGGCCGACCTCGGGGCTCAGGGCGGGCAGGGCGCCGGTCTCGCGGGCCCGCAGCAGGATCTCGGTGGTGCCGAGGCTGCCGGCTCCCAGGAAGAGCTGCGTGCAGCCCAGTTCGCGGGTCTCGGTGACCCGGCCGGTCAGGTCGATGCGGCTGACGGTCAGCACGTAGGTGCCGTCGGGCTCGCGGCGTACGGCGGTGACCCGCTGGAGGGTCTCGATGGTGACGTTGCCGGTGCCGAGGGCGGCGGCCAGGTAGGTCTTGTCCACGCTCTTCTTGCCGTGGTTGTTGCCGTAGATGACCTCGCCGGCCAGCGCGGACCGGGGCGCGGTGCCGGCCGCCTCGCGCTGCATGTGCCCGAAGTCGTAGACGTTCGGGACGAACACGGTCTTCAGGCCGGTGTTCGCGGCGTGCTTGCGGGAGATCCGGGCGAAGCGGTACCACTCGGTGGACTCGAACCAGGCGGGGTCGATGTCGTTCACGCCGAGCATCTGCCGGGCGCGCGGGAAGTACGTCCCGTACATCTCGTCGGCATCGACCCCGGGGAAGACCTCGGTGAAGTACGAGCGGCGGGGCGTGGGCGCCATGCCGCCGTTGACCAGCGAGCCGCCGCCGACCCCGCGGCCGACGTACACGGACATGTCCCCGTGGTGCACGCGGTCCAGGACGCCGGGGTAGGGGGAGATGTCCCGGTTGACCACGTCGAGCCACAGGAACTGGGCGAGCGGGGCCTCGGTGCGGGTCCTGAACCACATCGAGCGCTGGTCGGGCGCCGAGGTGGACGGGAAGACCTTGCCGTCGGACCCGGGCGAGTCCCAGAGCCGGCCCATCTCCAGGACCACGGTGCGCACGCCGGCCTGGCCGAGGCGCAGGGCCGCGACCGCCGCCCCGTACCCGGAGCCGACGATGACGGCGGGGGCGTACGCACGGGCCGCGGGCTCGGCGGCCGCCGCAGATTCCAGGCCGATCCTGGTGAACCCGAGGGCGGCCGCGGTCTGCAGGGCGCCGAGCCCCAGGAGGTGACGGCGCGTCAGATGAGGTGTCATGGCCGCATCATGGGCGGAATCCGGCCGTCCGCCCAGACGCGGTGTTGACACACATCCGAGTGACAGTCAGATGTGCGGCGGGACGGTATCCGGCCCCGGACGGGCACGCCTCCCGGCGGCAGCCGGGGCAGGCGGCGGAGCCGGGTCCGGGGCGGACCCCGGACACACCCGTCAGAGCAGCTCCCGCAGCCGCTCGGCCAGCAGGTCCCACCGCCACTTCTCCTCGACCCACGCCCGCCCCCGCTCCCCCATCCGACGCCGCAGCTCCGGATCCTTCAGCAGCGCGGCGATCCGCTCCGCCGACTCCTGCGCGCTGCCCCCGCGGACGACCCAGCCGGTCTCCCCGTCCAGCACCGCGTCCGGCGCTCCGCCCGAGTCCCCCGCCACCACCGGCAGCCCGGTGGCCGAGGCCTCCAGGTAGACGATGCCCAGGCCCTCCACGTCCAGCCCGCCCCGCCGGGTCCGGCAGGGCATCGCGAACACGTCGCCCGCCCCGTAGTGCGCGGGCAGCTCCTCCCACGGCACGGCCCCGGTGAAGCGCACCGAGTCCGCCACGCCGGTCTCGGCCGCCAGCCGGTGCAGGTCCTTCTCGTACGGGCCGCCGCCGACGACCAGCAGCACCGCGTCCGGCACCTCGGCCAGGATCAGCGGCATCGCCCGGATCAGCGTGTCCTGCCCCTTGCGCGGCACCAGCCGGGACACGCACACCACCACCGGCCGGTCGGACAGCCCCAGCCGGGCCCGCACCTGCGCCCCGCCCGACTCCGGGTGGAAGGTCTTCTCGTCCACGCCGGGCGGCAGCTGCACCATGCGGGCCGCCGCCTCGTCCGTCAGCGCGCCCGCGATGCGGGACCGGGTGTACTCGCCCAGATAGGTGATCGTGTCGGTGCCCTCGCCGATCCGCCGCAGCAGCTGCCGGGCCGCGGGCAGCTGCGCCCAGCCGGCCTCGTGCCCGTGCGAGGTGGCCACCAGCCGCTTCGCGCCGGCCCGGCGCAGGGCCGGGCCCATCAGCCCGAGCGGGGCGGCCGCACCGAACCACACCGACTCGCAGCCGTGCTCGCGCAGCAGCCCGACGGCCCGCCGGGTCACCCGCGGGGTCGGCAGGAGCATCGTCGTACGGTCGCGGACCACCCGGAACGGCTGCTCCGCGTCGAAGGCCGCGGTCGCCTCCCGCCCCTCGGCACTGTGCTTCCACGTGGAGGCGTAGACGACGATCCGCTCGGGGTCCAGGCGCAGCGCCATGTTGTGCAGGAAGGCCTGGATGCCGCCGGGGCGGGGCGGGAAGTCATTGGTCACGATCAGCGTCTTGTGCATCGCCTGCGACAGTACCCAACGGCCGCGCCCCGGCGCTGCGGGCCCCTTCCTGCGGGCGGGGCGGCGCGTTGGCCCCGGCCGCCCGGACGGACCCCGGGCGTCCCTGCGACGGGACACCGTCCCGTCGCCCGGCCCGGCCCCCGGCCCCCGGCCCCGCCGGTCAGCCCAGTTGCTCGCGCAGGTAGGCCCGCCAGGCGGCGCTGAAGGCCCGCTCGTCGGTGCGGAGCACCGAAGCGAAGGCGGCCGCCGCAGAGGAGCGGGCCGCCGCCGCATAGAACCGGGCCGGGGCCCCGGCGCCCCACCGCTCGGCCATCATCCGGCAGGCCAGCCAGGCCCCTTCGTACGAGGCGGCCAGGGCGTCCGGGTCCCCGCCGAACGCGAAGGCCCCGTCCGCCGGCAGCGCGCCCGGCACCTCGCCCCGGCGCACCGCCCGCCGCAGCGCCGGCGCGGCCTGCTCGGCGCTGCGGCCGCTGCCCCGGTACGCGACCCAGTCGGCGAAGCCCTCCGAGAGCCACAGCGGGGTCCCGGCCGGGGTGGCGCTCCGGGTGGCCACGTGCACGGCCTCGTGGGTGAGCACCACCCTGCGGCCCAGCTCCCCGAGCTCCCGGTACGCCTGCGGATTGACCGTCACCCGGTCCGCGGGCCCGGGCCCGCCGCCCACCCGGCCGGTGGTCACCGCCGCCATCCCGTCGTACGCGGCGGGCGGCGAGCCCAGGAGCGCGGCCATCGCGTCCGGGGAGGAGGGGACCACCAGCACCAGCCTGCGGGGCCAGCCGCCGGGCCAGGCCGCCGACACTGCGGGCACGGCCCGGTCCGCCTCGGCCGCCAGGCCCGTCAGCAGCTCCTGCGGCACCCCGTCCCCGCGGACGCCCAGCACCAGGCTGCGCCGGCCGCGCACGGCCGTCACCGGGCCCTGGTCCCACAGCTGGGGGCGGGCACCGGGGGCGGGCCGGTCCAGGGCCACCCGCCAGCGGCCGCCCTGCCGGCGCAGCTCCAGCTCCCGCCCGGCGGTGGCGGGGAGGGAGTCGTACCCGGCGAGCCGGTAGCGCAGTTCGGCCGCGGCGTACGCCCGGGCGCCCTCGGCGCGCACGGAGGTGACGGCGTACTCCCAGGAGGCCAGCGGCACCCCGGCGAGCCGGGCGAAGCCCTCCCGCGCCTGCGGCCGGCCGTCCTCGGCGAGGTACCCGGCCTCGTCGCGGGCGAGCAGCGCGGCCGACCACCGGGCGAGCACGGACCGGACCTCTTGCCGGACCTGCGCCGGCGGTCCGGGCGGGGCGGCGGGCCCGGCACAGCCGGCAAGGACGGCGAGGGTGACGAGGACGGAGAAGGGGAAGAGGACGCGGCGGAAGACCAGGAGGGGCAGGCGCAGCGGTGCGCGCGGCGCGGCCCGCCGGGGCCGTGCCGCCGGAGTCCGCGCCCGTCCCGTTGCCGTCACGGCCCCGATCGTACGTGCGCGGCGCGCGGGGCCCGCCGTACGCCCGCCCGGGGCGGGTTCCCTCGTACGCCCGCCTGGTGACGGCCCGCCGTACGCCCGCCCCGGGCGGGGTCCGCGCCCTCAGGGCCGGGTGACCGCCGAGACCGGCATCATCCCGACCGGGTCGTAGCGCACCGGGGCGCCCGGGTACGGGGCGTGCACCACCTGGCCGTTGCCCACGTACATGCCCACGTGGCTGGCGTCGGAGCGGTAGGTGACGAGGTCCCCGGGCCGGGCCTCCGACAGCGGGACGTGCCGGCCCGCGAAGCGCTGCGCCTGCGAGGTGCGCGGCAGGGAGACCCCGGCCTGCCGGTAGGACCACACCATCAGCCCGGAGCAGTCGAAGCCGGAGGGCCCGGTGGCGCCCCACACGTAGGGGCGGCCCACGGCGGCCCGGGCCGCGGCCACGGCGGCCGCCGCGCGGCCGGACACCGCGCCCCCGCCGGAGGGATCGGGCAGGTCCACGGCCCGGCCCGAGGAGCGGCTGGCCCGCTCGAAGGCGGCCCGCTCCTCGCTGGGCATCTCGTTCAGGATCCGCCGGGCGGCGGCGAGCTTCGCGGTGACGGCGCGCTTCTGGCGGGCCACGTCGGCGCGCAGCCCGTCGAGTTCGGCCAGTTTGCGGGAGGCCTCGCGGCGCTGCTGGCCCAGCTTGCGCTGGGCCTCGTGGAGTTCGGCGAGCTGCCCGGCCTGGCGGCTGCTCAGCCGGGCCAGGGCGGCGGCCTTCTCCAGGTAGCCGTCGGGGTCCTCGGAGAGCATCAGCTCGACGGCGGGATCGACCCCGCCGGAGCGGTACTGGGCACCCGCGTACGTGCCGAGGACCCCGCGCATGGTGTTGATGCGGTCCTGGCCGCGGGCCACCGCGTCCTGCACCCCGCGGATCTCGGCGCGCAGCTTCGCGGCCCGCTCCCCCGCCTTGTTGAAGCGCTCGGTGGCCTGCTCGGCCTCCTCGAAGAGGCGGTCCACCCGGGCCCGGGCGGTGCTCGCCGGATCCTGCGGGGCGGCGCTCGCGGGGGCGGCGGAAAGGGCGGCCGCGGCGGTGGCCGCGGCGGCGGACAGGACCGTGGCCTTGGTGCTCCGGTCCGGGCCCGAGGTCACGGGCCGGCGATGGGACGCCACAGGAATCCGCACTCCCTTCCGCGGGCAGGTCCCGTGTCCGCCCCCGTGGACGGCCGTGTCCGGGCTCCGCGCTGGCCGACAGTAGCCGTGGGAGCACAGGCCGACCAAAGACCCCGGCAGGCACGCAGAGTGACGCCCCGCCGGAGAACACAGGTCACCGGCGGGGCGCGAGGTCAGCGAGCGGTGCCGCAATTCGCCCGGATGGGCGGTGTCGGCGCGTCTTGACCGGAGAAGTCGGAAGAGGGAGTGCGGGGCCCGGGCGCGGTCAGCTGACGCGGACGCCGAACTGGAAGGGCATGTTGTCCATCGACTCGTACTTGACGCCACCGCGCGGGTTCGACGCGTGCAGGGTCATGTTGTTGCCCGCGTACAGGCCGACGTGGTGCAGGTCCCCGTAGAAGAAGACCAGGTCGCCGGGCTGGAGCTGGCTGCGGCCGATCCGGGTGCCGTCGTTGACCTGCGTGTAGGTGGTGCGGGATATGTCCACGCCGGCCTGCCGGTAGGCCCACTGGGTCAGACCCGAGCAGTCGAAGGCGCTCGGGCCCTCGGCGCCGGAGACGTACGCGTAGCCCAGCTTGGTCTGCGCGGCGGCGAGGGCCGCCCCGGCCCGGCCGGAGGGCTTCACGTTGCCGAGGTCGGGACGCTGGCCGCCGCCGGAACGGCTGGCGCGGCCCTCCTCCTCGTTCAGCTTCGCCTTCTCCTCGGCGGTCAGCTGGTTGAGCAGCCGCTGCGCCTCGGCCAGCTTCGTCTGGACCTGCTTCTTCTTCTCGCCGAGCTCCTTGCGGGTCTCCGCGAGGTCCTTCAGCTTGCCCGCGGCCTCCTGGCGCTGCTGGGCCAGGGTGCGCTGCTTGGCCTGGATCTGCGTGACCGCGTCGGCCTGCTTGGCGCCCAACTGGTCGAGCACGGAGGCCTTGTCGAGGTAGTCGTCCGGATCCGCGGAGAGGAACAGCTGGATGGAGCCGTCCATGCCGCCGGAGCGGTACTGGGCGCTGGCCATCGAACCGAGCTGCGCGCGCAGGTCGTTGAGCTCGCCCTGGCCGCGGGCGACCTTGTCCTGGAGCTGGCCGATCTGCTTCTCCAGCTTGGCCTGCTGCTCCGCGGCGCCGTTCCACTTCTCGGTGGCCTGCTCGGCCTGCTCGTAGAGGGCGTCGACCTTGGCCTTGACCTCGTCCTTGCTCGGCTTCGCGGGAGCGGCGGAGGCGCCTTGGGCGGAAAGGGCGACGGCCGCGGCGGCGGTTGCGGTGAGCACGGTCACACGAGCGCGGTTCGGCTGCTTGGGTCGACGGTGGGACGCCACGGGGGCGAGCTCCTTCTTCCTAGAGCCGCCGATCGAACGCAGACTCGGCGGACCTCCGCCCGCCACCCCGAATGGGTGATCAACCGCACGAAGGTTTGAGCCCAGACCCTAGTGACCAAGCTGTGATCACTTCAAATCCTGCAAAGCAAAATCTCGCCGCCCGACCCGTCAATTTCCCTGCTCCGCACGGGCAGTAGCGGCCACCTGACGGTGCGGAGCAGGGAAATGCCACTAAAACAGCAAGAAATGGACGAAGGGACACAGACGACACCGAAGCCCCGATAGCATGGTGAAGATCACGAAACCCCCAGGAAGACTTCCCTCCTCCCCAGGGGGGGGTGAAATCGGGCATTGCGCCCAGGAGTTACGAGATGCGCGAAAGGCGCTTGAGGAGCATGGCGGAAGCAACCGGGCGGGCACCGGACTTGGCCACCCCGTCGGCCACCTCGCGGTCCGTGGACACCACGACCACCGGCCGCCCCGGCGGCTCGGCCCGCACCAGCTGACGGATCAACTCGTCAGCCGTCACGCCCGGCTTGGAGAACAGCACCCGCACCCCGCGCGGCGGCGCGAGCAGCACCGGGGCCGCCAGCTCCGCCCCGTCGAAGACGCACGTCATCTCCGCACCGGTCTGCGCGGCCAGCATGGACAGCCCGCCGAGCAGCCGCAGCCGCTGCTTCTCCAACGGCATCGTCGGATAGCCGGTCTTCGTCACGTTGTAGCCGTCCACCACCAGGTGCGCCTGCGGCAGTGCCAGCAGCTGGTCCAGCAGCGCCGGATCCGTCTCCGACAGCGCCCGGGCCGCAATGTCCTTCGGGGTCATCCGCCCCGGCTCCACCGCGTCCACCGTCTCCGCGGGGCGCACCGACACCGGCGGCAGCGCCAGTTCGCGCCGCAGCCCCTGCGCCGACTCCAGCACCGTGTCCAGCAGCAGCCGCACCCGCATGTCCTCGACGCTGCGCCCCTCGCGGGTCGCCCGCCGGCTCGCCTCCAGGGCCGCTTCGGCCTCGCCCAGCCGGGACTTGAGCCGCCGGCTCTCGCTCTCGGCCGCCGTCACCTGCGCGGCCGCCTCCGCCCGCACCGCCTCGATCTCCCCGGCGGCCTTCCGCAGGGCCGCCTCGCCCCGCTTCACGTCGTTGAGGGCGCTGCGCAGCTTGCGCTGAAGCGATTCGGCTTCCTTCTTCGCGGCGTCCAGCTCCTGGCGCAGGTGCTCCCCGCCGGCCTTCTGCTGCTCCCGTACGGCGGCCAGCTCGGCCCGCAGCCGCTCCAGCTCCCGCTGGGTCTCCTCGCCCACCCGCTCGGCGTCGGCCCGCTCCACCTCTTCACCGGCGGCCGCGACCAGCTTGACCCAGCCCGCCGGGCGCAGCACGTACGCCGCCGCCGCCACGTCCAGCGGATCGGCGGCCGCCGGCGGCGCGCCGGACTCCAGTGCACCCGCCAGCTCCGGCTGAGCCTCCTTCAGCTTCTCGCCGATCCGCCCGCGGAAGACCGGATCGCTCTCCAGCGCGGAGGCCATCGCATTGCCGGCGAACTTGGCCCGACGGCTCGGGGTGAAACGGGCATACTGCCGCAACTGCGCGGGCAGATCGGAGAGCACCAGCCCCCCGAACGCGTCCGACACGAACGCGATCACCCTGCGCCGAACGCCCTCGGGCAACGGGCGGTCGAGCGCCTCGGCGGCGTCGCCGGCGCCGCTTGCAGGCTGCTCCACAATCCGTCACCCCTACCGTCAGAAAACCTTCCGTGGCACGACCCGCTCAGGAGTCCGTGCCCGGCCTGTCCACGAGCTCGATCTGGTCCACCGCGTTGCACCAGCGGCAGCGCACCGACTCGATGGTCTCACTCACCACCTCACGCTCCTCGACCTTGGGCTCTCCCGCAAGGTCGAGGTGGACGTACTCGACCACCTTCGACGAACGGGTGACGTCGAACCGGGTCAGGTTGCCGCACAGGGTGCAGCGCCACCGGGTCGTGTCGGTGGGGAGGGGAACCGTCATCGGGGCGGGGTCTCCTTCGGGGTGGGAGCGGGGGTCGGGCCGGGCGGGTGCCGGTCCGGCGGTCCGGTCGTGCCGACCGTCGTGCCGGTCCGGTGGTGCCGGTCCGCCGGTGGCGACCGTCCGTGGTGCTTGTGTTGTCTACCGGTTGTAACCCTACGGCCTCATGGCGTCCCCGCGCGGGCCCCCGTCCCCCATGCGAGACGCGGCGGGGCAACCTGCCCCCTTCCTCCCTTTACGCGATGCTCTGGAGATGGCCGCAAAATGGGGAACGGGACCGGTGATCACCCACTCCCTGATCGCCGCCTGCTCGGTGATCTTCCTCCTGAGCCCCGTCTCGGGCATGAACCCCCTCTACGGCGCCGGCGACGAGCTCCTCGCCGCCCAGACCGACTACCTCCGGCGCTGGGGCGTGGTCCCCGACGAGCTCTTCACCCTCAGCGTCCGCACCGCCCTGACCCCCCTCACCGCCCTCTTCATCCACGGCAGCTGGCTGCACCTGCTCGGCAACATGCTCTTCCTGCACGTCTTCGGGGTGATGACCGAGGAGCGCATGGGAGCGCTGGGGTACACGGTCTTCTACCTGGTCTGCGGCTACCTCTCGCTCGCCGCGTACGCCGCCGCCAACGCCCGGTCCGACCAGACGCTGGTGGGGGCCTCCGGGGCGATCTCCGCCGTGCTGGGGGCCTTCCTGGTGCTGTTCCCGCAGGCCCGCGTCACCAGCCTCTTCCCCTTCCTGCTCTTCCTCCCCCTGCGCTTCCCCGCCTGGATCGTCCTGGCCTTCTGGTTCGTCCTCCAGGGCCTGGCGGCCCACCGCGCAGGAAGCGGCCCGGGCGTCGCCTACCTGGCCCACCTCGTGGGCTTCGCCCTCGGCTGCGGCTACGCATGGGCCCGCTACCGCCGTACGACTAGAGTGAAGGAGCCAGTCACAGCCCCGGCCACCGAGGGAGACAACCCACCGTGATCACCGCTCTCGTCCTCATCAAGACCAGCGTGGACCGGATCCCCGAGATCGCCGAGTCGATCGCCTCCCTGGACAACGTCAGCGAGGTCTACTCCGTGACCGGCACGTACGACCTCATCGCCCTGGTCCGCGTCGCCCGCCACGACGACCTGGCCGACATCATCCCCGGCAAGATCAGCAAGATCCCGGGCGTCCAGGCCACCGACACCCACGTCGCCTTCCGCACGTACTCCCAGCACGACCTGGAGGCGGCCTTCGCGATCGGGCTGGACGCGTAGGAGGCCCTCGGCGGGGCGGGTCCCGTCCGGGGGACGGGGTCGGTCGCGGCCGATCCCCCCTCGGCGCGTGCCTTCTCCCCCCTGACCTTGTCGCTGCGGGGCAGCGTCTGCCCACCGCCCCCGGGTGTTGCGCGGGGTCTGGCCGTGCGGGGTCCCGTGGGGGGCGGTTTGGGTTTGTGGTGCGGGGTGTGGCCTTGCGGGGTTTGGGGTGGGGCGGTGTTGTGGGGGGCTCCGGGGTGTGCCCGCATGTCTGATGGTCCGGCCGTCCCGGCGGCCGGTGTCAAGGGCGCTCCCTTCGGTCGCGTCGCTGCGCGATGGCCCTTCGGGCCACCCTTGACTCCGGCCGCCGTGCCGTCAGTCCCCAGACTTGCGAGCACCCCCCGGAGGGAAAGCCGGTCACGGGGACGGCGATGCCCACGGGCGGGGTCCGGGAAGGCTTGGCCGGGGTAGGGGTGAGCCTGCGCCCTCACGGGCGAAAGACCCGCCCCCGATCGCTACGTGCCCCTCCAGGACGGCGGCCGCCAGCCGACTCGGGCCGGGCATAGGCGCCCCCGATCGCTACGTGCCCAATGCCGGACGGCGAGCACCGGTGCGAGGAGCGGGGGCCTGCGGCCGTCAGCGGCCAACCTGCCGCGCCGCCCGTGGCGAGCGGGGCCTTCGTGTCCGGCTGACCGCCGGTGGGGCTGCCCCCGCGCTCCGCGCGGGGGATGTTCTCCCACCCGCACCACCCGTACAACGCATCCAGATGCTGAGGCACTGGTGGGCGGCTCGGGCACGTTGGCGGCCCACCCGCCGTGCGGTGCGCCTGCCCGTACCGGGCGGGGCCTTCGTGTCCGGCTCACCGCCGGTGGGGCTGCCCCCGCGCTCCGCGCGGGGGATGTTCTCCCACCCGCACCACCCGTACAACGCATCCAGATGCTGGGGCACTGGTGGTGGGCCGGGGAACGTTGGCGGCTGACCCGCCGTGATCCCGGTGGGGGTTCGGGCGGCTGGGTGCGGTCCTGCCGAACCGGATTGACGTCAAGCCGGAGACCGGCCTCCGGCCGGGAGTGAAGGCTCGGAGAAAGTACAGGTCACAGGCCTTTGCCGGTATCTGTCGGCAGCCGCCTGGGGCGTGGTGGCGTGGAGAGTCGAGGGCGGTCGGCTCTCGGCCGCGAACCGGCCGGCGGCCGCCGACCGGCATGGGGCGCGTAGCGATCGGTGGCGGTTTATGTTCGGCCACGAGCCGACCGGCAGCCGCCGTCCGGCCTTCGGCGCGTAGCGATCGTGGGCGGCCTATGCCCAGCCCGAGCCGACCGGCAGCCGCCGTCCGGCCTTGGGCACGTAGCGATCGCGGGCGGGTCTTTCGCCCGTGAGGGCGGGCCCCGGACATGACCTGC
This sequence comes from Streptomyces sp. NPDC030809, assembly GCF_055572195.1. Taxonomy (NCBI): domain Bacteria; kingdom Bacillati; phylum Actinomycetota; class Actinomycetes; order Kitasatosporales; family Streptomycetaceae; genus Streptomyces; species Streptomyces sp. NPDC030809. The sequence continues at coordinate 47,146 of NZ_JBVIDV010000024.1, forward strand.
CGAGGTTGCCGGATCCCGCTGGTGGGCATCACCGTCCCCGTGACCGGCTTTCCCTCCGGGGGGTGCTCGCAAGTCTGGGGACTGACGGCACGGCGGCCGGAGTCAAGGGTGGCCCGAAGGGCCATCGCGCAGCGACGCGACCGAAGGGAGCGCCCTTGACACCGGCCACCGGGACGGCCGGACCATCAGACATGCGGGCACACCCCGGAGCCCCCCCACAACACCGCCCCACCCCAACCCCGCACGGCCACACCCCGCACCACACACCCAACCCGCCCCACACGGGACCCCGCACGGTGAGACCCCGCGCAACACCAGGGGGTGGTGGGCAGACCCTGCCCCACAGCAACAAGGCCAGGGGGGAAAAGAAGCGCACCGAACGCGTATCAACCGCACCCGACCCCGCCCCACAAACCCACCCCGCCCCACACGAACCCCGCACGGCCCGACCCCGCCCCACCCGCCCCCCGCCCGCGGGTCAGACCACCGCGACGCAGCGCCCGTCCTCCGTGCGGTACTGCCAGCGCGCTCCGTTCGTGACGAGTTCGCGGACTGCGGCGAGGAAGCGGGTGATGTGCTCGTCGGGGGTGCCTGCGCCGAAGCTGACGCGGATGGCGTTGAGGGAGCGCTCGCCGGGGGCCGCCTCGGGGGCGCCGCATTCGCCGGGCTCCTGGGGCTCGCTGCCGAGGAGGGTGCGGACCAGGGGGTGGGCGCAGAAGAGGCCGTCGCGGACGCCGATGCCGTATTCCGCGGAGAGGGCGGCCGCGAAGTGGGAGCTGTTCCAGCCGTCCACGACGAAGGAGATGACGCCCACGCGCGGGGCTTCGTCGCCGAAGAGGGAGAGGACCTTCACCTGGGGGACGTCCGCCAGGCCCTCGCGGACGCGGCGTACGAGTTCCTGTTCGCGGGCCACGAGGTGGTCGAAGCCCGCCTCGGTGAGGGCGCGGCAGGCGGCGGCGATGGCGTAGACGCCGATGACGTTGGGGGAACCGGCCTCGTGGCGGGCGGCGGTGGTGTGCCATTCGACGTCCACGCCGCCGTCCTCGCGCCGGGCCACCTTGCGGGAGGCGCCGCCGCCGGCGAGGTACGGGTCGGCCTGCCGGAGCCAGTCCGCGCGGCCCGCGAGGACGCCCGAGCCGAAGGGGGCGTACAGCTTGTGTCCGGAGAAGGCGACCCAGTCCACGTCGAGCTCGGTCACGGAGACGGGGTGGTGCGGGGCCAGTTGGGCCGCGTCCAGGACGATGCGCGCCCCGTGGGCGTGTGCGGCCGCGGCGAGTTCGCGTACGGGCCACAGTTCGCCGGTGACGTTGGAGGCACCGGTGACGCACACGAGGGCGGGGCCGTAGGGGTCTCGGTCCGCGAGGGCCCGCTCCAGGGTGGCGACGGCCTGGTCGGGGGTGCGGGGGGCGTTGAGGTAGGTGACGCGCGCGTCGCGCCACGGGAGCAGCGAGGCGTGGTGCTCGGTCTCGAAGACGAAGACCTGGCAGTCGGCGGGGATCGCCTGGGCGAGGAGGTTGAGGCTGTCGGTGGTGGACCGGGTGAAGATCACCTGGTCCTCGGGGCGGCAGCCGAGGAACTCGGCGACCGTGGCCCGGCTCTGCTCGAACAGGTCCGTGGACAGCTGCGAGAGGTACCCGGCGCCGCGGTGCACGCTGCCGTAGTACGGGGCGTAGGCGGCGACCTCGTCCCACACCCGCTGGAGGGCCGGCGCGCTGGCGGCGTAGTCGAGGGCGGCGTAGGTGACCTCGCCGCCGGTCACGAGCGGCACGGTGACGTCGCGGCCGAGGACGGGCAGCGACCCCTCGCAGCACGGGTCGGCCGGGGCGGCACCGGTGGCGGGGGCGGGGCTGGTGGCCGGGGCGGCCTCACCGGCCTCGGCGGCGGTGGCAGCGGTGGTGGCAGCGGAGTTCGGGTACGCGGACATGGCGGAATCTCCCGGCGGGCAGGGGTGAATGGCTTCGGATGGCCCGTACGGGTGCAGGGGTGCGCCGGTGCGCGGCCACGCGGGTGCGTGGCGGCGCGCTGCTGCGGCCGTGCACGGTACGGGAGATGCCCTGGCGCGTCGGAGACCGAGGGGAAAACGCGGCGACCGGGTCTGCAGGAACGCGCAGACCCCGCGCGGAGGGCTGGGGTGAAGAGGGGCGCTGGGCGCCTATCGCATTCGCTTGCTCACGGAAAACGCTCCTCGAGAGACCAGGATCCCTGGTGTCGAGGGATCCGCGCTTGCCCTGGACCTTGTGGTCCACGGCCTGGTCATCACCCGGGGCACCCCGCCACGGAAGGAGGGTTGCCGGACAGCAAGCCGGGGCCTGATCGCTGTCACTCGTGACCTGTGCAGCATCTTGCCACAAGATCCGGAACGGGCAAGGCCCGGTCCACGATGCGGACCGGGCCTGCCGTTGATTCGCTGCGACTCGGCCATGTCGGCGGCCGGCCGGGGGTGGTCACGCGTTGCTGGCCGCCGCCCAGCGCTGGAGGGCCGCGCGGGCCGCGCCCGAGTCGATGGACTCGGCCGCCCGCTCGATGCCGGTGCGGATCTGCTCCTCCAGGGTGCCCGCGGGCGGGGTGGCGCCCTCCTCGGCGAGGCCGTCGAGGGCGACGAGGGCGGCTGCCGAGTTCAGCAGTACCGCGTCGCGTACCGGCCCGGTCTCCCCGGCGAGCAGCCGGCGCGCCACGTCCGCGTTGTACGAGGCGTCCGCCCCGCGCAGGGCGGACACGTCGACCAGGTCGATGCCCACGTCGCGCGGGTCGAAGGCCTGCTCGGTGACTTTGCCCCCGCGGACCCACCAGACGCGGGAGGTGGCGGTGGTGGTGAGCTCGTCGAGGCCGTCGTCCCCGCGGAAGACGAGGGCGGAGGAGCCGCGTTCGGCCAGGACGCCCGCCACGATGGGGGCGATGCGGGCGTCGGCGACGCCGGTGGCCTGGGCGCGCACCCGGGCGGGGTTGGTGAGCGGGCCGAGGAAGTTGAAGGTGGTCCGGATGCCGAGTTCCTTGCGGGCGGCGGCCACGTGCCGCAGGGCCGGGTGGAACTTCACGGCGAAGCAGAAGGTGATGCCCGCCTCCTCGGCCACCGCGGCCACGCGGGCGGGGGTGAGGTCGAGGTTGACGCCGAGCTTCTCCAGGACGTCCGAGGCCCCGCTGGCGGAGGAGGCGGCCCGGTTGCCGTGCTTGACGACCTTGGCGCCGGTGCCGGCGACGACCACGGCGGACATGGTGGAGATGTTGACGGTCTTGGCCCCGTCGCCGCCGGTGCCGACGATGTCCACCGTGCGGCCGGGCACCTCGATCAGGTTGGCGTGGGCGTACATCGTGCGCACCAGGCCGTTGATCTCGGCCACGGTCTCGCCCTTGGCCCGGAGGGCCACCGCGAAGCCGGCGATCTGCGCGTCCGTGGCCGCGCCGCGCATGATCCGGTCCATGGCCCAGGCGGTCTCGTCGGCCGAGAGGTCCTTGCCGGCGAGCAGAGCGTCGAGTACGCCCGGCCAGGTCAGGCCCGCCACGCTGTCGCCGCCTGCCGGGGTCACAACGTTCATGGTCCACTCCTGGGTCCAGAGCCGAATACGAAGGTCTTCAGCCTATCCAGCCCGGGAGACAGCGAAGAGCCCCGTCCAATTTCTGGACGGGGCTCCTGCTGTGGCGATCAATGGTCAGCCGTGCCGGTTCTCCCGGGCGCGGCCTTCAGCCGTGCGGAGAGTCAGTGGTGGCCGTGGCCGCTCTGGATCTCCTTGTATTCCTCGGCCGTGGCCTTCGGAATCTGGTTGTCCTCCCCGTAGTAGCCCTTGCTGAGCTTCACGCGGAGCTTCTCCATGAGCTTGACCTTGCGCTCCACGCCGTTCTCGTCGACCGTCGGGCCGATCTCGGCGGGCGTGTACTGGTGGTGCGAGGTCAGGGTGTGCAGCTTGCCCTGCGGCAGCGGCTCGTGGACCTCGACGAACTCACCGTGCGGCAGGCGCTTGATGATGCCGGTCTCGCGGCCGTGCAGCACCTTGTCGCGGTCGCGGCGCTGGAGACCCAGGCAGATCCGCTTGGTGATGACGAAGGCGATGACCGGGCCGACGAAGAAGCCGATCCGCGCGAACCACGTGATCGAGTTGATCGACAGGTGGAAGTACTGCGCGAACATGTCGTTGCCACCCGCGATGAGCAGGATGACGTACCAGGTCAGCCAGGCGACACCGAAGGCCGTACGGGTCGGGGCGTTGCGCGGGCGGTCCAGGATGTGGTGCTCGCGCTTGTCGCCGGTGACCCAGGACTCGATGAACGGGTAGACCGCGATGGCCGCGAGGACCAGCGGGAAGATGACCAGCGGGATGAACACGCCCAGGACGAGGGTGTGGCCCCACAGGTTGATCTCCCAGCCCGGCATGGCACGGATGAGGCCTTCCGAGAAGCCCATGTACCAGTCGGGCTGCGCACCCGTGGACACGTGGTCCGGGATGTACGGGCCCAGCGCCCAGATCGGGTTGATCGAGGCGATGGCGGCGACGACCGCGATGACACCGAAGACCAGGAAGAAGAAGCCTCCGGCCTTGGCCATGTAGACCGGCAGCAGCGGCATGCCGACGACGTTGTTGTTCGTCTTGCCGGGGCCCGCGAACTGGGTGTGCTTGTGGTAGAAGACCAGGATCAGGTGGGCCACGAGCAGGCCCATCATGATGCCGGGCAGCAGCAGGATGTGGATCGAGTAGAACCGGGCCACGAAGTCGTGGCCGGGGAACTCGCCGCCGAAGAGGAACATCGACAGGTACGTGCCCACGATCGGCACGGACAGGATCGCGCCCTCCATGAAGCGGACACCGGTGCCCGAGAGCAGGTCGTCCGGCAGGGAGTAACCGGTGAAGCCGGTGAACATGCCGAGGACCAGCAGCAGGAAGCCGAAGACCCAGTTGACCTCGCGCGGCTTGCGGAACGCGCCGGTGAAGAACACGCGCATCATGTGCACGAGCATGGCCGCGACGAAGATCAGGGCCGCCCAGTGGTGGATCTGCCGGATGAGCAGACCGCCGCGGACGTCGAAGCTGATGTCCAGGGTCGAGGCGTAGGCCTCGGACATCCGGACGCCCTGCATCGGCACGTACGAGCCGTGGTACACGACCTCGTTCATGCTCGGGTGGAAGAACAGCGTCAGGTACACACCCGTGAGGATGATGATGATGAAGCTGTAGAGGCAGATCTCACCCAGCATGAAGGACCAGTGGTCCGGGAAGATCTTGCGCATGTTCGACTTGGCGAGGCTGTAGATGCCCAGGCGGCCGTCCGCCCAGTCGGCTACGCGCTCGCCCGCCGGCGCTTTGCGCTTGTCGGTAGCGGTCGCAGTGCTCATCCGCGCTCCCAGAAGGCAGGACCGACGGGCTCTTCGAAGTCGCCGAGCGCCTCGAGGAAGCCCTCGTCATTCACGCCGATCCGCAGCTGCGGGAGGGCGTGGCCGGCCGGGCCGAAGATGACGCGGGCGCCGTCGGAGAGGTCGAAAGTGGACTGGTGGCACGGGCAGAGCACGTGGTGGGTCTGCTGCTCGTACAGGCTGATCGGGCAGCCGACGTGGGTGCAGATCTTCGAGTAGGCCACGATGCCCTCGTGGGACCACTCGAGCTCCTGCTTGTCCTTGATGTCCTCCGGCTTGATGCGGACGATCATCAGGGCAGCCTTGGCGATCTGCTGCATGTAGTCGTGCTGGTCCTCTTCCAGGCCCTCGGGCATGGCGAAGGTCAGCGAACCGACGGCGACGTCCTCGGGACGCAGCGGCTCCATCGTGTTCTGGTTGATGAGCAGCTTGCCCTTCGCCCAGATCGTCTTGCGGAGCTTGTCCTCGGGCAGCGGGCCCAGGTCGCGCAGCAGGACGACACCGGAGAGCGGCACCATGGCCAGCGCGCCGAGCATCGTGTTGCGGATGAGCTTGCGGCGGCCGATGTCGGACTCGCGGGCACCGTCGGCGAAGTCCGCGAGGACCTTCGCCTTGACCTCGGGAGCGGCCTCGATCGGGTGGCGCTCGTCCGCCACCTCGACGTCGGACATCAGGGTGCGGGCCCAGTGGACCGCGCCCGCGCCGATGCAGAAGAGGGCGATGCCGAGGGTGACGCCCAGGGCGAAGTTCAGACCGCTCACGTGGCCGAAGGGCCAGATGAAGACGATCTTGTCGACCGGGATGGTCACGTAGGCGGCGATGAAACCGACCGTGGCCAGCATCGACAGGGTGAACAGCATCGCGACGGTGCGCTCGGAGCGCTTGGCCGCCCGCTCGTCGATGTCCTGGATGCGCGGCTTGTGGGCCGGCAGACCGGGGTCGGCGAACGGGTCGTCCGCCACCGCGACACCGCCGTGGTGCGCGTCGCCCTGCTCGCTCGGCAGGTGCTTGTCTTCGGGAATGTCTTGGCTACTCATGACTTCTTGGCCTTAGCGGTGTGGGCCGCAACCCAGACGGCGACAGCGATGAGCGTTCCCAGACCGAAGACCCAGCCGAACAGGCCCTCGCTGACGGGGCCGAGGCCGCCGAGCTTGAGGCCGCCGGGGCTCTCCGACTTGTCGCCGTTGACGGTCTGGAGGTACGCGATGATGTCCTTCTTCTCCTTCTCCGGCATGGTGCTGTCCGGGAAGGAGGGCATGTTCTGCGGGCCGGTGAGCATGGCCTCGTAGATGTGCTTCGGCTCGACGCCCTCGAGGTTCGGGGCGTACTTGCCGTGCGTCAGGGCGCCGCCCTCACCGGTGAAGTTGTGGCACTGCGCGCAGTTGTTGCGGAAGAGCTCACCACCGCGGGCGATGTCCGCGCCGGCCGGGTCGTACTGCTTCTCGGTCGGCGTGATGGGACCGGCGCCGAGGGAGGAGATGTACGCGGCGAGCTGGTCGATCTGCGCCTGGGAGTAGATGTTCCTCTTCTTCGGCACCTGCGCGCCGGGCTGCTGGGCGGGCATGCGGCCCGTGCTCACCTGGAAGTCGACGGCGGCAGAGCCGACGCCCACCAGGCTCGGGCCGTCAGTGGAACCCTGACCCCCGGTTCCGTGGCAGCTTGCGCAGCCCACGGCGTAGAGCTTCTGACCCTCCTCGATGGCGAGGGACTGGGCGGTTTCATCGGCCTGCGCCTTGCCCGCGGGCGCGAACGCGGCGTACAGCCCCCCAGTGGCCGCCAGCGCGAGGAGTAGAACGACGACCGCCGCCAGCGGATGGCGTCGTCGTGCGGAGAGCTTTTTCACGGATTACCCCGGTGTCAGGATCTTCTGCGTCGGTGCTTGCTGGATGGATGCCGGGCTCGGACCCGGCGACGTGATCGCTACTTGATCAGGTAGATCGTGGCGAAGAGGCCGATCCAGACGACATCGACGAAGTGCCAGTAGTAGGACACGACGATGGCCGAGGTGGCCTGTTCGTGGGTGAACCTCTTGGCCGCGTACGTCCGGCCCAGGACCAGCAGGAAGGCGATGAGACCGCCCGTCACGTGCAGACCGTGGAAGCCGGTGGTCAGGTAGAAGACCGAGCCGTACGGGTCCGAGGACAGCGAGAGGCCGTCCTTCTTGACCAGCTCGGTGTACTCGAACACCTGGCCGCCAATGAAGATCGCACCCATCACGAAGGTGATCACGAACCAGGTGCGGAGCTTCTTCACGTCACCGCGCTCGGCGGCGAAGACGCCGAGCTGGCAGGTGAGGGAGGAGAGCACGAGGATCGTGGTGTTCGTCGCCGAGAACGGGAGGTTGAGAAGGTCCGCCTTCTCGGACCAGAACTCGGTGCCCGTCACCGATCGCAGGGTGAAGTACATCGCGAAAAGGGCCGCGAAGAACATCAGCTCGGAACTCAACCAGATGATGGTTCCGACGCTGACGAGGTTCGGCCTGTTGACCGTCGGGTGCGCGTGCCCGGTATCTACTGTCGTTGCTGTCGCCACGACCGACATTATGTCGGTCGCTTATCCCGCCCTCACCCCGGGGGGTGCCGTTCGGAGTGTCCGGGGGGTGTGCACTGCCCGAACGGCCCAGCAAACGGCCGTCACCGGGGCGTGCGAACCGATGTTGACAGGACGTCGGGAGGAGTACGATCCCGCGCAACATCACTGTGATTCCTGTGACGCGTGGAGGAACGATGCGGGCGACTGCGAGGGTTCTGGTCTACAGCGACGACGCCAACACGAGGGAGCAGGTGCGGCTGGCGGCAGGGCACAGGCCCGCCGCGGACCTGCCGCCGGTGGAGTTCGTGGAGTGCGCGACCCTGCCGGCCGTGCTGAAGGCCCTGGAAGAGGGCGGGATCGACGCGTGCGTGCTGGACGGGGAGGCGGTGCCCGCGGGCGGGATGGGCGTGTGCCGCCAGATCAAGGACGAGATCTTCCGCTGCCCGCCGGTGCTGCTGCTGATCGGGCGTCCGCAGGACGCCTGGCTGGCCACCTGGAGCCGGGCGGACCGGGCGGTCACCCATCCGGTGGACCCGGTGGAGTTCGCGGACGCCCTGGCGGACGTGCTGCGGACGCGGCTTTCGGTGGACCACTGACGGGTCCGGCCGTCTTGTGAGGGCGCCAGGGGCCGCAGGAGGCCCCGAGGACGCGGTTCGGGGCCCCGAGGGGCCCCGAACGCGTGCCGGGGCCCGGCGGGGCCCGTTGATCACACCTGCGGGCGCAGCCGGGCCTTGTCGGCCCGGGTGTGGCCGTCGGGGGTGCCGCCCAGCAGGGCGCTGCCCTCGCGCCACTTCTTCCAGGGCACGTTCCAGTCGCCGAAGCCGTTCCCGAACGGGTCCATGTCCTCGCCGATGCTGTTGACGACCCGGACGATGTCGCCTTCGGTGATGTTCTCGTAGAACCAGGCGGCGTTGCCGGTGCTCATGCCGGTGCAGCCGTGACTGACGTTCTCGTAGCCCTGGGAGCCGACGGACCACGGCGCCGCGTGGACGTATTCACCACTCCAGGTGACGCGGGTGGCGTAGTAGACGGGCAGGTTGTAGTACTCGCTGCTGCCCTGGGAGATGCCGACGGTGTCCCCGCGCATCTGGACGTAGTACTGCTTGCCGAGGACCACCTTGTAGCCGTTGCGGGTGGAGAACCCGGGCTTGCCGGTGGTCACGGGGATGGTGTTGATCACTTCTCCGTTGCGCCGGAAGGTGAGCGAGTGGGCGGCGGCGTCGGTGACGACCTCCACCCGGTCGCCGATCTCCAGCTTCAGGGGCTTGCTGGCGGCCCCGTGGAGGCCGGGGGTGACCTGGATGCCCTCCAGGTTGCTGCGTACGGAGACGGTGGAGTGGGCGGGCCAGTACTCCTTGGGGCGGAAGTGCAGCTTCTTGTCGTCCACCCAGTACCAGGCGCCCTCGGTGCGGGGCGTGGACTCGACGACGAGGGCCCGTTCGACGACGGCCCGGGCGGCCTTGTCGGCGACGGGTTCGTTGAGCTCGGCGGTGATGGGCTGCCCGACCCCGTATTTGCCCGCGTCCGGGCCGAATTCGACCTTGAGGACCTTGTGGGCGGGGGTGGTGTCGAAGGACAGCGTGCGCTGCCCCGGGGCGCCGTCGCTGCGTTCGGTGCGGACGGTGACGGTGTAGCGGACGCCGGCGGCGAGCGGTGAGGTGCTGTGCCAGCGGTCGCCGTCCGCGGAGAGCTCGCCGGCGAGGCGGCGGCCGTGGGTGTCGACGGCGGTCACGTCGGTGATGCGCCCGTCCTTGCCCTTGACGGTCACCTCCAGCGGCCGGTCGGGATCGACGGGGCGGCTGCCGGCCTTCTGGTTGAACCCGACCTGCTCGGCCGCGTCATAGGGGCGGGCGGAGAGCGGGTTCCCCCGGGACCCGCACGCCGCGGCGCCGGCTCCGAGGGACGCGACCAGCATGGAGCAGCTGAGAACGGTCCAAAGACGCGGTGAGTGGCTCATGCCTCAAACGCTATGAAGATATGACTATTACTGCGCGCGGGGTGACTGCAAACGAGGGGCCCGGACTCCTCGTCACGAGGTGTCCGGGCCCCAACGCCTGGTGCCTGCGCGGCCCTCCGGCCGGGCCGGAACGGCTGCTCAGCCGGTGCTACTGGTTCTGGTTCTCACCGCGGTAGTACTCGTACACCCAGCCCCACAGACCCACGAGGATCACCGGAGCGGAGAAGTACAGCAGCCACCAGCCGAAGATGACGCCCATGAAGGCCAGGGCGCCGCCGATGGCCAGGGAGAGCGGCTGCCAGCTGTGCGGGGAGAAGAAGCCGAGCTCGCCGGCCTCGTCCGCGACATCGGCCTCCTTGTTGTCCTGGGCCATGGCGTCCACACGCTTGGCCGTGAAGGCCAGGTAGTAGCCGATCATGACGCTCAGGCCGAAGGCCAGGAAGAGCGCGGTGGTGCCCGCCGGCTCCTTCGACCACACGCCGTACACGACGGCCATGATCAGGATGAACGCGGAGAGCCAGAGGAACATCTTGCCCTGGATCTTCACTTGCCGGCCTCCTTGTCACCGGTGACGGCCTTGGCCGGCTCGCCGTGGCCCTCGAGGTGGTCGAGGGCGGCGATCTCCGGGTGGTGCAGGTCGAAGGCCGGGGATTCGGAGCGAATGCGCGGCAGCGTGAGGAAGTTGTGCCGCGGCGGCGGGCAGGAGGTCGCCCACTCCAGGGAGCGGCCGTAGCCCCACGGGTCGTCGACCTCGATCTTCTTGCCGTACTTGGCGGTCTTCCACACGTTGTACATGAACGGAAGCATCGACAGGCCGAGCAGGAAGGAGCTGATCGTCGAGATGGTGTTCAGCGCGGTGAAGCCGTCGGCGTCGAGGTAGTCCGCGTAACGGCGGGCCATGCCCTCCGCGCCGAGCCAGTGCTGCACCAGGAACGTGCCGTGGAAGCCCACGAACAGGGTCCAGAACGTGATCTTGCCGAGGCGCTCGTCCAGCATCTTGCCCGTGAACTTCGGCCACCAGAAGTGGAAGCCGGAGAACATCGCGAAGACCACGGTGCCGAAGATGACGTAGTGGAAGTGCGCGACGACGAAGTACGAGTCGGAGACGTGGAAGTCCATCGGGGGCGAGGCCAGGATGACGCCGGTCAGACCACCGAAGGTGAAGGTGATCAGGAAGCCGACGGCCCAGAGCATCGGGGTCTCGAAGGACAGCGAGCCCTTCCACATGGTGCCGATCCAGTTGAAGAACTTCACACCGGTCGGGACCGCGATCAGGAAGGTCATGAAGGAGAAGAAGGGCAGCAGCACACCGCCGGTGACGTACATGTGGTGGGCCCACACGGTCACGGAGAGGCCGGCGATCGCGATCGTCGCGGCGATCAGGCCGATGTAACCGAACATCGGCTTGCGCGAGAAGACCGGGATCACTTCGGAAATGATTCCGAAGAACGGCAGGGCGATGATGTACACCTCTGGGTGTCCGAAGAACCAGAAGAGGTGCTGCCACAGGAGTGCGCCGCCGTTGGACGCGTCGAACACGTGCGCACCGAACTTGCGGTCCGCCTCCAGCGCGAAGAGCGCGGCGGCGAGCACCGGGAAGGCGAGCAGGACCAGGACACCGGTCAGCAGCACGTTCCAGGTGAAGATCGGCATGCGGAACATCGTCATGCCGGGCGCGCGCATGCAGATGATCGTGGTGATGAAGTTGACCGAGCCGAGGATGGTGCCGAAGCCGGAGAAGGCCAGACCCATGATCCACATGTCGGCGCCGATGCCCGGCGAGCGGACGGCGTCCGACAGCGGGGAGTAGGCGAACCAGCCGAAGTCGGCGGCACCCTGCGGGGTGATGAAGCCGGCCACCGCGATGGTCGAACCGAAGAGGTACAGCCAGTACGCGAACATGTTCAGCCGCGGGAACGCCACGTCCGGCGCGCCGATCTGCAGCGGCATGATCCAGTTCGCGAAGCCCGCGAACAGCGGCGTCGCGAACATCAGCAGCATGATCGTGCCGTGCATCGTGAACGCCTGGTTGAACTGCTCGTTCGACATGATCTGCGTACCCGGACGGGCAAGCTCGGCGCGCATGAAGAGCGCCATGATGCCGCCGATGATGAAGAACACGAACGAGGTGACCAGGTAGAGCGTGCCGATCGTCTTGTGGTCGGTGGTGGTCAGCCACTTCACGACGACATTGCCCGGCTGCTTGCGCCGCACCGGCAGCTCGTTCTCGTACGAGGCGTCAGCTGCCGCGGCACCCTGAGGTTCGTTGAGGATGCTCACAGTTTGTTCGTCTCCGAGTTCCGGGCCGGGTTCGTCTGCTTGATACCGGCCGGGAGGTAACCGGTCTGCCCCTTCTCGGCCAGCTCCTTCAGGTGCGCCTGGTAGCGCTCCGGGGAGACGACCTTCACGTTGAAGAGCATCCGGGAGTGGTCGACGCCGCAGAGCTCGGCGCACTTGCCCATGAAGGTGCCCTCCTGCGTGGGGGTCACCTCGAAGACATTGGTGTGGCCGGGGATGACGTCCTGCTTGAACAGGAAGGGCACCACCCAGAACGAGTGGATGACGTCGTTGGACGAGAGGATGAAGCGGACCTTCTCGCCCTTGGGGAGCCAGAGGGTCGGACCCGGGTTGCCCGTCTGGGGGTTCCGGTCACCGGGGACGCCCTTGGTGTAGACGCCCTCGGCGCCCGCGGGGAAGTCCTTGGTGTACCTGTCCGGGATCGAGGCGAGCTCCTTGGGAACGCGCGGGGCCTCGGCCTCGCCCTTCCCGTGCTCCGCGCCCTCTTCCTCGGTGGCCGCAGGCAGCTTCGGAGTCGCGGCGTCGCCGTCGACGTCCTCGATGTAGTTGAAGCCCCAGCTCCACTGGAAGCCGACCACGTTGATGGTGTGCTTCGGCTTCTCGGAGAGGGTGAGGAGCTTCGACTCGTCACGCGCGGTGAAGTAGAACAGCACCGAGACGATGATGAGCGGGACCACGGTGTACAGCGCCTCGATCGGCATGTTGTACCGGGTCTGCGGCGGAACCTCCACCTTGGTGCGGCTGCGCCGGTGGAAGACGACGCTCCACAGGATCAGGCCCCAGACCAGGATGCCGGTGACGAGAGCAGCCGCCCAGGAGCCCTGCCACAGGGAGAGGATGCGCGGCGCCTCCTCGGTGACCGGGGTGGGCATTCCGAGGCGGGGGAAGTCTTTCCAGGTATACGAGCAACCAGTGGCGGTCGCCAGGACCATACCCGCAGTCAGCGCCTGCAGCAGCTTCCGCCGCATCGGGCGCCGCGGCGAGCGGTCGGAGCCGTAGGGACTCACGTAGCGCCTTCCCGAGAGTCTCGGCCCGCGTGACCGGCTGCGGCCGTCTCGCGGGTCGGTCGCCGGCCCTGACGCGGGCAGGGGTTTGGATGTTTATGCGGACCAAACCCTACTGGACGCTATTTGGGGTCGCGCGGGGAGGGTGCCCAACGCGCCGCGACAGCCCCCGAAGGGGTGGCTCCGCCTTCCGGGGGACACGCCCAACACCCCCGCAGGGCGGGCCCGGAGAGCCATCTGACGCCCCCTGACCCGGGGATGCGGGCAGGCGGGTTAGCGTGCGCGTATGCCGTACTTCGACTCCGCTTCCTCCGCTCCGCTGCACCCGGTGGCCCGCCAGGCCCTGGTGGCCGCGCTCGACGAGGGCTGGGCGGACCCGGCCCGGCTGTACCGGGAAGGGCGCCGGGCCCGGCTGCTCCTGGACGCGGCGCGGGAGGCGGCGGCGGAGGCCGTGGGCTGCCGCCCGGACGAGCTCGTGTTCACTCCTTCGGGGACACGCGCGGTTCACCTCGGCATGGCGGGGGTGCTCGCGGGGCGCCGGCGCGTCGGCGGGCATCTGGTCGTATCGGCAGTCGAGCATTCCTCCGTACTCCATGCGGCGGAGGCGCACGCGGCGGCCGGCGGGAGCGTCACGGAGGTGGCGGTGGACCGTTCGGGGGCGGTGGCGGCCGAGTCCTTCGCCGCCGCGCTGCGGGCGGACACCGCGCTGGCGTGCCTTCAGTCCGCCAACCACGAGGTGGGCACGGAGCAGCCGGTGGCGGAGGCCGCCGAGGCCTGCCGGGCGGCGGGGGTGCCGCTGTTCGTGGACGCGGCCCAGTCGCTGCCGTGGGGGCCGGTGCCGGGCGGGTGGTCCCTGCTGGCCGGGAGCGCCCACAAGTGGGGCGGGCCGGCCGGGGTGGGGCTGCTGGCGGTCCGCAAGGGGGTCCGGTTCGCGCCCCAAGGTCCCGTGGACGAGCGGGAGTCGGGGCGTTCGGCGGGCTTCGAGAACATCCCGGCCGTCGTGGCCGCGGCGGCCTCGCTGCGGGCGGTACGGGCCGAGGCCGAGGAGGAGGCGCGGCGGCTGCGGGTGCTGGTGGACCGGATCCGGCGCCGGGTGGCCCGGCTGGTCCCGGACGTGGAGGTGGTCGGGGACGCGGACCGGCGGCTGCCGCACCTGGTGACCTTCTCCTGCCTCTACGTGGACGGGGAGGTCCTGCTCCACGAGCTGGACCGGGCGGGCTTCTCCGTCTCGTCCGGCTCCTCGTGCACGAGTTCGACCCTGACGCCCAGCCATGTGCTCAAGGCGATGGGGGTGCTGTCGGAGGGGAACGTACGGCTCTCGCTGCCGCCGGGCACGACGGCGGAGGAGGTGAACCGCTTCCTGGAGGTGCTGCCGGGGGCGGTGGCGGGGGTGCGGGAGCGGCTGGGGGTGCCGGGGGCGGGCGAGCCGGTCCTGCCGCCGGCCGGGGAGTCGGCGGTGGTGGACGCGCTGGGGCTGCGGTGTCCGCAGCCGGTGATCGAGCTGGCGAAGGTGATCACCACGGTGCCGGTGGGCGGGGTGGTCACGGTCGTCTCGGACGACGAGGTGGCGCGGCTGGACATTCCGGCGTGGTGTGCGATGCGGGGGCAGGAGTACCTGGGCGAATCCCCTGCGGAGGGCGGGGGCGTGGCCTACCGGGTGCGGCGCCTGGTGTGACCCTGCGTGTGCGGCCGTGCGGGGCTCTCCCCCGCCGTCCCCTTCCCGGACGGGGGCTCCGCCCCGGACCCCGGCCCTCGAATGCCGGACGGGCTTCGTGTGCCGGCGAGGGGGGTCCGGGGGCGGAGGCCCCGGGGGTCAGACGGTCAGGTGGGCCTGGACCTCCGCGGCCGCTTCCTCGCCGTACGCCTTGGTGAAGCGCTCCATGAAGTGCGCCCGCGCGAGCGTGTACTCCTGGGTGCCCAGGGTCTCGATCACGAGCGTGGCCAGCATGCAGCCGACCTGCGCCGCGCGCTCCAGGCCGACGCCCCAACCGAGGCCGGTGAGGAAGCCCGCGCGGAACGCGTCGCCGACACCGGTCGGGTCCACCTTCGCGTTCTCCTCGGGGCAGCCGACGAGGATCGGCTCGTGGCCGGCCCGTTCGATCTTCACGCCCTGGGAGCCGAGGGTGGTGACCCGGGTGCCGACCTTGGCGAGGATCTCCTCGTCGGTCCAGCCGGACTTGGACTCGATGAGGCCCTTCTCGTACTCGTTCGAGAAGAGGAAGGTCGCGCCCTCCATCAGGGTGCGGATGTTCTCGCCGTCCATGCGGGCGATCTGCTGGGAGAAGTCCGCGGCGAACGGGATCTCCCGGCTGCGGCACTCCTCGGTGTGGCGCAGCATCGCCTCGGGGTCGTCGGCGCCGATCAGCACCAGGTCCAGGCCGCCGACCCGGTCCGCGACGGACTTGAGCTCGATGAGGCGGGCCTCGCTCATGGCGCCGGTGTAGAAGGAGCCGATCTGGTTGTGGTCCTTGTCCGTGGTGCACACGAAGCGGGCCGTGTGGAGCACCTCGGAGATGCGCACGGACTGGGTGTCGACGCCGTGCCGGTCGAGCCAGGCGCGGTACTCGTCGAAGTCGTAGCCTGCTGCGCCCACCAGGATCGGGCGGGCGCCGAGCTGCCCCATTCCGAAGCAGATGTTCGGGCCGACCCCGCCCCGCCGCACGTCGAGGTTGTCGACGAGGAAGGAGAGGGAGACCGTGTGCAGCTGGTCCGCGACGAACTGGTCGGCGAAGCGGCCGGGGAAGGTCATGAGGTGGTCGGTGGCGATGGAGCCGGTGACTGCGATACGCACGGCGTGGATGCTCCTGCGAGGGGCGGAAGGGGACGGTCAACGCTACCCGCTCCCGCCCGCCCGCGTGGACGGTGCGAAACTACCCCGTAGTAGCCCTTTCTCCGCATAGGCCCGCATGCATACCGTGCCCGCATGAGGACTTACCCCGACTCCGCCATGTCCACCGCCGAGCGAGCGGCCGGTTCCGGCCTCGCAGGCCTGATCGGCGAGGGTGCGCGGATGGCCCCGCACTGGGCCGCGCCGGCCGGCCCGGACCCCGTTCGGGTGACTCCCGACCGGATCCACGGGATCACCGTGCCCGCGTCCTCGGCCCGTCTCATCGCCGGCACGGCCGCGTACGGGTACTGACCGGCCGGGAACCGGATAGCCTCCGGCTCCGTCCCACCAGCACCACGGACGGCGAAGGAGCAATGCGGTGACCGGAGATTCCACCCCTCGGATGCGGCGGCGGCCCTCCACGGCCGTTGCCTCGATCGCGGCCGCGGTCCTGCTCGCGGGCGGCGGTACGGCGTACTGGGCGAGCACGGCCTACGGCGGCCAGGCCGCGCCCCGGAGCTCGGCGTCCGGCGCCCCCGTGCCGGGCCCCACCACTCCCCCGCCGGGCATCGCCCCCGGTGAGCCCGATCCCTCCGGGAACGGGGTGGTCTACAGGGCTGCCGTGAAGCTCCCGGAGGGGCCGGGGAAGGCGTACGCGTACCGGCTGACGGGCGAGGTGACGCAGGAGCGGGTGGCCCGGCTGGCCGCGGCGCTCGGCGTGGACGGCGCGCCCCGGCTGTCCGGGGGGCTGTGGCGGGCCGGGGTGTCCAAGGACTCCTCCGGGCCGCGCCTCCAGGTGGCCGCGCAGGCGCCCGGGGCCTGGTCGTTCACCCTCCACCAGACGGGCGGCGGGGACGACTGCGAGCGCGGGAAGGACACCTGCGGGCCGGCGGTGCTCCCGGAGGGCCCGGACGGGCCGTCCGGCGGCGGCCCGGTGAGCGAGGAGGCGGCGAAGGCGGCCGCGGCTCCGGTGCTGGAGGCCGCGGGGCTGTCCGGGGCGAAGCTGGACGCGAAGGCGGTGCTGGGCGCCGTACGGGTGGTCACGGCGGATCCGGTGGTCGGCGGGCTGCCCACGCACAACTGGTCCACGAAGGTGGAGATCGGCCCGGACGGCCGGGTGGCCGGCGGGAGCGGCGAGCTGTCGGCCCCGGTGCGCGGGGAGGGTCGGGACGTGGTGACGGCCGCCGAGGCGCTGGAGCGGCTGAACGCGGGCCCCGCCCGGCCGCCGATCGGCGGCTGCGCGACCCCGGTCCCGGACGCGGCCGCGGTGCCGGGCCATGCCGTGGACCTGGCGCCCTGCCTGCCGGAGGACCCCGGCCCGGGCGAGCCGGCGCGGACCGAGAGGGTCACGGGGGCGGTGCTGGGCCTGACGCCGTCCGCGGAGGGCGGCACCCGGCAGCTGGTGCCGGCCTGGCTGTTCCGCGTCGCGGGCCGGGACGGCGGGCCGGGGTACGTGGTGGCCCAGCCGGCCGCAGCAGGCGGGCAGACCCCGCCGAGGGCGCAGACGGTGCCGGGCTTCTCGTACGAGGAGAGCGGCCGGAAGCTGACGGTGCACTTCTGGGGCGGGGTGTGCAGCACGTACGCCCTGGAGGTGCGGGAGCACCCGCAGACGGTGACGGTGCGGGTCACGGACACCCCGAAGGACCCGGACCGGGCGTGCATCCTGATCGCGCAGGAGATGTCGCTCACGGCGACGCTGGACCAGCCGCTCGGCGGGCGGAAGGTGGTCGACGGGACCACGGGCGACCAGCTGCGCCGGCAGTAGCGGGCAGGGTCGGCGGGCCCGGAGCGGGGGCCGGGCAGGGGCCCCGGCGGCCCGTGGAAGCGCGCAGGGGCGGCACCGGAGGGATCCGGTGCCGCCCCTTTTCAGCGCGGTGGCGCGGGCCCTGCAGGCCCGGGCGCGGTTTAGCTGAAGGAGTCGCCGCAGGCGCAGGAGCCCGTGGCGTTCGGGTTGTCGATCGTGAAGCCCTGCTTCTCGATGGTGTCCACGAAGTCGATGGAGGCGCCGCCCAGGTAGGGGGCGCTCATGCGGTCGGTGACGACCTTGACCCCGTCGAAGTCCTTGACCACGTCGCCGTCGAGGGAGCGCTCGTCGAAGAAGAGCTGGTAGCGCAGGCCGGAGCAGCCACCGGGCTGGACCGCGACGCGGAGGGCCAGGTCGTCGCGGCCTTCCTGCTCCAGCAGGGCCTTGACCTTGGCGGCGGCGGCGTCGGACAGGAGGATGCCGTCGCTCACAGTGGTCTTGTCGTCCTGAACGGACATCTGCATTCACTCCCGAAGTGGGCGGCTCCCCGCGGGGCGGGGAAACGTCGGACTCTTGCCGTCGGTGGCAACCGACGGGGCCGCGGATTCATTCCGGGCCTGACGCTTGTTTCAGACATTCATGCTCGCACACCGGGACGGAGGGGTGGACCCCCTCTTGAGCGGCCTGCGAATTCGTCACATCGACACTTATCGGCATCGTCAAAGTGACGTGAAGCGGTTATGATAGATAACGTCAACTAGACGAGAAGTCGCGTAGTCGCAGACCACAGACTGAAGTCGCAGAACAGAAAGGGTGCGTGTCGTGACCACCGCCCAGCCTTTGGACGTCCAGCCGACGCCCCTTGCCCTGCTGCTGCTCGGCCGTGAGGCCGACCCCAAGAGCGAGCGGGGCGTGGAGTGTCCGGGCGACCTCCCCTCGCCGTCCGACCCGGACCTCGTGGCGCGCGCCCGCGCGGCCAAGGAGAAGCTCGGGGACAAGGTCTTCATCCTCGGCCACCACTACCAGCGTGACGAGGTCATCGAGTTCGCCGACGTCACCGGCGACTCCTTCAAGCTGGCCCGCGACGCCGCCGCCAAGCCGGAGGCGGAGTACATCGTCTTCTGCGGCGTGCACTTCATGGCCGAGTCGGCGGACATCCTGACCACCGACGACCAGAAGGTGGTCCTGCCGGACCTGGCCGCGGGCTGCTCCATGGCCGACATGGCCACCGCCGAGCAGGTCGCCGAGTGCTGGGACGTGCTGACCGAGGCGGGCGTGGCGGAGGTCACCGTCCCCGTCTCGTACATGAACTCCTCCGCCGACATCAAGGCCTTCACCGGCAAGCACGGCGGCACCATCTGCACCTCGTCGAACGCGAAGAAGGCCCTGGACTGGGCCTTCGAGCAGGGCGAGAAGGTGCTGTTCCTGCCGGACCAGCACCTGGGCCGCAACACCGCCGTCCGCGACATGGGCATGTCCCTGGACGACTGCGTGGTCTACAACCCGCACAAGCCGAACGGCGGCCTGACCGCCGAGGAGCTGCGCGCCGCGAAGATGATCCTGTGGCGGGGCCACTGCTCGGTGCACGGCCGGTTCAGCCTGGACTCGGTCAACGACGTCCGCGAGCGGATCCCGGGTGTGAACGTGCTCGTGCACCCCGAGTGCAAGCACGAGGTCGTGGCAGCCGCGGACTACGTGGGCTCCACGGAGTACATCATCAAGGCGCTGGAGGCGGCCCCGGCCGGCTCCAAGTGGGCCATCGGCACCGAGCTGAACCTGGTGCGCCGCCTGGCGAACCGTTTCGCCGCCGAGGACAAGGAAGTCGTCTTCCTCGACAAGACGGTCTGCTTCTGCTCCACCATGAACCGGATCGACCTGCCGCACCTCGTGTGGACCCTGGAGTCGCTGGCCGAGGGCAACCTCGTCAACCAGATCCAGGTGGACAAGGAGACCGAGAGCTTCGCGAAGCTGGCGCTGGAGCGCATGCTCGCGCTGCCGTAGCGGCTCCGCTCCCCCGGCCCGCCCGGGACCGCGCCGAAGGGGCGCCCCTCCTGCGAGGGGCGCCCCTTCGGCGTACGGCGGCAGGCCCGGCGGCCCCGGTGGCTACCGGTCCTGCCCCTGTTGCGGTACGGCCTCGCCGCGCGGCCGTACTAGGCCGGACTCGTAGGCGATGACGACGAGCTGGGCCCGGTCGCGGGCGGACAGCTTGGCCATGGCCCGGTTGACGTGGGTCTTGACGGTCAGCGGGCTGACCTCCAGGCGTCCCGCGATCTCGTCGTTGGACAGCCCGGCGGCCACGTGGACGAGGACCTCGCGCTCGCGGCCGGTGAGGGCTTCGAGGCGTTCGGCGTGGCCGGCGGCGTCCGGGGCGGGGCCGGGGCCGCCGCCCTGGGCGAGGAACCGGGCGATGAGCCCCTTGGTGGCGACCGGGGAGAGCAGGGCCTCGCCGGCGTGGGCGATGCGGATGGCGCCCAGCAGGTCCTCGGGCTCGGCCCCCTTGCCGAGGAAGCCCGAGGCCCCGGCGCGCAGGGCCTGGACCACGTACTCGTCCACCTCGAAGGTCGTCAGCATGACCACGCGGACCCCGGCGAGCTCCGGGTCGGAGCTGATCGCGCGGGTGGCGGTGAGGCCGTCGGTGCCGGGCATGCGGATGTCCATGAGGACCACGTCGGCCCGCTGCTCGCGGGCGAGTTCCACGGCCTGGGCGCCGTCGGAGGCCTCGCCCACGACCTCCATGTCGGGCTCGGAGTTCACGAGGATCTTGAAGGCGCTGCGCAGCAGGGCCTGGTCGTCGGCGAGCAGCACCCGGATGGGGCGGTCGTCGCTCATGCTTCCTCCCTGGCGTTGTCGAGGGGCAGGATCGCATGGACCCGCCAGCCGCCCCCGTAACGGGGTCCGGCGGCGCAGCTGCCGCCGAGGGCGCCGGCCCGCTCCCGCATGCCGAGCAGGCCGTGGCCGCCGCCGGGGTCGGCCGGGACGGCAGTGGCGGTGCCGCCGTCGTCGAGGACGGTGACCTCCAGGGCGGAGCCCACCCGGACCACGCTGACCTCGGCGCGGGCGTCGGCCCCGGCGTGCTTGCGGACGTTGGTCAGGGCCTCCTGGATGACCCGGTAGGCGGCCAGGTCGGCGCCGGCCGGGAGCGGGGGGCCGGCGGGGTCGAGGGCCACGTCCACGGGCAGGCCGGACTGCCGGAAGGTGTCGACGAGCTCGTCGAGCACGGCGAGGCCGGGGGCGGGTTCGGTGGGGGCCTCGGGGTCGCCGGACTGGCGCAGCAGGCCGACGGTGGCGCGGAGTTCGCCGAGTGCCGAGCGGCTGGCGTCGCGGACGTGGGCGAGTGCCTCCTTGGCCTGGTCGGGGCGCTTGTCCATGACGTGGGCGGCCACTCCGGCCTGGACGTTGACCAGGGCGATGTGGTGGGCGACCACGTCGTGGAGGTCGCGGGCGATGCGCAGCCGCTCCTCGGCCACGCGGCGGCGGGCCTCCTCCTCGCGGGTGCGTTCGGCCCGTTCGGCGCGCTCCCTTATGGCGTCGACGAACGCGCGGCGGCTGCGGACGGCGTCTCCGGCGGCCGCGGCCATGCCGGTCCAGGCGAAGATGCCGAGGTTCTCCTGCGCGTACCAGGGCATGGGGCCGGCGAGCATGGCGGCGGCGGTCAGGCCGGTCATGGTGAGCAGGCCGACCCGCCAGGTGGTGGGCCGGTCGGTGCGGGCGGCCACGGTGAACAGGGCCACCACCGCGCTCATGGCGACGGGGGCGCGGGCCGGGCCGGAGAGGAGTTCGACCAGGGTGACGGCGCTGGTCGCGGCCAGGACGGTGCGGGGGCGGCGGCGCCGGAAGGCGAGTGCGGCGGCGCCGAGCAGCATGAGGCCGAAGCTGGGCAGGTCGGGGGTGCGGGTGCCGAAGTTCGTTCCGTGCGGGTCGGCGAAGGATCCGACGACCATCGCGACGAGGACGGCCGACGCGAGCATGGCATCGGTCGCGGAGGGGTGCGCGCAGAGCCATGCGCGGATGCGGGCCGGTCGGGGGGCCTGGAGGGCCGGGGGTGTCGCCGTCACGACGGGCTACGGTACGCGCCCGGGCGGGCGGAGGAACCCCGGAGGGTCCTCGTCCGGTTCAGCCGCCCGCATCCCGCCGGAGTTTCTCCGGGCCGTCCGAGGGGGCGCTGCCGGTGCGTCCGCCGGGGTGCGGGGAGCCGCCCGCGGGGGCGGGCGGCCGGGCCGGGCCCCACTTGGTGCGGACCGCGCACACGGCGAGGACGGCCGCGATCGCCGCGAGGTGCTCCTTGCCCGCGAGGTTGTTCTTGACCAGCACCTCCGCGATCATGACGAGGACCACGAGGGTGCCGGTGAGGCGGGCCCGGTAGCGCCAGCAGACGTAGACGGCGAGGCCCACGACCGCGGCGGAGGGCCCGGTGTCGTTGACCAGGCGGTCCGAGTCGGGCAGGCCGAGCGGGTGGTCGGGGCCCAGGGCCAGGCCGATCCGCGCGTACGTGGTGCCCGCGAGGGTGGCGATGTAGCCGACGAGCAGGGTCCGCCACCAGCCGATGCAGATCTCGGCGATGCCGAAGACGAGCAGGATCTGCGCGAGCGCCCCCCAGACCGGGAGGTCCAGGGCGGGCACGAACAGGGACAGCGGGGTGCGCAGCAGGGCCAGCCAGAGCGGGTCGGTGGCCTTGACGGAGCCGAGGTTCTGGACGAACTGGAAGCCCCAGCTCTGGTTCTGCACGATCTGGAAGACCGAGGTGAGCGCGACCGCTCCCAGGGTCATGGGGACGGCCCGCCAGGTGCGCCGGACGAGTGCGTCCTTCAGGGTCCCGTAGAGGGGCCCCCACTCGCGCCGTGCGAAGCGGGCCGCCGCACCGTTGCTCAACGCTTGGTCTCCAGGTGTCTGCGGTGCAGCCACTTCGGCAGTCCGGGGGCTTCGAGGAAGCCTTCGGCCCGGCCCGCGGCGATCCCGATGCGCAGCAGGTCGGAGCTCTTCTCGAAGAGCATGAACCGCGGCTCCCAGATCGGGCGGTATTTGGCGTTGGCCCGGTAGAGGGATTCGATCTGCCACCAGCGCGAGAAGAAGCTCAGCAGGGAGCGCCACATCCGCAGGACGGGGCCGGCGCCGAGCCGGGAGCCGCGCTCGAAGACGGAGCGGAACATCGCGAAGTTCAGGGAGACCTGGGTGACGCCGATCTCCCGGGAGCGTTCGAGGAGTTCGATGACCATGAACTCCATGAGGCCGTTCTCGGAGTCGCGGTCGCGGCGCATCAGGTCCAGGGAGAGGCCCTTGGGGCCCCAGGGGACGAAGGAGAGCAGGGCCCGCAGGTCCCCCTCGGCGTCGGTGCACTCCAGCATCACGCACTGGCCGTCGGCGGGGTCGCCGAGGCGGCCGAGGGCCATGGAGAAGCCGCGTTCGGTGGCGCCGTCGCGCCAGTCGTCGGCCCGGCGCAGGAGTTCGTCCATCTCGGCGGCGGGGATGTCGGCGTGGCGGCGGATGCGGACCTCGTAGCCGGCCCGCCTGACCCGGTTGTAGGCCTGCCGGACGGTGCGCATGGCCCGGCCCTCCAGGGTGAACTCGGCGGTTTCCACGATGGCCTCGTCACCGAGTTCGAGGGCGTCGAGTCCGTGCCGGGCGTAGACGGTGCCCGCTTCCTCGCTCGCGCCCATGACGGCGGGGACCCAGCCGTGTTCGCGGGCCTCGGCCAGCCAGGGTTCGATGGCGCCGGGCCATGCCTCGGGGTCGCCGAGGGGGTCGCCGGAGGCCAGCGAGACCCCGCCGACCACGCGGTAGGTGACGGCGGCCTTGCCGGTGGGCGACCAGATCACGCTCTTCTCGCGGCGCAGGGCGAAGTAGCCCAGGGAGTCGCGGTCGCCCTGCCGGGCGAGGAGGGCGCGCAGCCGCTCCTCGTCCTCCTCGGTGATCGGGTCCACGGCCCGGCGCGAGCGGAAGGCCGCGAACAGCACCGCGAGGAGCAGCAGCATGGACAGGAAGTTGATGGCGACGTCCACCCAGGCGGGGGTGGAGATCCCCGGGTAGGCGGAGTCGTCGGCGGCCAGGGTGACCAGCCGCATCACGCCGTAGCGCCAGCGGTCCATGAAGGAGGAGCCGTCGCCGTGGGCCCGGTTGGCGGCGCCGACGAGGAGGGCGGCGACGAGGGAGGTGGCGAGCAGTCCGAACACGCCGACGGCGGCGGCCAGCCGGGGGTTGGAGCGGTCGCCCTTGGCGTAGAACTCGCGCCGGCCGAGCAGGAGGGCGAGGACGAACAGGCCGGTGAGGAGCAGTGAGACCCAGTTCTGCGGGTGCTCGCGGATCCCCGGGAACTTGAACCCGTAGCCGAGCAGGAGCAGCAGCAGTCCGCCCAGGACCAGGTTGAGGATCCAGGCGGCCCGCTTGCGGCGGCCCATGGTCACGGCGAGGAGCAGGGTGAAGAGTCCGGAGGCGAAGCCGGCCGTGAGCATGTACGGGGTGTAGTAGTCGTCGATGTTGTGCCGGCGCAGGTCCTGCCCCAGCGACACCCAGACGGCGCTCAGGAAGTTGACGAAGGTGACCGCCCGCAGGTACCAGACGGCGAAGGCGGCGCTGCGGCGCGAGCGGACGGTGCTGCGGTCCGCGGCGCGGTCGGGCGCGCGCTCGGGCGTGCGGTCGCTGCTGCGGCCGGGGGCTTCCCGGCCGTCCCCCCGGCCCGGTTCCCGGCCGGTGTCCCGGCCGGGCTCTCGGCTCGATTCGACGGTAGCCAAACGGACTTCTCCCATGAAAAACGATGATATGGGGCATCGCAGTCCACAGAAGAGCAGGGGCGCGGCGTGGTCAGGGCCGTCCCCGAAGCTCAGACCGCCGGCTCTGCCGTCCCGTCCTCCTCGCGGAGCGGCAGCTCCGCCGCGAGCGCGGCAGCCGCCTGGACGAGCGGGAGCGCCAGCAACGCCCCGGTTCCTTCGCCCACTGAGACGCCGTGGTCGAGCAGAGGGTTGAGTGCCATCCGGTCGAGGGCCTTCGCCTGGCCCGGTTCGCCGCTCGTCTGGCCGGCCAGCCACCAGTCCGGGGCCCGGAACGCGGCCCGCTGCGCCACCAGGGCGCAGGCCGCGGCGACCACTCCGTCGAGGATCACGGGCAGCCGGCGCACCGCGCACTGGAGCAGGAAGCCGGTCATGGCGGCCAGGTCGGCGCCGCCGACCGCGGCCAGCAGCTCCAGCTGGTCCCCCAGCACGGGCCGGGCCCGGCGCAGCGAGTCGCGGATCGCCGCGCACTTGCGCATCCAGGCCAGGTCGTCGATGGGGGCGCCGCCGCGGCCGGTGACCACGGACGCGTCGGTCCCGCACAGGGCGGCGACGAGGGTGGCGGCGGCCGTGGTGCCGCCCACGCTGAGGTCGCCGAGGACGACCAGGTCGGTGCCGGAGTCGGCCTCCTCGTCGGCGATCCGCATCCCCAGCCGCAGGGCGGCCTCGGCCTCGTCCGCGGTCAGCGCGTCCTCGATGTCGATGCGGCCGCTGCCGCGGCGCACCCGGTGGCGCACGACCTCCTCGGGCAGCAGCTCCGGGTCGCAGTCCAGGCCCGCGTCGATCACGCGGATCCCGGCGCCGAACCGGCGGGCCAGCACGGCGACCGGGCTCTCCCCGTCGAGAACGGCGCGCACCAGCAGGTGGGCGGAGCCGGCCGGGCGGGCGGAGACGCCCAGGCTCGCGATGCCGTGGTCGGCGGCGAAGAGCAGCACCCGGGGGCGCTCGACGGGGCGCACCGGTACGGAGCCCTGGGCGGCGGACAGCCATTCGGCGAGCTCGTCGAGGCGGCCCAGGGAACCGGCGGGCACGGCCAGCCGTTCGCGGCGTTCTTCGGCGTCACGCCGCACCCCTGCGTCGGGGCGTTCGATCAGGTCGGAGAAGTCGTCGAGGTTCAGCCTGTCCATCTGCCGAACAGTACAGGCGGCCGGGGCGGGTTCCGGCCCCCGGCCGGGAGTCCGTCCCGGCTCCCGTGGCCGGGCCCGCACGGCCGCCCGTCCTCCCGCGCGGCCCGCCGCCCTGCCGTGCGGTCGGCCGTCCCGGCGTGCGGTCGGCCCTGTTCGCGAGCGGCCGGCCCTCCTCGCGTGCGGTCAGCCGTCCTTGAGTACGAGGGCCTGCCCGGCGACGACCAGCAGGACGTGCTCGCACTCGGCGGCGACGGCCGCGTTCAGCCGTCCCAGCTCGTCGCGGAACCGGCGGCCCGAAGCGGTCGCGGGGACCACCCCGGACCCCACCTCGTTGCTGACGGCCACCACCTGCCGGGAGGTGGCGCGCAGCGCGGCCACCAGCTCCGCGGTGCGCTCGGCCAGCCGGGCCCGGCCGCCGGCCGCCCAGGTCTCGTCGTCCCAGGCCCCGGCCCGGTCCATGGCGTCGGTCAGCCACAGCGCCAGGCAGTCGACGAGCAGCGGCGGCCCGTCCTGGGCGAGCAGCGGGACCAGCTCGCAGGTCTCGGTGGTGCGCCAGCTGCCGGGGCGGCGGTCCCGGTGCAGGGAGACCCGGGCCGCCCAGTCCGGGTCCCCCTCGCGGGTGCCGCCGGTGGCCGCGTACTCGACCTCGGGGAAGGCCTCCAGCCGGCGTTCGGCCTCCACGGACTTGCCGGAGCGGGCGCCGCCGAGCACCAGGGTGCGGCGGGGCAGGTCGGGCACCGCGCGGTAGTCCCCCACCACCAGCGTGCTGCCGTCGGGCACGGCACGGGCCCCGGCCGCCGCCAGCCGCCGGTCGAGCTCCCGGCCCGGCGGGACGTCGTGGTCGAGGTGGACGGCGACCACGTCGGTGGTCGGCCCCACCGCCCCGGTGGCGCGCAGCAGGGCGAGGGCGTCGGGCCGCCCGGTGACGTCCGCGAGGACCATGTCGTACGGGGTGGCGGTCCGCCGGTCGCGGGCCCCCGCCGGGGAGCCGCCGGGCGGCAGGTACAGCAGCCGGTCCCCGTCGGGGCCGGTGACCTCGTAGCCGGTGCCGGGGCCGTCCATCGGCACGGCCCGCACCCGGTGCCCGCTGATCACCGCGAGCTCCCGGCCGTCGGGCACCCGCACGGCGGCGGGCAGTCCCGGCGGGAGTTCCACGGCGGGCCCGTCGTGCGGATGGGTCAGCAGCACCTGGCGCACCCCGCCCAGGGAGTGCCCGGCGCGGGCCGCGGCCAGGACCGCGCCGGGGGTCAGGTCGAGCAGCACGGCGCCGTCGACGAGGAGGGCGGTCGCGGCGCGGCTGCGGCCGCCGACGGAGGCGGCGCACGCGGCGCAGGGGCAGCCGGGACGGGGGAGGCCTTCCGGGGCGCCGGTGCCGAGCAGAGTCAGTTCCACGAGGAAGATCCTCCCGCGTCGCCGCGAGTGATGCGCGCCCGGCTACGCTGCGGGGCAGTCTTACGGCTGAGACGACTGGACCTGAGGAGGCGGACATGGCGTGGACGTGGCGGTTCGAGACGGCCGACGGAGCGGAGACCTCGCCGGCGGTGGAGCCGGAGGAGTTCAGCACCCAGGGGGACGCGGAGTCCTGGATCGGGGAGGTCTGGCGGGAGCTGCTGGACGGCGGAGTGGAGCAGGTGAAGCTCTCCGACGACGCCGGGGCCGAGATCTACAAGATGAGCCTGCGCGAGGCCCTGGACGCCTGAGGCGCCGGGATCCGGGGACGGGCCGCGTGCGAGCGGCGGCCCGGGCCCCGGTGCGGACGGCCCCCTGCCGCGTGTGCGGCGGGGGGCCTTCGCCGTGTCCGGGCCGTCGCCGGGTCGCGCCCGTGCCGTCCGGGTCCCGCCCGGTGCCGTCGCCGGTGGTCCCGGCGCCGTCCCCGCGCTCGGCTGCGCGCCGGCGGCTGCGGCCGGTGGACCCGCACCGCGGACGGGTGGGCGGCTTCAGCCGCGTACGCCGCACAGGTGCAGGAGGGCGGCCACCGCCCGGTACGGGTCGGTGCGGCCCGCGCGGTCCTCGGCGGCCAGCAGCCGGTCCAGCTCGTCCTGCGGGGGCAGGGCGGCGCCGTCCTCGGCGGTGTCCGTGAAGACGCGCACGCCGTACCAGGACTGGAGCGGGGCCCCGATCCCGGCCAGGGTGGCGGTGAGGGCACCGAGCCGGTCGGCGCGCACCGGCAGGCCGAGCCGGTTGGTGTACTCGGCCGAGTCGAAGGCGGCGTTCGCGGTCTCCCAGTCCCCGGCGAGACCGGCCCGCATGGCGAGCGCGTCCCCGTTGCGGACGAGCAGGGACAGCAGGCCGCCCGGGGCCAGCATGCGGGCGAGCCCGGCCAGCATGGCGTCCGGTTCCGGCACGTACATGAGCACGCCGTGGCAGAGGACCACGTCGAAGCTGCCCGGCAGGAAGTGCGCGCCGGTCTCCCGGCCGTCGCCCGCCATCAGGCGGACCCGGTCGCGGATCCCGGCCGGCTCGCCGGCCAGCGCCTCCTGGGCGGCGGCCAGCATCTCGGGATCGGACTCCAGGCCGGTCACGAGGTGCCCGGCGCGGGCCAGGCGCAGCGCCTGGGTGCCCTGCCCCATGCCGACGTCGAGTATCCGCAGCCGCTGCCCCACGGGGAAGCGCTGCCCGATCTGCTCGTCGACCTGCCGGGCGACGAGCTCCTGGCGGACGGCATTGCGGAGGCCGCCGAGACCCGACAGCCAGGGGCCTGCGCCCCCCGCGAAGCCGTCCGCTCCGCTCAGGGCCGCTCTCCGCGCTTGACCTGCGGCTTGGGCAGCCGCAGCCGGCGCATCTGGAGGGTGCGCATGAGGCCGTACGCGACGGCGCCGCGCTTCGGCTCGTCCGGGAAGCGCTGGTTCAGGGCCTTGCGCAGGCGGAACACGATGCCGATGGAGTCGACGATGATCAGCGCGATCACCGCGAGCCACAGCAGCAGGGCGATGTTCTGGAGGGCGGGCACGCGGATCATGCTCAGGACGAGGATGACCACGGCCAGCGGCAGGAACAACTCGGCCACGGTGAAGCGGGAGTCCACGTAGTCGCGGACGAAGCGGCGGACCGGGCCCTTGTCGCGGGCCGGCAGGAAGCGCTCGTCTCCGCTGGCCAGGGCCTCGCGCTGACGGGCGAGCTCCGTCCGGCGCCGCTCGCGGGCGCGCTTGGCGTCCTCCTTGCGGTCGCCGGTCGAGGCCGCCACGCTGCGGCGCTGCGACTGGGCGACGGCGCGCTTCGGTGTGGGGCGGCCCTTCGGGGCCTGCGGGTCACGGGGCTGCTTGGAGAGGTCCGGGGTCACCTTGTCGGTGGGGACCTTCTCTTCCTTGGAGGAACGGCTACCAAACACAGAACCCAAGGGTACGGGGTGTGCGGCATGGACCCCACCCCTGCGGGGAACGATCCGGCAACGGCGGGCGTCTTCACCACTGCGTCTGCGGGCCGACTGCGGGTGACACCTACTCCTCAGGCCGGAGGGGAAGGGCGTCGCACTCGTCCTGGAGGAGGAGCGCAGAAGCGCAGGAAGAGTGAGCTAATGGAAGCAGCGCCCGCGTACTGTGGGAGCTGTTCGAGTCCGAGCCGGTGTCCGTCGAGAAGGGGGCGCGCGAAGCCCATGAGCGGTGTCATGAAGCGTATGGGGATGATCTTCCGCGCGAAGGCGAACAAGGCCCTTGACCGGGCCGAGGACCCTCGCGAGACCCTGGACTACTCGTACCAGAAGCAGCTTGAGCTCCTGCAGAAGGTGCGCCGCGGGGTGGCGGACGTCGCGACCTCGCGCAAGCGGCTGGAACTCCAGCTGAACCAGCTC
This sequence comes from Streptomyces sp. NPDC030809, assembly GCF_055572195.1. Taxonomy (NCBI): domain Bacteria; kingdom Bacillati; phylum Actinomycetota; class Actinomycetes; order Kitasatosporales; family Streptomycetaceae; genus Streptomyces; species Streptomyces sp. NPDC030809. The sequence continues at coordinate 76,524 of NZ_JBVIDV010000024.1, forward strand.
CAGGGCCAGTCCGCCAAGCTGGAGGACCAGGGCCGCAAGGCGCTGGCGCTCGGCCGCGAGGACCTGGCCCGGGAGGCGCTCAGCCGCCGCGCCTCGCTCCAGCAGCAGGTCAGCGACCTGGAAGTGCAGCACCAGACCCTCCAGGGCGAGGAGGAGAAGCTGACCCTGGCCGCCCAGCGCCTCCAGGCCAAGGTCGACGCCTTCCGCACCCGCAAGGAGACCATCAAGGCCACCTACACCGCGGCCCAGGCGCAGACCCGGATCGCGGAGTCCTTCTCCGGCATCTCCGAGGAGATGAGCGACGTCGGCCTCGCCATCCAGCGGGCCGAGGACAAGACGGCCCAGCTCCAGGCCCGCGCGGGCGCGATCGACGAGCTGCTCGCCTCGGGCGCCCTCGACGACCAGTCCGGTCTCGGGGCCAAGGACGACATCCAGGCCGAGCTGGACCGCCTCTCCGGCGGCACCGACGTGGAGCTGGAGCTCGCGCGGATGAAGGCCGAGCTGGCCGGCGGGTCCGCGCCGCAGGCCATCGAGGGCGGGCAGAACGGCGGGGCGCAGCAGACGCGTCCGCAGCACCGCTTCGACAAGCAGTAGGAACGGGGCCCGTCATGATTGTCCGCATCATGGGGGAAGGCCAGGTCAGGCTGGACGACGCGCATTTCGCCGAGCTGAACCGGCTGGACGACGAGCTCCTCGACGAGATGGAGCAGGGCGACGGGGAGGGCTTCCGGCACACCTTGACGGCGTTGCTGGACAAGGTGCGCGAGCTGGGCTCCCCGCTCCCCGATGATGCGCTGGAGCCCTCGGAGCTGATCCTGCCGGCGCCGGACGCGAGCCTGGACGAGGTCCGCGCCATGCTCAATGACGACGGTCTGATCCCCGGCTGAGGTCCGGCCCTGCGCCGCCCTGGCCGGTGCCCCCGTCCGGGCCCGCCCCGGGGCCGGCCGGAGCCGCGGGGGCCGGCTCCCGGTCCGGGGCTCCGCCGATCCAGTCGTGGATCTTGCGGCCGGGCGCCGCCCAGCGGCGGTCGTGGTGGTAGGCGCGCAGGGCGGCCCGGGCCCGTGCCCGCGGCCGGTTCGCGTAGAACTTCCTGGCGTACGGGGACCCCGGCCGGGCCAGCCGGATCGCGCCCACCAGGGCGACGAACGGAATGACGGTGCCGAAGAGCGCCGTCCGCGCCTTGCCCTTCCAGAGGGCGATCAGGGCGAGGAAGAAGTTCGTGGCCGTGTTGATCACGACCACCCCCCGGTTGTGGCGCTCCTCCGCGGACAGCTCGTTCACGCCGAAGGGGAGGAAGCCGCCGAGGACCAGGGCCACCAGGGCGGCGGTGAGCACCACGATCTCCACGCTCTTGCGGCCCTGCTCGCTCCAGTACACGTCGTCCAGGTGCAGGACGAGGGCGAACTCGTCGAGCACCAGCCCCGCGCCGAGGCCGAAGAGCACGGCGGAGAGCAGGGCCCCGAAGCTGTGGTGGGCGCTGCCGATGGCGCCGAACCCGCCGATGACGGTGAGGATCACCCCGGGGACCACGTGGTGGACGTGCAGACCGCCCGGCGTGATGTTCTTGAACGGACCGCGGCCTGCCCGGATCAGCCGGGTGATGGTCCGCGTGACCAGGAAGGACATCACGAAGGAGACGAGCGCCAGCAGCAGCGGGAGCTTCCCCGGTTCCACGATGTTGCGATACCACCAGTGACCCATACCACCAGCTCCTGTTTTGGTGCCCATGGGGAAAGTTACCTGCCCGGGCGGCCCGGTAGCGTTCGCCGCGATGACCGAGACACCCCCGCCCCCGCCCCCGCCGGCCGGTCGGCCCGCTCCCCCGCCCGGGGAGCGCGCCCGCCTGTCCGACGGCCTCCGCTTCGCCTTCGGCACCCTGACCGTGCTGCCCGCCCGCATCACCCGCTGGGACCGGCCGGCCGCCCGTACCGGCATGCTGTGCGCCCCGCTGGCCGGGCTGGTCGTGGGCCTGTGCGCGGCCGCGCTGGGCTGCCTGCTGCTGCTCCTCGGCTCGGGGCCGCTGCTCGCGGCCGTGGCCACGGCCGCGGTGCCCGCGGCGCTGACCCGCGGTCTGCACCTGGACGGGCTGGCCGACACCGCCGACGGGCTGGGCAGCGCCAAGCCCGCCGAGGACGCCCTGCGCATCATGAAGGCGTCCGACATCGGCCCGTTCGGGGTCATCGCGGTGCTGCTGGTGCTCGGTCTGCAGACCGCGGCCCTGGCCGAGCTGTACGGGGAGGGCTGGGCCCGGGGCGGGTTCGCGGCGGTGCTGGCGGCGGTCGCCGCCCGGCTGGCGCTGACCCTGGCCTCGCGCGCGGGCGTGCCCCCGGCCCGGCCGGAGGGGCTGGGCGCGGCGGTGGCCGGGGCGGTGCCGGTGCGCTCGGCGGGCGTGGCGGCGGCGCTGGTGACGGCCGGGGGCGCGGCGGCGGCGCTGCCCTTCGGGGTGCCGGCGGCGGTGCGGGCCGCGGCCGCCGTGCTGGTGGGGCTGGCCGTGGCGGAGGGAGTGCTGCGGCGGTGCGTGGGACGGTTCGGCGGGGTGACCGGGGACGTGTTCGGGGCGACCGCGGAGAGCGCGGCGGCCGCCGCCCTGGTGGTGCTGACCTTCGGCTGAGGCCCGGCGGCCGCGGCCCGGGCCGGGCGGGTACGGGGCTCAGCAGGTGCGGCGCCAGGGGCCCAGCTCGTACCGCTTGAGCAGGGAACTCAGGCCCAGTCGGCGGCTGGTGGGGCAGAAGCGGGCGGTGGGCAGCTCGTACTCGGCGTGGAAGACCGCCTTCCCGGCGCGGAGGAAGGGGAGCAGCCGGTCGCACTCCCCGTATTCGGCGCACTGCTCGTTGACGGCGAAGTCGAAGTCGGCGACGAGCTGCGGGATCTGGTCCAGGTCGTTCTTGAGTCCGACGGCGAGTCCGCGCTCGTGGGCGAGGCGGGCGATCAGCCGGTTGTAGCGGAGCTGGTCGGCGGCGGTCAGGGGGAAGCCGGTGCGGTTGCGGTAGCCGTCCATGTTGTCCGGCTCGACCGCGTCGAAGCCCTTGCCGCGGCACATGTCGAGGCGGCGGGCCATGAGCGGGGCGAGCACGTCGGTGCGGCGGATGTCGAGCCAGCGCTCGCCCTCCCAGCCGTTGCCGCGGCCGAGGACAGCCGCCGGGAACCGTGCGGCGTCGGGGCGGAACTCCTCCCAGGCGCCGGTGGACAGGTAGCAGACGGCCTTGCGGCCGTCCCGGTGCAGGGCGGCCACGTCGGCGGCGGTGTTCTCGAACCCGTCGATGTCGTAGACGGGTACGTCGGCGGAGCGGTCGAGCCGGCCGCTGAGCTGCCACTGCCAGGCGAGCCCGGGGCGCGGCTGCCAGCGGCCGGTGCTGTGGACGGGGCCGGGGGCCTCGCCGGTGGCGGTGCCGCCGCCCGCGGTGCTCGTGGCACCCGGCGTGCTCCCGGTGCCCGGCCGGGGGTCGGCGCGGTCCGGCGGCGGGGCGGTGCACGCGGACAGGAGCAGGGCCGCCAGCAGGAGGGGGACGGCCGGCCCTCCGCGCCGCCTCAACGGACGGGCTCCAGGGCGTGCGGCAGGGTGCCCCAGGGGTGCGCGCCGGCCCCCGGTACCGCGCAGTGCACCGCGGCCCGCCGGGCCAGGGCGAGTTCGGCGGCCGGGGCGCCCGCGGGCACCGCGTACACGAGGTGGCAGAACCGCTCGGCGGGGTGGCCGGCGGTCCACTCCGGGACCACCGCGTCCCGGTAGGCGTCCCAGGGGCCCTCGAACGTGACCAGCAGGTCGGCGAGTTCCGCATAGCCGGGGTGCGGGTGGGTGCCGTGGTTGAGGACGAGCGTGGCGGCGCCCGCGGCCCGGGCGGCCACCGCCAGCCGGCGGTAGTGGGGCAGCAGCTCCCCCTCGGCGGCCACCTGGTCGAGGAAGGCCCCGTCGGCCCCGTACCAGTCCCGGTGCTGCAGCAGGTCGCGCACGACCTCGGCGTGCGTGCGGCGCCCGTAGTCGGTGTCGGTGTAGCCGAGCACGGGCACGCCGGACCCGCGCAGCCTGGCCGCCACCTCCGCGAACCGCTCGTCGGGGGCGGCGCCCGGACCGCTGTCGGGGTTGAGCACGACCGCGTACAGCCGGCCGGCCCCGCGGATCAGGGCCTCCCAGGCCTCGGGCCGGTCGGCGGGGTGCTCGTAGAGCGGCACCAGCAGCATGGCGTCCTTCTCCGTCTGCTCGTTCAACTGTCGTCGTTCGTCTGCCGGTCCGCGCCGGTCTGCGCCGGGCATCGGGCTCCGGTCCTAGGCCGTGTCTTCCGGATCTTGCCTGACCGGCAATATCCGAAAGACACGACCTAGCGGTGGGCCGTGGCGCGGCCGAGGAGGGTGCAGACCAGGGCGGACAGCACTGCGGCCGCCCCGCCCGCCACCAGTACCTGCACCAGTCGCGGACTGCCGGCGCCGGTGAGGAACGCGGCGCTCTGCGCGGCCGCCGCGAGGGCGCACACGCCGGCCGCGAGCCGGACCGCTCCGAAGGACTGGAGCAGCAGCCCGGTCCACATGACGGCGCCGAGCAGCAGGAGGGTCAGCACCCGGGCCCCGCCGAGACCGGGCGCCCCCGGCCACAGCAGGGTGCCGGCGACGCCCAGCAGGAGCAGCACCGCCAGATAGGCCGTCAGGCAGCGGGCCAGGGTGAGCGCCATCTGCCGCCGGAACCCGGCGGGGGTGCGGGCCGAGCGCAGTCCGGCCAGGCTGCCGCTGCGGAATCGGTGCAGCAGCCATTCGGCCGGGCCCATGCTGAGGGTGAGGGCCACTGCGGAGGGCGCGGCGGCGGCCTCGGCCGGACCGCCGGCGAGGACCTCCCCCAGCGCCGCGTACAGCACGAGCACGCCGGTGCCGAGGCCGAACAGCCCGTACGGGAGCGAGTCCGCGAAGCGGGGGCCGCGCGGCACGAACTCCTCCTCGGGGCCGCGCAGCATCCGCCAGCGCACCGCCCCGCCCGTCCCCCGGTGGGCCCGGCGGCCGCGCACCCGGGCCGCGGCGGCCCGCAGCCCTGCGGCGACGGGCAGTTCGCGCACGGCGAGGGTGCAGGCGGCGAGCAGGGAGAGGGCCAGCAGGGTGACGCGTACCGGGAGCGGCAGGCCGACGGCGAGGGCCACGAGGGAGCCGGCGGCCATGGGGGTGAGGGCGCAGAGCAGCAGCCGCTCCCGGCCGAGGACCAGCAGCACGGTGGCCGCGCCGACGTAGCAGGCCTGTCCGGCGGCGAAGGCGGCGGAGAACCCGGGCCCGGGCACGGCCAGCGCGGCGGCGCCGCCGAGCAGGGCTCCGGCGGGGGCTCCGACGAGCAGGGTGCGGCCGGCGGCGGCCCGGTCGCCCAGGCCCAGCCAGGAGTACGCCCGGTGGGAGAGGGTCTGGTCCCAGACCCAGCCGATGAGGGCGCCGGCCAGCAGGGTGAGGGTGCCGTTGGGCAGGCCGAGCCGGTCCGGGGGGCCTTCGAGGAGCGGGGCGCCCAGCACGTACGCGAGTCCGGGGAGGGCGAAGACCACCCCGCGCAGCAGGCAGGCGACGAGGGAGACCCGCCAGGGGTCGGCGGCGCCCTCCGGCTCCGGGAAGGCGCGCGGGACCTTCGCGTAGAGGGCCTCGGCGAGGGCGAAGGAGTCGGGGCGGCCGTACGTGAGCCGGATGTGCTCGTCGGTCATGCCGTCGGACTCCAGGACGGCGGCGATCTCGTCCGGGTGGACGGCCGCCGCGACGAGGGGCTCCAGCCGGCCGGCGAGTTCCTCCATGGGGTCCGCGGCGGGGGGACCGCTGCGGCGCGGGCGCGGGATGCGCGGCAGGGTGTCCTGGCCGGACCGGGCGCCCGGGGTGAGCCACAGTCCGCCGCTCACCAGGCACTTCCATCGGCTGCGAGCTCGCGGTACCAGGGGTCGGCGGTGGTCCAGGGCTCCCGGGCGGGCTGCGGCGGGAGGGCGGGGAGCGGCCCGCGGGCCAGTTCGCGGTAGATGTGGCGGAAGCCGTCGACCGAGCGGTGCAGGGTGAACTGCTCGACGACCCGCTGCCGGGAGAGCCGGCCGAGTTCGGCCCGCCGGGCGTCGTCGCGGAGCAGGGCGAGGGTGGCGCGGGCCATCAGCTCGGGTTCGCGCGGCGGGACCACGAGGCCGGTGTCCCCGACGGCCTCGCGGACCCCGCCGACGTCCGTGGAGACGGTGGTGCGCCCGCAGGACATGGCTTCGATGATGCTGAAGGGGAAGCCCTCGCTGATGCTCGACAGCATGACGATGCTGCCGGCCGCGTAGGCCTTGGCGACCTGGCTGATCCTTCCTTCGTACGTGATTCCGTCGCTCACGCCGAGTTCGGCGGCGAGCTTCTCCAGGCGGGTGCGGTAGTCCTCGCAGCCGGCCGGGACCGGGCCGAACAGCCGCAGCCGCAGGGCGGGGAGTTCGGCGCGCATCAGGGCGTAGGCGCGGATGAGGGTCTCCAGGTCCTTGATGGGGTCGATGCGGCCGCACCAGCTGAGGGTGGGCACGTCCGGCTCGGGGCCGGCGTCGGGGAAGGCGTGCGGGTCGACACCGTTGTAGACGGTGCGGATCCGGTCGGCGGGCGCGCCGCCGCGCTCTTCCCAGCGGCGGTTGTAGCGGTTGCAGGGGGTGATGAGGTCGGCCTGCCGGTACCCCTCGGAGTTGAGGGCGCGGTAGAAGCCGAGCATCAGGGCCTTGACGGGCCAGCGCTGGGCGGCGCTGCGGTAGCCGAGGTAGCGCTCGCGGAGGTAGATGCCGTGCTCGGTGAGCAGGAAGGGCACTCCGTCGAGGTGCTTGGCGGCGAGTGCGGGCAGGGTGGCCAGCCCGCTGCTGACGGCGTGCGCCACGCAGTCCGGCGGGATGCGGACGGCCAGCGGCCGCAGGGCGTGCTCCAGCAGGTCGGTGGCGGTCAGCGCGTCGTGGAGGGTGGGGCGGGCGGCGGCGGTGGGCAGTCCGGGCCGCAGCCACGCGGTCATCAGGACGCGCAGGACGGCTTCGGAGCGCAGGGCGGCGGAGAGCCGGCCGGCCCGGGCCAGCCGGGCGAGGTCGTAGAGGGCCGCCGAGAAGGCCTCGCCGGCGGGGTCGTACGCGGGGTCGAGCAGGCAGGTCAGGAAGCGCTCGTAGGTCTCGGTGAAGCGGCGGTGGGCGCGGCCGCGGAGGGCGGCGCGGCGGCCGGGGTGCGGGGGCGGCCCCCACAGCGGGACGGCGGTGTGCCGGTAGACGTTGCGGGGCAGCTCCCAGGTGACCGGTTCGCGGCCGGTGCCGGTGAGGGCGACTACGTTGAAGTCGACCTCCGGCATGCCGCGGACCAGCTGGTCGCACCAGGTGCTGACGCCCCCGTGGACGTGCGGGTAGGTGCCTTCGGTGAGCATGGTGACGTGGCGCCCATGGCTCATTGCGGTGTGTCCCCCCAGAGAACTGGCTGTGAAGTGCGGTGCGCGCAGGGCTGACGGCCGAGCGGGCGCGGTGGCCCGCTCGGCCGTGGGAGAGCGGGTCGGGTCAGCCGGGCAGGCGGAGGGTGACGGCCGACTGGAGCAGCTCGGGCGAGGTCCACGCGGAGCGGGCGCCCGCGTAGGCGGTGCCGTAGGCGGCGGTGCCGAGGAGCAGCTGCTTGCGGGTGCCCTCGGGGGCGGTGACCGGGGCCGGCACCCCGGCGGGGGCCTTGACGGTGACGGCGGTGCCGATGCGGTAGGCGGTGACCTTGCCCTCGGCGAGCGCCCGGTCCCAGGCGGCGCGGCGGTCGAGTTCGGCGCCGGTGTCGCGCTGGCGCTGGTTCACCAGCGGGGTGTTGGCGGCGAAGAGGGTGCGGTAGGTGTCGATGACCTCGTCGAGCACCGGGTAGAGGATGCGGTCCTCGGCCAGGTTCGACTGGTGCACGTAATGCGGGCGCGGGTCGTTGGCGAGCACGTGCCGCAGGGCGGTGCGGGCCTCCTGCGGGACGATGTACGCGAGGTAGCCGGTGGCGGTGTCGAGCGGCTCGGGCAGGCAGGTGGAGGCCGGGTTGGACTCGCAGACGCCGCTGCCGCCGTCCTCGGTGCTGGTGTAGACCCAGTTGTACTCGTCGGCCATCTCGGAGCGGCGGCCGGTGTTGTAGTAGATGTTCATCGGGTGGCGCGGGACGGTCTGCGCGCTGCCCACGGGCCGCTGCTGCGGCTCGCGCGAGTTGTCGCTCGCGATCCACTTGACCCCGTTGTCGGCGAGGGCGCCGGCCAGGTGGGGATTGTCCGCCGGCTGCTGGGGCAGGGTCCTGAGGCCGGAGTGCTCGCCGGTGACGAGCTCGCCGCGGTCGACGGAGATGCCCTTGGCAGCGGCCCAGTCGTGGTTGTCGCGGATCTGCGCGGAGATCTCGGCGCGGCCCATCCACAGGGTGGCCCCCTGCGCGTCCTTCGCACAGGTCCACGGCACGGTGGCGGTGTCCTGGACGCAGCCGAGGAAGGGGTGGGTGTAGGTGTGGTTGATCCAGCGGTAGCGGGCCCGGTCGGCGACGAGCCGGGCGGCGAGCGCGTCGGTGCCGCCGTTCTCGGCCTTCCACTCCTCGCCGGCGCCCGCGTTGTAGACCATGTCGAGGGTGAAGCCCTTGGCCTGCTGCCACTGGGCGGCGTACTCGGCGTCGGCGGCCGTCATGCGGATGGTGCTGCCCGCGCCCTCGCCGCCGGCGCAGTCGTAGTCCCCGGGGGTGCAGTCGAGTTCGGGGTCCCAGCGGGCGTCGGGGGCGAAGACGTCGTCCACGTGGACGGCGAAGTAGTTGCGGCTCTGGCCGAGGTGCACCCCCTGGGTGAGCCACTCCACCATGCCGCGGGCGAGCAGCCGGAACTGCCGCTGGTACTGGTTGTAGCCGAAGGTGACGACGAGTTCGCTGCGCCCGTCGTGGACGTACTCGCCCACCAGCGAGGCCCGTCCGGAGCCCGCGGGCGCGTCCAGGTAGCTGGTGTAGCCCGGCCGCGGCCGGCCCATGAACCCGTAGCTCTCGGGGATCAGGGCCGAGTTGTCCTCGAAGGCGACCTGCCCGCCGAGGTAGCCGAACGGGCCGGAGGCGCCGGCGGCTGTGACGGCGGCCGCGGTCCCGTCGAGGGTGCCGGCGTAACCGCCGTTGTCCGTGTAGTCGAGGCCGACGCCCGGGTGCGCCCACGTGTACGCGTCGATCTGCCGGATGCCGAACGTGCGCTCGTAGGCGGCCAGGGCGGCCATCTCGGCGGAGCCCGCGCCGAACGGGTCCTCGTTGGGCAGGACCACGCCCTGGTACTTGGCGCGCGGCCGGCCGTCGACCGTGTCGCTCAGGAAGGCGGCGTCCACGACCGGACGGCCCTCCTGCCCGAGCTCGACCCGGGTGTACGGGACCCCGGTGTCGCGGAGCTCGGCGGTGAGGGCCTCGACCGCGCTGCCGCCGTCGTCGACGACCAGCACCTTCAGGTCGATCCGCGGCGTGAGGGCGTCCTCCGCGGCACGCGCCGTGGCCGCGGGTGCGGCGAGCGAGACCAGGGCCGCCGCAAGGCAGGCGGCTGCGCGCCGGTTCATCCGGTTCCTGTGGACCATCGTGGCCTTTCCCCCCGCAGGCGCCCCGGCCCGCGGCCGTGGGGGGCCGTATGGGTGAGGCTCTGTGGAAATCGTGCAAAGGAACCCCGCGTCCCCTTGCGAGAGTGGCTCGAGTGTTGCGGACGGCTCTTCGGGTCGGCGGCAAACCTGGAGCAGTGACCACAGATGGGTGAACCATGTGATGCACAGGTCGAACAACCTGGCCAACCTTCGAGTGGCGTACGGATGAGTCCTGACGCGTAGGCTCGTGTCGGGCGGCCGCGGGGCCCGAACTACGATCGCGACTACGGCCGGCCACCCCCACGGCCTTCACAACAACGGAAGAGAGACTTCACCACCGTGACTGCTCTGACTCTCAGCACTGCCGGCGCGGCGACGCTGCGCGCCGACGCCCTCGTCGTCGGTGTCGCGAAGGGCGCCAAGGGCCCCGTCGTCGCCCCCGGCGCCGAGGCCGTGGACGAGGCGTTCGACGGCAAGCTCGCCGCCGTGCTCGACGCCCTGGGCGCCTCGGGCGCCGACGGCGAGGTCACCAAGCTCCCGGCCCCCGCCGGGCTGAAGGTCCCGGTCGTGCTGGCGGTCGGCCTCGGCTCCGTCCCGGAGAAGGACGAGTCCTACGACGAGGACGCGCTGCGCCGCGCCGCCGGTGTCGCCGCCCGGGCGCTCGCCGGCACCAAGAAGGCCGCGTTCGCGCTGCCGCTGGAGGACGCCTCCGCGGTCACCGCCGTCGCCGAGGGCGCGCTGCTGGGCGCGTACGCCTTCACCGCCTACCAGGGCGGCGCCAAGAAGGGCGCGAAGGCCGACTCCGGCAAGCTCCCGCTGGCCGAGGCCGCCCTGCTGGGCGCCAAGCCGCGCGACAAGGAGCACAAGGCCGCCGTCGAGCGCGCCCGGATCGTGGCCGGCGAGACCAACATCGCCCGCGACCTGGTCAACACCCCGCCGAACGAGCTGACCCCCGAGGCCTTCGCCGCCGTCGCCTCCGCGACCGCGAAGGAGCTCGGCGTCAAGGTGCAGGTCCTCGACGAGAAGGCCCTGGTCAAGGGCGGCTACGGCGGCATCATGGGCGTCGGCAAGGGCTCCGAGAACCCGCCGCGCCTGGTCAAGATCTCCTACACCCACCCGAAGGCGGAGAAGCACCTCGCCTACGTGGGCAAGGGCATCACCTACGACTCGGGCGGCATCTCCCTGAAGCCGGCCGGCCACAACGAGACGATGAAGTGCGACATGGCCGGCGCCGCCGCCGTGTTCAGCTCCGTCGTCGCCGTGGCCCGGCTGGGCCTGGAGGTCAACGTGACCGGCTGGCTCGCGCTCGCCGAGAACATGCCCTCCGGCAGCGCCACCCGCCCCGGCGACGTGCTGCGCATGTACAACGGCAAGACCGTCGAGGTCCTGAACACGGACGCCGAGGGCCGCCTGGTGCTCGGCGACGCGCTGACCAAGGCCTCCGAGGAGAACCCGGACGCGATCGTCGACGTGGCGACCCTGACCGGCGCGATGGTGCTGGCCCTGGGCAACCGCACGTTCGGCATCATGGCGAACGACGACGCGTTCCGCACCTCGATCCACGAGATCGCCGAGGAGGTCGGCGAGGCCTCCTGGCCGATGCCGCTCCCCGCCGACCTGCGCAAGGGCCTGGACTCCCCCACCGCCGACCTCGCCAACATGGGCGAGCGCATGGGCGGCGGCCTGGTGGCCGGCATCTTCCTCCAGGAGTTCCTGGGCGAGGGCATCACCTGGGCGCACCTCGACATCGCCGGCCCGGCCTTCCACGAGGGTGCGCCGTACGGCTACACCCCGAAGGGCGGCACCGGCTCCGCGGTCCGCACTCTGGTCCGCCTCGCCGAGCGCACCGCCACCGGCGACCTGGGCTGATCTGCCGATCCGCACGTTTTGTCGTGAACACGGCCCCGGACCGAAGACGGTCCGGGGCCGTGTTCACTCTCGACGAAATCCGCAGGTTTCCCCCCGGCGGTGACCCCTCCTTCGGGCCGAACCGCCCGCTGCACCCCGGGCCCGGCGTCCCGCGTTCCCTCGACAAATGCGAAGATGGGTTCTCGGCAGGACAGGGCCCCCACCACAGGGCCGAAGAAACAGCGGCCGAATACCAGCCGCCGCCCGGTCACAGAGGACCGGTGCCCGGCGCACATGCATGGAGGACGTGACGTGGCGAACGACGCCAGCACCGTTTTCGACCTAGTGATCCTCGGCGGTGGCAGTGGCGGTTACGCCGCGGCGCTGCGCGCCTCCCAGCTGGGTCTGGACGTTGCCCTGATCGAGAAGAACAAGCTCGGCGGCACCTGCCTGCACAACGGCTGCATCCCCACCAAGGCTCTGCTGCACGCCGGAGAGATCGCGGACCAGGCCCGCGAGGCCGCTCAGTTCGGTGTCAAGGCCTCCTTCGAGGGCATCGACATCGCGGGCGTCCACAAGTACAAGGACGACGTGATCGCCGGCCTGTACAAGGGCCTGCAGGGTCTGGTCGCCTCCCGCAAGGTGACCTACATCGAGGGTGAGGGGCGGCTGTCCTCCCCGACCTCCGTCGACGTGAACGGCCAGCGCATCCAGGGCCGCCACGTCCTGCTGGCGACCGGCTCCGTGCCGAAGTCGCTGCCGGGCCTGGCCATCGACGGCAACCGGATCATCTCCTCGGACCACGCGCTGGTCCTGGACCGCGTGCCGGAGTCCGCGATCATCCTCGGCGGCGGCGTCATCGGCGTCGAGTTCGCCTCGGCGTGGAAGTCGTTCGGCACCGACGTCACGATCATCGAGGGTCTGAAGCACCTCGTCCCGGTCGAGGACGAGAACAGCTCCAAGATCCTTGAGCGCTCCTTCCGCAAGCGCGGCATCAAGTTCAACCTCGGCACCTTCTTCGACAAGGCCGAGTACACCGAGAACGGCGTGCGGGTCACCCTGGCCGACGGCAAGACCTTCGAGGCCGAGGTGCTGCTGGTCGCCATCGGCCGCGGCCCGGTCTCCCAGGGCCTGGGCTACGAGGAGCAGGGCGTCGCGATGGACCGCGGCTACGTCCTGGTCGACGAGTACATGCAGACCAACGTGCCGACCATCTCGGCCGTCGGCGACCTCGTCCCGACCCTCCAGCTCGCGCACGTCGGCTTCGCCGAGGGCATCCTCGTGGCCGAGCGCCTGGCCGGCCTGAAGGCCGTCCCGATCGACTACGACGGCGTTCCGCGCGTCACGTACTGCCACCCCGAGGTGGCCTCCGTCGGCATCACCGAGGCCAAGGCCAAGGAGATCTACGGCGCGGACAAGGTCGTCGCCCTCAAGTACAACCTGGCGGGCAACGGCAAGAGCAAGATCCTGAAGACCGCGGGCGAGATCAAGCTCGTCCAGGTCAAGGACGGTGCCGTGGTCGGCGTCCACATGGTCGGTGACCGGATGGGCGAGCAGGTCGGCGAGGCCCAGCTGATCTACAACTGGGAAGCCCTGCCGGCCGAGGTCGCGCAGCTCATCCACGCGCACCCGACCCAGAACGAGGCCCTGGGCGAGGCCCACCTGGCCCTGGCCGGCAAGCCGCTGCACGCCCACGACTAGCAGTCCCTCGGGCGCGACGACCACTTCCGCAATTCGTAAGGAGCAACAGAAACCATGGCGGTTTCCGTAACCCTTCCGGCGCTCGGCGAGAGCGTCACCGAGGGCACTGTCACCCGCTGGCTCAAGGCCGAAGGCGAGCGCGTCGAGGCCGACGAGCCGCTTCTCGAGGTGTCGACCGACAAGGTCGACACCGAGATCCCGGCCCCGGCCTCCGGCATCCTCGCCTCCATCAAGGTGGCCGAGGACGAGACCGTTGAGGTCGGCGCCGAGCTGGCCATCATCGACGACGGCACCGGCGCCCCCGCGGCCGCCGCGGCGCCCGCCGCCGAGACGGTCGCGGCTCCGGCCCCGGTCGCCGAGGCCCCCGCGGCTCCGGCGCCCGTCGCCGAGGCCCCGGCCGCCCCCGCCGCCGCGGCCCCCGCCGCGTCCGGCACCGACGTGGTGCTGCCCGCCCTGGGCGAGTCCGTCACCGAGGGCACCGTCACCCGCTGGCTGAAGTCGGTCGGCGACAGCATCGAGGCCGACGAGCCGCTGCTCGAGGTCTCGACCGACAAGGTGGACACCGAGATCCCGGCGCCGGTTTCCGGCACCCTGCTGGAGATCCTGGTCGGCGAGGACGAGACCGCCGAGGTCGGCGCCCGTCTCGCCGTCATCGGCACCGCCGGTGCGGCTCCCGCGGCCCCGGCCGCCCCCGCCGCCCCGGCTCCGGCGGCCGCTCCGGCCCCGGTCGCCGCTCCGGCTCCGGTCGCCGCCCCGGCCCCCGTGGCCGCCCCGGCTCCGGTCGCCGCCCCGGCCGCCCCGGTCGCCCCGGCCCCCGTGGCCGCTCCGGCCCCGGTCGCCGCGCCGGTCGCCCCGGCCGCCCCCGCCGCCCCGGTCTCCGCCGGTGGCGAGGGTGCCTACGTGACCCCGCTGGTCCGCAAGCTGGCCTCGGAGTCGGGCGTCAACCTGTCGCAGGTGCAGGGCACCGGCGTCGGCGGCCGCATCCGCAAGCAGGACGTCATCGCCGCTGCGGAGGCCGCCAAGGCCGCCGCCGCTCCGGCTGCCGCCGCCCCCGCCGCGGCAGCCCCGAAGGCCGCGGCCGTCGAGGCCTCCCCGCTGCGCGGCCAGACGGTCAAGATGACCCGCATGCGCAAGGTCATCGGCGACAACATGATGAAGGCGCTGCACTCGCAGGCCCAGCTGACCTCCGTGGTCGAGGTGGACATCACCAAGATCATGAAGCTGCGGGGCAAGGCCAAGGACGCGTTCCTGGCCCGCGAGGGCGTCAAGCTCTCCCCGATGCCGTTCTTCGTCAAGGCCGCTGCCCAGGCGCTGAAGGCCCACCCGGTCGTCAACGCCCGGATCAACGAGGACGAGGGCACCATCACCTACTTCGACTCGGAGAACATCGGCATCGCCGTGGACTCCGAGAAGGGCCTGATGACCCCGGTCATCAAGGGTGCGGGCGACCTCAACCTGGCCGGCATCTCCAAGGCCACGGCCGACCTGGCCGGCAAGGTCCGCGGCAACAAGATCACGCCGGACGAGCTCTCGGGCGCGACCTTCACCATCAGCAACACCGGCTCGCGCGGCGCGCTGTTCGACACGGTCATCGTGCCGCCGAACCAGGTCGCGATCCTGGGCATCGGCGCCACGGTCAAGCGTCCCGTGGTCGTCGAGACCCCCGAGGGCACGGTCATCGCCGTGCGCGACATGACCTACCTGTCGCTCTCCTACGACCACCGCCTGGTGGACGGCGCGGACGCCGCCCGCTACCTGACGGCAGTCAAGGCGATCCTCGAGGCCGGCGAGTTCGAGGTCGAACTGGGCCTCTGACCGGCCCCGTTGTAACGATCCTCACGTCGGCGCCCCCGCCCGGAGCACTTCCGGGCGGGGGCGCCGCCGTATTGTCTACGCTCAGGCCAGCACCACGATGCCGCCCCTGCCCCTGCGCGCCCCAGGAGATGAAGCCCCGATGATCACCCCACCCGTCGTGCACTCGCTGCGCGAGCAGATCCGCGAGCACATCGTGGAGGGGATCGTCAGCGGCCGCTGGAAGCCCGGCGAGCGGATCGTGGAGCGCCGGATCGCGGTCGAACTGGCGGTGAGCCAGACCCCCGTACGGGAGGCACTGCGCGAGCTGGAGACCCTCCGGCTGATCGAGTCGGCCCCGAACAAGGGCGTACGCGTCCGCAACCTCACCGCGTCCGACCTGGACGAGATCTACCCGGTGCGCGCCGGCCTGGAGCAGATCGCCGCGGAGCTGGCCGCTCCCCGGCTGGCCTCGGACGCCGCCCTGCTGGACCGGCTGCTGGAACCGCACGTGGTGGCCCTGCGGGAGGCCGACCGGCTGGAGGACAGCACGGCCCAGGTGCGCCACACGGTGGCCTTCCACCGCGCGATGGTGGGCGCGGCCGGCAACAGCGTGCTGCTCCACACCTGGGAGAGCCTGGGCATCGAGGTGTTCACGGCCCTGTCGATCCGGTGGCTGGGCACGGTCCAGAAGGCGTTCGCCGAGGAGCACGAGATGCTCGTCGAGGCCTTCCGGCGCAACGACCCGGAGATCGGCCTGCTGGTCAGGCGGCACGTGCTCGGCTGCGCCCCGCGGGCCTGATCCGCCCGGCCGACCCCCCGGCCGACCACGCGGTCGGACCGCCCGGCCGGACCGCCGGGTCAGGACTTGTACGGGTCCTGACCCCCGCCGGCCGGGGGCCGCCGACCCCGCTCGGAGCCCGCCCTCCCGCACAGCGGGATGTCCGGCTTTGCCTTCATATGCCCTGGCACCCGGTGCCCCGTTAAGCGGCACGCAATGCCGACTTTGCCAATTCGAGTAAATTTCCACGTCAATCGTTTGATCGATCATCGATCAGGGATTTACAGTCTTCCGCGGACCACAACCAGGTCCGCCTGCCCTGTCCTGCCCGTCAGGGACCCCCATCTCCACCCCCGTTTCCAGTCCGGAAGGCGGCGCACACCGATGTCCGACCCCGTAGCCAAGCTTCCGAGCGAGCTCGACCAGCTCCCGGACCGCGACAGCGAAGAGACCGCCGAATGGGCGCAGTCGCTCGACGCCGTTGCGAAGGCCGCCGGCACCCGCCGTGCCGAGTACCTGCTGCGCCGTACGCTCCACCACGCCGAGGCCGCCGGGCTCGCCCTGCCGAAGCTGCTGGAGACGGACTACGTCAACACCATCCCCACCTCCGCCGAGCCCGAGTTCCCGGGTGACGAGGAGATGGAGGCCCGGATCACCGCGTGGAACCGCTGGAACGCGGCCGCCATGGTGACCCGCGGCTCCAAGTACGGCGTCGGCGGCCACATCGCCACCTTCGCCTCGGCGGCCTGGCTCTACGAGACCGGCTTCCAGCACTTCTTCCGGGGCAAGGAGGCCGACGGCTCGGGCGACCAGCTCTACATCCAGGGCCACGCCTCCCCCGGCATCTACGCCCGCGCCTTCCTCGACGGGCGCATCTCCGAGCAGCAGCTCGACAACTTCCGGCAGGAGTCGGGCGGCAACGGCCTGCCCTCCTACCCGCACCCGCGGCGCCTGCCCTGGCTGTGGGAGTTCCCCACGGTCTCCATGGGCCTCGGCCCGCTCTCCGCGATCTACCAGGCGCGCTTCAACCGCTACCTGCAGAACCGGAACATCAAGGACACCGCCAACTCGCACGTCTGGGCCTTCCTGGGCGACGGCGAGATGGACGAGCCCGAGTCGACCGCCGCCCTGGCCCTGGCCTCCCGCGAGCAGCTCGACAACCTGACGTTCGTCATCAACTGCAACCTGCAGCGCCTCGACGGCCCGGTCCGCGCCAACTTCCGCGTGGTCCAGGAGCTGGAGGCCCAGTTCCGCGGCGCCGGCTGGAACGTCATCAAGACCCTGTGGGGCTCCGCCTGGGACGAGCTCTTCCAGCTCGACACCACGGGTGCCCTGGTCCGCCGCCTCCGCGAGGTCCCGGACGCGCAGTTCCAGACGTACGCGACCCGCGACGTGGCGTACATCCGCGACCACTTCTTCGGGGTCAACGCCGAGCTGGTGCAGCTCGCGGGCGTGCTGTCCGACGCGAAGATCGCCGAGTGCTTCCACACCTCGCGCGGCGGCCACGAGCCCCGCAAGGTCTACGCCGCGTACAAGGCCGCGCTGGAGCACAAGGGTGCGCCGACGGTCATCCTCGCGCAGACCGTCAAGGGCTACACCCTGGGTGCCGGGTTCGAGTCGAAGAACGCGAACCACCAGATGAAGAAGCTGACGATCGACGAGTTCAAGAGCATGCGCGACAAGCTCGGACTCCCGATCCCGGACAGCGCCTTCGCCGACGGCCAGGTCCCCTACGGCCACCCGGGCGCGGACAGCCCCGAGGTCCGCTACCTGAACGAGCGCCGCGCGGCCCTCGGCGGCCCGGCCCCGGCCCGCAAGGTCCACCACGTGGCCCTGCCCGCCCCGGCGGACCGTTCCTTCGCCCCGCTGATCAAGGGCTCCGGCAAGCAGGAGATGGCCACCACCATGGCCTTCGTCCGGCTGGTCAAGGACCTGATGCGGGACAAGGAGACCGGCAAGCGCTGGGTGCCGATCGTCCCCGACGAGGCGCGCACCTTCGGCATGGAGTCGCTCTTCCCGTCGGCCGGCATCTACTCGCCGCTGGGCCAGACGTACGAGCCGGTCGACCGCGACCAGCTGATGTACTACAAGGAGGCCAAGGACGGCCAGATCCTCAACGAGGGGATCACCGAGGCCGGCGCCATGGCCGACTTCATCGCCGCCTGCACGTCGTACGCGACGCACGGCGAGCCGATGATCCCGTTCTACATCTTCTACTCGATGTTCGGCTGGCAGCGGACCGCCGACCAGATGTGGCAGCTCGCCGACCAGCTCGGCAAGGGCTTCATCGTCGGCGCCACCGCCGGCCGCACCACGCTGACCGGTGAGGGCCTCCAGCACGCGGACGGCCACTCGCACCTGATCGCGTCCACGAACCCGGCCTCGCTCAACTACGACCCGGCCTTCGCGTACGAGATCGCCGTCATCGTCAAGGACGGTCTGCGCCGCATGTACGGCGAGACCCCCGAGGACGTCTTCTACTACCTGACGGTCTACAACGAGCCGAAGGTGCAGCCCGCGATGCCCGAGGGCGTCGAGGAAGGCATCATCAAGGGCCTGTACCGCTTCAACCGGGCCTCGGACCTGGAGAACGCGCCGGCCGCCGAGGCCCCGAAGATCCAGCTGATGGCGTCCGGCACGGCGATCCACTGGATCCTGGAGGCCCAGCAGCTGCTGGCCGCCGACTGGAACGTGGCCGCCGACGTCTGGTCCGCCACCTCGTGGGGCGAGCTGCGCCGCGACGCGCTGGAGTGCGACGAGGCCCTGCTGCGCGGCGAGGAGCGCACCCCGTACGTCACCCGCGTGCTGGAGGGCGCCCCGGGCCCGGTGCTCGCGGTCTCCGACTGGATGCGCCAGGTTCCGGACCAGATCAGCCAGTGGGTCCCGGGCGACTACACCTCGCTGGGCACGGACGGCTTCGGCCTCTCCGACACCCGCGAGGGTGCCCGCCGCCACTTCGGCGTGGACGCCCCGTCGATCGTCGTCGCGGCGCTGGCCCAGCTGGCCCGCCGCGGCGAGGTCCCGGCCTCCGCGGTCAAGGAGGCCCGGGAGCGCTACGGCCTGTAAGGCGCGGCGCCCCGTGAGCGCGAGCGGTCGCACCCCCGGGGGAGGGGTGCGGCCGCTCGTTCCGTTGCGGGTCCGTACGGGTCCGCGGCGGGGCTCGGCCGGGGACCGGTCCTCAGCGGTACTCGTCCGGGGAGCGGTCGGCGCCGCCGATCTCGACTTCCCGGATGTACGCCCAGGCGTCCGGCCGGCTGCCGTCGGCGTCGGTGAACCCGTAGACCCGGGCCAGCTGCCCGCTGGAGAGGGACTGGCCGTTCCAGCGGGAGACGTCCGGGTCCGCGGCCAGGGCGGCGACCGCGCGGGCCACGTACACGGGGGACTCGGAGACCCCGAAGCCGGGGACCTTGGCGACGGCGTCGCGCCAGTTCGCCTCGGTGACCCCGAAGGCCTCCAGCATCTGTTCCGAGCGGAGCCAGCCGGGGGTGACGGACACCGCGTGGCAGCCGGTGCCCTGCAGGTCGTGGGCGAGGGTGCGGGCCATCCGGATCGGGCCGTTCTTGGCCAGGTCGTAGAAGAAGTTCTCGCGGAAGCGCTCGTTGGTCTCGGCCGTACCGTCGGTGATCTCCACGACGAGCCCGCCGGGGTTGCGGACCAGCAGCGGCAGGGCGTGCCAGCTGGTGAGGATGTGGCTCTTGACGCCCAGTTCGAGCATGCGCAGGCCCTGGTCGAGGTCGGTCTCCCAGATCCGCTTGCCGAAGACCACCAGGTGCTCCCCGCCCCAGAGGTCGTTGACGAGCAGGTCGAGGCGGCCGTGGCCGGCGTCGATGCGCTCGACCACGCCGCGCACCTGCTCCCGGTCGAGGTGGTCGGCCACCAGGGCGATGCCCTCGCCCCCGGCGGCGGTGACCAGTTCGGCCGTCTCCTCGATGGTCTCGGTGGTGCGGCCCACCTCACTGGCGCGGGCCGGTCCGGTGCGGCTGGTCCGTCCGGTGCAGTAGACGGTGGCGCCGGC
Source organism: Streptomyces sp. NPDC030809 (assembly GCF_055572195.1). Classification (NCBI taxonomy): domain Bacteria; kingdom Bacillati; phylum Actinomycetota; class Actinomycetes; order Kitasatosporales; family Streptomycetaceae; genus Streptomyces; species Streptomyces sp. NPDC030809. The sequence continues at coordinate 96,169 of NZ_JBVIDV010000024.1, forward strand.
CGCGCCCAGTTGCACGGCGATGGCCCGGCCCGCGCCCCGGGTGGCCCCGGCCACCAGGGCGACCTTTCCGCGGAGTGCTCCGGCCGCGGCGGGCGCGGGCCGGGGTGCTTCTCCGGGCGTTCCCCCGCGCGTGTCCTTCTCGGTGTCCGGCTGAGTTCCCATACGACGGATTCTCGCGGTGGCGGGGCACCCGTGCAGCGGTGATGCTGGACGCTGTGATGGACGAGACGGAGTTCTGGGAGATCGTCGACAGCACCCGCGAGGCCGCCGAGGGCGACCCCGAGGACCATGCCGACCTGCTCGTCGAGCGGCTGCTGCAGCTCGACCCGGACTCCGTCCTGGACTTCGCCCGGCATTTCGAGGCCCGGTACAACCGGGCGTACACCTGGGACCTGTGGGGGGCGGCCTGGGTGCTCCTCGACGGGGCGAGCGACGACGCGTTCGACTTCTTCCGGTGCTGGCTGATCGGGCAGGGCCGCGAGGTGTTCGAGGGGGCCCTGCACGAGCCGGACCGGCTGGCCGAGCTGCTGGGCGAGTTCGACGAGGCGGTGGACGGGGACGGGGAGGAGCTGGGGTACGCGGCCGACGAGGCGTACGAGCAGCTCACGGGGGCGGTGGCGCCGGACCTGGGGGTGCCGCTGCAGGCGGCGGAGCCGGAGGGGACTGCGCTGGACTTCGAGAACGAAGCCGTGCTCGCGGAGCGCTTCCCCCGGCTGTGGGACCGCTTCCGGTCCTGACCGCCGCCTGCGGGCTCGGTCAGTAGTGGGTGCCGCCGTCGATGCGGATCTCGGTGCCGGTGATGAAGGCGCCGTCCTCGGAGCCGAGCATGGCGACCACGCCGGCGACGGTCTCCGGGCCGGCGAAGCCCTGTCCGATGGCGGGGGCGAGCTTGGCGAACAGCGACCAGTCGGTGTCCTCGGGCAGGCCGGGGCCGTGGCCGGTGGTCATGCCGCTCTCGATGGAGCCGGGGGCCACGCAGACGACCCGGAGGCCCTGCTTGCTGTACTCGGCGGCCAGGGCGTGGCTCATGGACTGGATGCCGCCCTTGGAGGCCGCGTACGCCGACATGTAGGGGTGGGCGAACGAGGCCGAGGTGGAGCTGAAGTTGACGATGACGGGCCGGTCCCCGGCGAGCAGGGCGGGGAGGGACTCGCGGACCATCAGGAAGGTGCCGGTCAGGTTGACCGAGATCACCGCGTTCCACAGGTCCAGGGTGGTCTTGTGGGTGTGCTCGGAGCGGAGGATTCCGGCCGCGTTGACGAGTACGTCGATGCCGCCGAGGGCGTCCACGGCGGCCGCCACGCCCGCCGTGACCGCGGCCTCGTCGGAGATGTCGAGGAGGGCGGTGGTGAGCCGGTCGGCCGTGCCGGCGGCCTCGGCCTGCTCGGCGGTGGTCTTGAGTCCGGCCTCGCTGACGTCGGCGGCGTGGACCCGGCCGCCTTCGGCGAGGATGCGGTGGACGGTGGCCCGGCCGATGCCGGAGCCTGCTCCGGTGATCAGGACGCGGCGGCCTTCGTAGCGGTTCATGGGTTCTCCGTGGCGGTGGGGTGGGACGGGGTCCGGCCCTTCGAGCGTACCGAGAAACTGGCACGTTTTGCCAGAGTGTCATTTCACGCCATCCGAGGGAGCGGCGGCGTAGGCTTCCGGGGTGAAGTCCCCGCGCCCCTACACGCCCAGCGCCGGTCCCGGCCCGCAGTCCCTGACCGAGCGCCGCAAGGCCGCCACCCAGCTCGACATCGCGCGCGCCGCGTGCGCGCTGTTCGCGGAGCACGGTCCGGACGGGACCACCGCCGAGGACATCGCGCACGCGGCGGGGGTGGCCCTGCGCACCTTCTACCGCTACTTCCGCAGCAAGCAGGACGCGGTGGCCCCGCTGCTGGCGCGCGGCGGCGACGCGTGGCGGGGCCTGCTGGAGGCCGCCGAGCCGCGCGGCCCCGGCGCGCCCCTGCGGGAGGCGCTGGAACGGGCCGTGGCCGAGGCGCTGACGGTGCCGCCGGAAGGGGAGGAGGCGCTGCGGTGGACCCGGGGGCTGCTGCGGGCAGCCGCGGACGATCCGGCGCTGCGGGCGGTCTGGTACCGGGTGAACCAGGATTCCGAGGAGCGGTTGGTGCCGGTGCTGGGGCGGTTGGCGGGGGGTGGTGCCGACCCGCTGGAGGTGCGGCTGCTCGCGGCCGCGGCCACGGATGCGATCCGGATCGCGCTGGAGGTCTGGGCGGTGGGGGACGCCCCGACCGCCGGCCCCGGTTCCCCCGCGGACCTGGCCCTCCATTGCCTCGCCCGCCTCACGGGCGGCCTCGCGCTGCTGTCCTGACCGCCGCACGCCCTTCGGGGGCTTCCGCCCCGCACCCCCGGTCCTCGAACGCCGGACGGGCGGTGCTTCGCCCCCGCCGGGCCTTCACCTGCGGGCCGAAGTTACTGCGGACCAGGATCAAGCCCCGCCGGCGCTTGAGGCGCGGGGATCCGGGGGCGGAGCCCCCGGGGCAGGGTCGCGCGAGAGGACGAGCAGGGCCACGTCGTCCGTGAGGCCGTCCGTGAAGCGGGTCAGGTCGCGCCAGACGGCACCCGCAAGGTCGGCCCCCTCCGCCAGGAGGAAGGGAAGCCGCAGCAGCAGCGGATAGAAGGCCCCGCCCGCATCCCGCGCCTCCGTGATCCCGTCCGTGTGCAGCAGCAGCCGGTCCCCCGGCAGCAGCGGCACCGTGGCCACGCCCGCCGGCGCCACTCCCGCCAGCCCCAGCCCCAGCGGCACCCCCGTGTCCGCCGCCACCTCCCCCGCCGTCCGACCCCGCACCAGCACCGCCGGCGGATGCCCGCAGCACAGCACCCGTACGGCCCGCTGCCCGGGCGGGAACTCCAGCAGCACGGCCGTCGCGAAGAGCTCCGCGTGCGGCACCCCTGCCGAGTCGGTGACGAGCCGCCGGTCCAGCCGGGCCGCCACCGCGGTCAGTTCGGCGTCGTCGAGGACCCCTTCGCGGAAGGCGCCGAGCAGTGCGGCCACGGTGCCCACCGCCGCCAGCCCGTGCCCCTGCACGTCCCCGACCAGGGCCCGCACCCCGTAGGGCCCGTCCCGTACGTCGTACAGGTCCCCGCCGACGAGCGTGCCGCGCTGCGCCGCCCGGTAGAGCCCCGAGCAGCGCACCGGACCCACCCGTTCCGGCAGTGGGGGCAGCACCGCGAGCTGGGCCGCCTCGGCGACCGTCCGTACGCTCACGAGCTGCTGGTCCCGGCGCCGCCGCACCCAGGACAGGACCACGCTCAGCAGCCCCACCGCGGCCACCGTCGCCAGGTCGGTGCCGCGGGCGTGCGCCACCCTCAGGTGCGGGACGCCCAGCAGGACGAGCACCACGCCCGCGAACACCGAGGTGCCGGCCGCACCGTACGAGAAGGCCGCGACCGGGGGCACCGCCGCGAGGAAGAAGCCCAGCTCCACGCTGGCGGGGGTGAGCAGCTGGGCGGCCGAGAGCAGCACCAGCGCGACGACCGGCGCCACCCGGGCCCACCGGGGCGGCGGCGCCCCGCGCAGCCAGCCCGGCTCCGCCGCTCGGCGCCTGATCCTCACCCCCTCACCCTCGTACGCCCGCGCCGCCCGCGCACCCCGGGTGGCCCCGGACGGGCGCGGACCCGACAGTGGTCCCGTGACGGAAGCGAACCGGCCCGGGGCGATGAGCACCCGGCTGAACTGGCTGCGCGCCGGGGTGCTCGGCGCGAACGACGGGATCACCTCGACCGCGGGCCTGGTCGTCGGCGTGGCGGGCGCCACCACCTCCCGCGCCTCGCTGCTCGCGGCCGGGGTGGCCGGGCTGCTGGCCGGCTCGCTGTCGATGGCGGCGGGCGAGTACGTGTCGGTCAGCTCGCAGCGCGACTCGGAGCGGGCCGCGCTGGACGCCGAGCGGCAGGAGCTGGCGGCCGATCCCGAGGCGGAACTCGACGAGCTGGCGGACCTGCTGCAGGAGCGCGGGCTGAGCCGGGAGGTGGCCCGCGAGGCCGCCGAGCAGCTGAGCGCGCGGGATGCGCTGCGCGCGCACGCGCGGGTGGAGCTGGGCATCGAGCCGGACGAGCTGGCCAATCCCTGGCACGCCGCGGCCGCCAGTTTCCTGGCCTTCACGGCCGGGGCGCTGCTGCCGCTGCTGGCGATCCTGCTGCCGCCGGCCCGGCTGCGGGTGCCGGTGACGGTGGCCGCGGTGCTGGCCGCCCTGGCCGTGTGCGGGCTGGTCAGCGCGCAGCTGGGAGCCGCCCCGCGGCTCCGGGCGGTGCTGCGCAACGCGGCGGGCGGGGCCCTGGCGATGGCCGTGACGTACGTGGTCGGCCGCTGGATCGGCGCGTAGCCGGCCGAGCCGCCCCGGTCCGGCGTGCGGGCGGGCAGGATGGGGGCATGCGTATTGCGGTCACCGGCGCGTCCGGGCTCATCGGCAAGGCACTGGTGCGGTCCCTGCGGGCCGACGGGCACGAGGTGGTCCGGATGGTGCGGCGGCCGCCGCACGGGCCGGACGAGGCGGCGTGGAACCCGCAGCGGGGCACCGTGGATCCGGCCGGGCTGGCGGGCTGCGCCGCGGTGGTGCACCTGGCGGGCGCGGGCATCGGGGAACACCGCTGGACGGAGGCGTACAAGCGGGAGATCAGGGAGAGCCGGGTGGCGGGCACCACGGCCCTGTCCCGGGCGATCGCCGCCATGGACGAGCCGCCCGCGGTCCTGGTGAGCGCCTCCGGGGTGGGCTGCTACGGGGACGCCGGGGACCGGGTGCTGGACGAGGACTCCCCGCTGGGCCGGGGGTTCCTGCCCGAGGTGTGCGCCGCCTGGGAGGGGGCGACGGCCCCCGCCGCGGCGGCCGGGGTGCGGGTGGTGCTGGCCCGCAACGGCCTGGTGGTGTCGCGCACGGGCGGCGCGTGGGGGCGCATGTTCCCGCTGTTCCGGGCGGGGCTCGGGGGGCGGCTGGGCAACGGCCGGCAGTACTGGAGCTTCATCTCGCTGTACGACGAGGTCGCCGCGCTGCGCCACCTCGTCGACACGCCCGCGCTGTCCGGTCCCGTGAACGTGGTGGCGCCGGAGGCCCTGACGAACCGTGAGATCACCGCGGCCATGGGCCGGGTCCTGCACCGGCCGACGGTGTGCGCGGTGCCGGAGGCCGCCCTGCGGCTGGCGCTGGGCGAGCTGGCCCAGGACGTGCTGGGCAGTCAGCGGGCGGTGCCCCGGCGGCTGCTGGAGTCGGGTTTCCGCTTCACCTTCCCGGAGATCGACGACGCCCTGCGGGCCGCCCTGGCTGCGGCGGAGCGCTGAACTCCGGCCCGGGGGCGCACCGGCGCGACTTCGGCAGGTAGACCGAAAGCGACCGTTGTGCGACCGTCGTGCGACCACATGCGACCGGACTTGCGCCCACCCGGGGAGCGAACTCGGGTATTCCCGGGGGTGGTTGGGGGAAGGAGGATCCCCACCAGCCGCGCCGACCTCGGGGAGGGGCACGTGCTCAGCAGCGCACACCACGCGGACGTCGTCATTGTGGGAGCCGGAGTCTCGGGACTGTCGGCGGCACACCACCTCATCAACGCCGGAATATCCGTCACCGTCCTGGAGGCGGCCCCCCGGCCGGGCGGCCGGATGGCCACCGACGAGGTGGACGGCTTCCGGCTCGACCGCATCGGACACCTGCTCAACACCTCGTACCCGGAGCTCGGCAGCACCTCCGCCCTCGCGGAGCTGCGGCTGAAGACCTTCGCGCCCGGGGTGCTCGTACACGGCGAGGGCCGCCGTCCGGTGGTCACGCCGGCCGGCGGCCGGGGGCGGGTCGGCCCGGGGGCCCGGACCGCCGCCCGGGCCCTGGCCACCCGCTCCCTGGACCAGGCCCGGCTGAGCGCGGCCCTCGGCCGGCTCGCCGCCACCCCGGAGGAGCGACTGCTGGCCCGGCCCGACCGGACCGCGGCCGCCGCCCTGCCCCGCACCTTCAACGGGGTGCTGCGCCCCCTGCTGGCGGCCCTGCTCTCCGATCCGGAGCTGAGCACCTCCCGGCGGTGCGCCGACCTGGCGCTGCGCTCCTTCGCGCTGGGCCGGCTCGCGGTGCCGGAAGGCGGCGCGGCCGCCCTGCCGGACCTGCTGGCCGCCGGGCTGCCGCCGGGCACCCTGCACACCGGGGTCCGGGTGCGGTCGGTGTCCACGAGCGTGGTCACCACCGAGGAGCACGGCGAGTTCCGCTGCCGTTCGGTGCTGCTGGCCACCGGGGCCCGGGCGGCCGCGGAGCTGCTGCCCGGGCTGCGGGTGCCGGAGTTCCACCCCGTGACCGTGCTGCACCACACCGCTCCGGCCGCCCCCGCGGGGCCCGCGGCCGAGACCGCCCTGCTCCTCGACGGGGAGGGGCGCGGGCCCGTCGCGCACACGGCGGTGATGAGCGCGGTCGATCCCGCCCGGGCGCCCCGGGGGCGGGTCCTGGTCACGTCCACGGTCCTGGGGGCCGCGCAGCCGTCCGAGCGGGCGGTGCGCACCCACCTGGCGGAGCTGTACGGGACCCCGACCACGGACTGGGAGCTGCTGGCCGTGCACCACACCCCGGAGGCGGTGCCGGCCATGCCCCCGCCGCAGGACGTGTACCGGCGGGTGCGGGTGCTGGCCGGGCTGTACGTGTGCGGGGACCACCGGGACCTCAACAGCGTGCAGGGCGCGCTGCACTCGGCCCGCCGCGCGGCCCGCTCGGTCCTGCGCGACTTCGGTGTCCCGGCCGTCCCACCGCGCCTGGCGGTCCCGGCCGCAGCCTGAACCCGGGCCCGACCCGGGCACGGCCCGACCCGAACGCGGGCGGCCGTCCGGCCCTCCCCCACCTGCGGGCGGGAGGCTCGACGGCCGCCCGCCCCGCACCCCCGCACGCAACCTGCGCGCCGGGTCCCCCTACAGCAGCGCCGCCACCCGGTCCCGGTACGTCCGTACCGCGGCCGCGTCCCGGTAGGGCTCCAGGCGCCGTTCGAAGTCCCGTACGTACTCCACCGCGCGTGCCGAGCGCATCTCCAGCGCCTGCTGTGCGGCCTCGGCGCCCAGCGTGCACGCCTGGTCCAGCTCGCCCAGCCCGAGCCGGGCCGTGGCCAGCACGATCCGGCAGAACAGCCGGGAGCGCGCATAGGCGGGCGAGCGCAGCTGGAGCGAGCGCTCGGCGTGCTGGGCGGCGGCCCGGTACTGCTGGAGGTCACGGTGGCAGTGCCCGAACTCGTCCGCGAGCTGGGCCTCGTCGAAGGCCCGCGCCCAGTGCGGGGTGTCGTCGCCCGGCCGGGCCGCACCGAGCGCCCGCTCGGCCCGGACCAGCGAGGCGGTGCAGGCCCGCACCTCGCCGAGCACCCCGTGGCCGCGCGCCTCGGCCGCGTGCAGCAGGGCCTGGACCACCGGCGGCGCGCCGGAGCCCACCCCCTGCTGGGCCACCCGGGCCAGCTGCACCGCCTCCCGCCCGTGCCCCAGGTAGACCGCCTGCCGGCTCATCGTGACCAGCACGTACGCCCCGTACGCCCGGTCCCCCGCGGCCTGGGCCAGCCGCAGGGCCTGGACGTAGTACCGCTGGGCGAGCCCGTGGGCGGCGATGTCGTACGAGGTCCAGCCCGCGAGCCGGGTCAGGTCGGCAGCGGCCGCGAACAGCCGCCGCCCGGTGGTCTCCCCGTAGGTGCCGCGCAGCATGGGCTCGGCCTCGTGCTCCAGGTACCGCACGAGGGCCTGCCGGGCGTGGCCGCCGCCGTAGGCGTGGTCGAGGGCCCGGAACAGCTCGGACACCGAGCGCAGGGCGGCGATGTCCCCGCCGGTGACCCGCTGGCCGGGGCCGCGGTCGATCTGCCGCTGCCGGGGCACGGCGGCGGTGCGGGGCTGCCCGGGCACCCGCGGGCCGGCCGGTGCCTCGCCGCGGCCCACCCGCTCGTCGGCCCGCCCGATCAGCCAGTCCCGGCTGGGGACCACCAGTCCGGCCGGGGTGAAGGCGATCTTCCGCAGCTCGGCGTGGCTCCCGGAGTCCTTGCGCCACAGCCCGCTGGCGATGTCCACGGCCTCCTCGGGGGTGGCCGCGAACTCCAGCCCGGCGTAGACCGGGGCGCACGCGTCGAGGCCCAGGTCCTGGGCCGAGAGCCGGCGGCCGAGCCGGCGGGTGAAGACCTCGGCGATCAGGGCGGGGGTGGTGCCGCGGGGCTGCTGGCCGCGCAGCCACCGGGTCACCGAGGTTTTGTCGTACCGCAGGTCCAGACCGTGTTCGAGGCCGAGCTGGTCGACCCGGCGGGCGAGCCCGGCATTGGAGAAACCCGCTTCTGCGATCAGCGCCGCGAGCTGCCGGTTGGGGACGCGCTGCGGAGGTCGTTCCGTCATCGGCTACACGGTCTCCTGACTTACCGGACCGGACTCCCGGCCCTGATGAACGGCGTGAATGTAGCGGCCAACTCCCCGGTTACCGCCCCCTCTGCCCCACATTCATCCGATCGTGCGAAGAACGGGGAGGGGCCTTTACGGATCACCCCCGATGCCCTGCGTAGGCTGCCCGGCATGACCCCGCACGATCCGACCGACCCCCTGCCCGCCCCGGAGATCACGGAGGCGGAGTGCCGCCGCTGCGGGACGCTGATCGCGGGGCTCGACGGCCGGTACGCCTGCGGGGTGTGCGGCTGGGTGAACGACCACTCCGAGGGCCACCGGCGGCTGCCGCGGGCCGACGAGGACCCGGACCGGCCCCGCGGCCGCGCGGCCCGCGCCACCCCCGGCACGAAGAACCGCCAGGTCAGGAGGGCGTAGAAGACCCGCCTGCCTGCCGCCGGAGCGCCGCCGTACCCTTGCTGGAGTGCGTTACATGCACACAGCAGGTTCTACGAGGAGGCGCTGCAGTGGCTGAGCTGCGGTTTGTCCGTCTGGGCTTCGGGCCGGACGCCGTCGAGTACACCGAGGCGTGGGAAGAGCAGCGCCGGGTGCACGCGGCCCGGTTCGCCGACGAGATCGAGGACACCTGCCTGCTGGTGGAGCACCCACCCGTGTACACGGCAGGCCGGCGCACCGCCGACAGCGAGCGCCCCCTCGACGGCACCCCCGTCGTGGACGTGGACCGCGGCGGCAAGATCACCTGGCACGGCCCGGGCCAGCTGGTCGGCTACCCGATCATGAAGCTGCCGCGGCCGGTGGACGTGGTCGCCCACGTGCGCCGCCTGGAGGAGGCCCTGATCCGCACCGCCGCCGAGTTCGGCGTGGAGACCACACGGGTCGAAGGCCGCAGCGGGGTCTGGGTGCTGGGCGACGCGACCGAGGGCACGGACCGGCGGTCCCTCGGGGGCCTCTCGCTCGACTTCGACCCGCGGCTGACGGACGAGGAGTTCGACCCGCGGCTCAACGGCCCCGAGTACGCGCCCTCCAACGCCGGCCAGCGCCGCGAGGACCGCAAGCTCGCCGCCATCGGTATCCGCGTGGCCAAGGGCGTCACCATGCACGGCTTCGCGCTGAACGTGAACCCCGACAGCACCTGGTTCGACCGGATCATCCCGTGCGGGATCCGCGATGCCGGTGTGACCTCCCTCGCAGCCGAGCTGGGCCGCGAGATCACGATCGAGGAGGTCCTGCCGGTGGCCGAGCGCCACCTGAAGGACGTCCTGGAGAACGCCGACCTGCGCCCCCGCACGGTCGAGCCGGCCGCGAGCGCCTGACCCTCCGGGGGCCGGTCCGGGAAAGCACCGGGCCAGTCCCAGGTTGGCCGAGCGTAAGAGCGTACGAATTACGGGCGTACCCTGGTGGGCGCCGAGGAATCGAAGAGTCACAGGGAGCCGGTCGTGTCCGCAGTCGCACCCGACGGACGCAAGATGCTGCGCCTGGAGGTCCGCAACAGCCAGACCCCCATCGAGCGCAAGCCCGAGTGGATCAAGACCCGGGCGAAGATGGGTCCCGAGTACACGAAGATGCAGAACCTCGTGAAGGGCGAGGGGCTGCACACGGTGTGCCAGGAGGCCGGCTGTCCGAACATCTACGAATGCTGGGAGGACCGCGAGGCCACCTTCCTCATCGGCGGCGACCAGTGCACCCGGCGCTGCGACTTCTGCCAGATCGACACGGGCAAGCCCGAGGCCCTGGACCGGGACGAGCCCCGCCGCGTGGGCGAGTCCGTGGTCACCATGGACCTGAACTACGCCACGATCACCGGCGTCGCCCGCGACGACCTGGCGGACGGCGGCGCCTGGCTGTACGCGGAGACCGTGCGCCAGATCCACCAGCAGACCGCGGGCCGCGAGGGCGGCCACACCAAGGTCGAACTGCTGGCCCCCGACTTCAACGCGGTGCCGGAGCTCCTGGAGGAGGTCTTCGCCTCCCGCCCCGAGGTCTTCGCGCACAACGTCGAGACCGTCCCGCGCATCTTCAAGCGGATCCGCCCCGGCTTCCGCTACGAGCGCTCCCTGGACGTGATCACCAAGGCTCGCGAGTACGGCCTGGTCACCAAGTCCAACCTGATCCTCGGCATGGGCGAGGAGCGCGCGGAGGTCAGCGAGGCGCTGAAGGACCTCCACGAGGCGGGCTGCGAGCTCATCACGATCACGCAGTACCTGCGCCCCTCCCCGCGGCACCACCCCGTGGAGCGCTGGGTGAAGCCCGACGAGTTCGTGGAGCTCGCGAAGGAGGCCGAGGAGATCGGCTTCTCCGGCGTGATGTCGGGCCCGCTGGTCCGCTCCTCGTACCGGGCCGGGCGGCTGTACCAGCAGGCGATGGAGAAGCGGACCCAGGTCTGAGGCTTCCCCCGCGCGGCGTGTGAATTCGCGCACAAGAAGCTACTTTGCAGTAGCAGCGTGTCGAGGCGGCCCGCACCGAACCCTCCCAGGTGGGAGGGGCCGGGGCGGGCCGCTTCCGCGTGTCGGGAGCCCCAACACCGTCCGATCAAGCTTTCATCACCGTTTGACCGGCCGGTCACGCGCTGGTAACACCAATCAGTGACGCTAGCTGCACGCACCGCACACCCCCGGCTGCGCAGCTCCGAGAAGGGATCGACACCATGCAGGCCGCGCCTGTACACGCCATCGCCATCCCGAGAGTCTCCGACGCCTTCCGCGCCGTGGAATCGCTGCTCATGCGCACGGCCCGCCGCAACGCCTGGACCGCCGTCCTGGAGGACCGCCGCCGGGCCCACGACCGGGTCGAAACCGAGCACGTACTCGAGGCCGCGGCTTCCCGTACGCCGTAGGCCACGTAAACTTCGCTACATGGCGAGGAAGGCAAACGCAGCTGCCGCTGCGAACCCCGGGCGACTCAAGCAGATCGCCCTGACGTACAAGATGACCCGCAAGGCCGACCCCAAGGTCGGGCTCATCGTCGCGGGCATCGGCATCATCACCCTCGGCGTCTTCCTCGGGATCGGCTTCCTGATCGGGCACCCGGTGTACCTGGGCATCCTGGGCTTCCTGGTGGCCTTCCTGGCGATGGCGATCGTCTTCGGGCGGCGCGCCGAGCAGGCGGCCTTCGGGCAGATGGAGGGCCAGCCGGGCGCGGCCGCGGCGGTGCTGGAGAACGTCGGCCGGGGCTGGAGCACGACCCCCGCCGTCGCGATGAACCGCAGCCAGGACATCGTCCACCGCGCGGTCGGCAAGGCCGGCATCGTCCTCGTGGCCGAGGGCAACCCGAACCGGGTGAAGAGCCTGCTGGCCGCCGAGAAGAAGAAGATGGCCCGCATCCTGCCCGAGATCCCGGTGCACGACATCATCGTCGGCAACGGCGAGGGCGAGGTGCCGCTCAAGAAGGTCCGCACCACGCTGCTGAAGTACCCGCGCGTGCTGGCCGGCCCGCAGGTCACCACGGTCAACGACCGGCTGCGCGCCATGGGCGACCTGATGAGCAACATGCCGCTGCCGAAGGGCCCCATGCCGAAGGGCATGAAGATGCCCCGCGGCGGAAAGATGCGCTGACCTGCCGCTCGCGCTCGGCAGCTGACCCGCTTCGCGTACGAGAGGGGCCCCGCACCGTGACGGTGCGGGGCCCCTCTCGTACGCGTCGCGTCCCGGTCTCGTACGCGCCCGGTCCCGGGTGCGCTAGATGCGGACCTGGACGGCGCGGGCGAGGCGGTCGTGCAGGCCGCGGCCGTCGCGGTCCCAGATGACCGCGGGGATCACCAGGGCCAGCAGCACGGTGCGCAGGACCACGCGGAGGAAGCCGAGCCGGCCGCCGCCTTCGGCGACCACCCGCAGGCCCATGATCCGCTTGCCGGGCGTGGAGCCGACGGTGCCCACGGTCAGGACGACGAGCGCGACGAAGAGCGGGAGGGTCCAGTTGCCCGTGGCGCTCATGTCACCGCCGGTGATCAGCCCGTATGCGATCAGCTGGCAGGCGACCCAGTCCACGGCGAGGGCCGCGGCCCGGCGGCCGAAGCGGGCGACCGACCCGGGGCCCTGCTGCGGCAGCCCCAGGCGCTCCCCCGGGTACCCGAAGTCGACGCCCATCTCCTCGGCGGTCGAGCGGGGGCCGGAGAGCCAGGATCCGATTGCTTGCCTGTTGTCCACCCGTCCACGGTACCCGGACGCCGCACGCGCCCTTCGGGCGCCCTCGACGGGGCGCCGGTTAACTTGTGCGAAACAAATGGGTCATGCTTGAGAAATCCCGCCTGCTTATGGTCGGGACCAGCGTGCGCCACCGCACTGACGCACCACGAGCTATGCAGCCCGCCCCTGCCCGGGGGGTCGGGAGTAGGAGGAGTTGGATGTTCCAGAACGCCGACGACGCGAAGAAGTACATCGCGGACAACGACATCAAGTTCGTTGATGTCCGTTTCTGCGACCTGCCCGGTGTGATGCAGCACTTCAGCATCCCGGCGGCGGCGTTCGACCCGTCCGAGGAGCTCGCCTTCGACGGGTCCTCGATCCGCGGCTTCCAGGCGATCCACGAGTCGGACATGGCCCTGCGCGCCGACCTGTCGACCGCGCGCCTGGACCCGTTCCGCCGCGACAAGACGCTGAACATCAACTTCTTCATCCACGACCCGATCACGGGCGAGGCCTACAGCCGCGACCCGCGCAACATCGCGAAGAAGGCCGAGGCGTACCTCGCCTCCACCGGCATCGCCGACACCGCGTACTTCGGCCCCGAGGCCGAGTTCTACGTGTTCGACTCGGTGCGCTTCGCCACCTCCGCGAACGAGGGCTTCTACCACATCGACTCCGAGGCCGGCGCCTGGAACACCGGCAAGGAGGAGAACAACCGCGGCTACAAGGTCCGCTACAAGGGCGGCTACTTCCCGGTCGCCCCGGTCGACCACTTCGCCGACCTGCGCGCCGAGATCTCCCTCGAGCTGGACGCCCAGGGCCTCCAGGTCGAGCGCCAGCACCACGAGGTCGGCACCGGCGGCCAGGCCGAGATCAACTACAAGTTCAACACGCTGCTCGCCGCGGCCGACGACCTGATGCTCTTCAAGTACATCGTGAAGAACGTCGCCTGGCGCAACGGCAAGACCGCGACCTTCATGCCGAAGCCGATCTTCGGCGACAACGGCTCGGGCATGCACGTCCACCAGTCGCTGTGGCAGGGCGGCGAGCCGCTCTTCTACGACGAGACCGGCTACGCGGGCCTGTCGGACACCGCCCGCTACTACATCGGCGGCATCCTCAAGCACGCCCCGTCGCTGCTGGCCTTCACCAACCCGACGGTGAACTCCTACCACCGCCTGGTGCCGGGCTTCGAGGCCCCGGTCAACATGGTGTACTCGCAGCGCAACCGCTCCGCCGCCATGCGCATCCCGATCACCGGCTCGAACCCGAAGGCCAAGCGCGTCGAGTTCCGTGCGCCGGACCCGTCCTCCAACCCGTACCTGGCCTTCTCGGCGCTGCTGCTGGCCGGCCTCGACGGTGTGAAGAACAAGATCGAGCCGATGGAGCCGATCGACAAGGACCTCTACGAGCTCGCCCCCGACGAGCACGCGGCCGTCCCGCAGGTCCCGACCTCCCTGGACGCGGTGCTCACCGCCCTGGAGAACGACAACGAGTACCTCCAGGCCGGCGGCGTCTTCACCGCGGACCTCATCGAGACCTGGATCGACTACAAGCGCACGCACGAGATCGCCCCGATCCAGCTGCGCCCGCACCCGCACGAGTTCGAGCTGTACTTCGACCTTTAAGCCGGACGCGCGGTAGTCGCGCAGTCGCCGCCGGAGCCCCGGCACCCTCCGCGAGGGTGCCGGGGCTCCGGCCGTTGCGCGGGGTCAGGCCTGCAGGCCGGTGATCAGGTTGCGCACGAGCCGGCACGTCGTGTTGGACGGGCGGCGGATGCCGGTGCGGGCGGCCATGGTGCGGATCTTGCGGTTGGTGGCCCGCTTCGCGTCGTACGTGCCGGTGTCGAGCAGGAATATCGCCAGGCGCATCGCCTTGAGGCGACGGTTGTGCGTCTCGTACCACTCACGGGGCAGGCCCGCCGGCAGGGGCTTCTTCTGCGGCGGGGAAACGGATACGGCAGCGGTCATCGGCAGCCTCCCGAAGGGTGGTGTCGGACTGTTTGTTGCTGCTTCGATTTTACGGCGGGGCACTGACAAAAGGCCCTGGCCAGCGGCCACTTCGGAAGGCCCGCGGGTACCGTGGGGGCATGGAGATCTGGATCAATCCCGCGTGCTCGAAGTGCCGCAGCGCCCTGCACCTGCTGGACGAGGAGGGGGCGTCGTACACGGTGCGCCGCTACCTGGAGGACGTGCCGTCCGAGGAGGAGATCCGGGCCGTGCTGGAGCGGCTCGGGCTGGAGCCGTGGGACATCACGCGCACGGGGGAGGCGGCGGCGAAGGAGGCGGGGCTGAAGGACTGGCCGCGGGATGCGGGGGCGCGGGGGCGGTGGATCGCGGAGCTGGCGCGGCAGCCGAAGCTGATTCAGCGGCCGATCATCACTGCGGACGACGGCAGTGCCGTCGTTGCGCGGACGCCGGAGGCGGTGCGGGAGGCGCTGGCGCGTTCCGCGGACTGACTTCGGGGCTCCGCCCCGGACCCCGGTCCTCAAACGCCGGACGGGCTGGATTTCGCCCCGCCGGACGGCGCCCCGCCGGACGGCAGGCGACGCGATTTCGCCCCGCCGGAGATCGGGGCGCCGGGGTCCGGGGGTGGAGCCTTCGGAAGCGGTACGTTGGCGGGCGGCGGAAGGAGGCCCGTTGGGCGGGCAGGCGGTTGCGGGGCGGCCCAGGCCGCCGGTGGCGCGGC
The DNA here is from genome assembly GCF_055572195.1 of Streptomyces sp. NPDC030809. NCBI lineage: Bacteria > Bacillati > Actinomycetota > Actinomycetes > Kitasatosporales > Streptomycetaceae > Streptomyces > Streptomyces sp. NPDC030809. The sequence goes on from NZ_JBVIDV010000024.1 coordinate 111,292, forward strand.
ACGGCGCCGACTGGATGTTCGGCGGTGTGTACGGGACGGTCCTGGCGAGCGCCCTGCTGGCCGCGCTGCAAGGTGATTCCGGGCCGTACACCCCGTACTACGACGCCGCCTGGGTCCTGGTGACCGCGGGCGCGGCCGGTCTCGCCCACGGTTACGCCCACCACATGGCCACGCACCGGCGCGGTTCGGCCGGGCACCGGTGGCGGCTGCTGGGCCGGGCCCTGCTGGACGAGTGGCCGCTCGTGCTGGCCACCCTGCCCACCGTCCTGCTGCTGCTCGCCTCCGGGCTCTGGGGCTGGAGCGAGCAGTCGGCGACGGCGTTCGGGCTCGGGCTGAACACCGCGCTGCTCTTCGCCTGGGGCGCCTTCGTGGCGCTGCGGCTCGGCTACGGGTTGGGCTCGGCGGTCGGCATCGGGGTGGCGGACGCGGCGATCGGGCTGGCCATCATCGCCGCGAACGCGGTCATCAAGTAGGGCGGCCGCCCAGCTGCGCCTCGGCCTCGGCGAGGAGCTCCGTCAGGCGCAGCCCGAAGGCGGCGTCGCACGGGTGGGGCTCCCCGGTGCGGGCAGCCGCCAGCAGGGCGTCCAGGGCCCGCCGGAAGGCGCCGGGCACGTCGGTCCACTCCGGCAGCGAGGTCACGCCGTGGGTGCCGCGCAGTTCGATGCCGACCCCGGACGCCGCCCTGGGCGCGGCGAGGGTCAGGGCGGCGGTGCTGGAGGCCCCGGAGGCGTGGCGCAGCACCAGGTGGACGGTGCCGGCGGGGCCGGGGACCGCGGTGAGGCCGGTGACCTCCCCGAGCACGGGGATCAGCACGGACAGGGCGTGCGGTCCGACGTCCCACAGCCCGCCCTTCTCGCGCCGCCAGGGCGAGGCCGCGTACGGGCTCTGCGGGCCCTCTTCCGCGTAGAGGGACCCGTACCAGTGCGCGTCGGCGGTGAACCAGCCCTCGCGGGCCGCCTGTTCGGCGACCCAGCCGGCGGCGGGCTCGGCGAAGCGGAGGGTGAGGAAGACGACGGAGGCGACCCCGGCGCGGGCGGCGGCAGCGGCCACCGCCGTTGCGTCGGCGACGGTGGTCGCGACGGGTTTGTCGAGGAGGAGGTGGCAGCCGGCCGCGGCGGCCCGTACGGCCAGGGGGGCCTGTACGTCCGGGGGCAGGGCGAAGGCCACCGCGTCGCAGTCGGCGAACAGGGCGTCCGGGTCCTCGTACACGGGTACGCCGTACGGTCCGGCGAGTTCCGCGGCGGCCTCGGGGCGGCGGCCCCAGATGCCGGCGAAGACGGAGCCGGGGTGCCCCGCGAGGGCGGGCGCGTGGGTGCGGGCGGCCCAGGGGCCGGTGCCGAGCAGGCCGATCCGCGGCAGGGCGGCGGCCTGCCGATCGTCGGAACGTTCGACTGGCGTCAAATCGTACGAAATGCTCACGCGGACAGTGTGCCCCACGCCCGGCCCCGTACCGCTCCGGACACCCTCCCGGACGCCCGGGAGGGTGCTGAAACCCCGGTAACACGGGGTTCACACCCGGGCAACGGACGGGAAATCGCGGATTGGCACGCTGCGGGCATCACCGCAGCACCCGCAGAGTCTGCGCCGGAGCGACGCACCGAAGGATGGGGCCCGTGGCTTTCAAGGCTGAGTACATCTGGATCGACGGCACCGAGCCGACGGCGAAGCTTCGCTCGAAGACGAAGATCATCGCCGGGAGCGCCCCCGCGGACGTGGCCGAGCTGCCCATCTGGGGCTTCGACGGGTCCAGCACCAACCAGGCCGAGGGCCACGCCTCCGACCGCGTGCTCCAGCCGGTGTTCTCCTGCCCGGACCCGATCCGCGGCGGCGGCAGCATCCTCGTGCTGTGCGAGGTCCTGAACATCGACCTGACCCCCCACGAGTCCAACACCCGTGCACTGCTGCGCCCGGTGGCCGAGAAGTTCGCCGGCCAGGAGCCGATCTTCGGCATCGAGCAGGAGTACACCTTCTTCGACGGGGTCCGCCCGCTGGGCTTCCCGGTCGGCGGCTTCCCGGCCGCGCAGGGCGGCTACTACTGCGGTGTCGGCTCGGACGAGATCTTCGGCCGCGACATCGTCGAGAAGCACCTCGACCACTGCCTGGCCGCCGGCCTCGACATCTCGGGCATCAACGCCGAGGTCATGCCCGGCCAGTGGGAGTTCCAGGTGGGCCCGCTCGGCCCGCTGGAGGTCGCGGACCAGCTGTGGATCGCGCGCTGGCTGCTCTACCGCACGGCGGAGGACTTCAACGTCTCCGCGACGCTCAACCCCAAGCCGGTGAAGGGCGACTGGAACGGTGCGGGCGCGCACACCAACTTCTCCACGAAGGCGATGCGCGAGGACTACCGCGCCATCATCTCCGCGTGCGAGGCGCTGGGCGAGGGCAGCAAGCCGCTCGACCACGTGAAGAACTACGGCGCCGGCATCGACGAGCGCCTGACAGGTCTGCACGAGACCGCCCCCTGGAACGAGTTCAGCTACGGGGTCTCCGACCGCGGCGCCTCGGTCCGCATCCCGTGGCAGGTCGAGAAGGACGGCAAGGGCTACATCGAGGACCGCCGCCCGAACGCGAACGTGGACCCGTACGTGGTGACCCGTCTGATCACGGACACCTGCTGCACCGGCCTGGAGAAGGACGGCCTGGTCTGACGGCGCGGGCCGGTCCGGGCAGGTCCGGCCGGCCGCCGTCCGCCCACCGCCGGCAGAGGCGCCCGCCGTTCGCGTGCGGGCGCCTCTGTGCGTCTCGGTCCGTGGACGGCCCGCCGCATCTCGAATCTGCATCGCCGCACCCTCGGGAAGGGCTCCGACCTGCCGAAGTAGTTGCGGAGGTCCACATTCCGTATCACCAGGTGAGAGGGGGTCTGATGCCGGGAGCGACCATCTGCTTGAATGTCCCCATGGCCAGCCACTCGCACACCTCGACCGGTCGCAGCGACCTCGAACCGTTCTGGCCCTCCCGTCAGCACCACGACTTCGACCGGGTGTGTTGCCGCGCGAAGAACGCGCCGGCCCTCTAACGCCTCCAGGCATCGACTGCCCTGACAGGCCTTCGGTCTGCGCGGAACGACGTACGTCCCCTGCCGACGACTCCGCGTGAAAGAGCTGACCACTCATGGCGAACACCCGTACCCTCGCTCCTGCCGCCTCCTCCGCTGCGACCGCCCCCCTGACCTTCCCCTCCCCCCGGCACCGCCTGCGCGCCGTCGAACGCGACGAGGTGCGGGCACCGGCCGTGGCCGACTTCCTGCCGCCCGGCGCCACCTGGCTGCCGGCTCCCCCGCACACCCTGCCCACGCTGCCGGGACGGCCGCCGATGGTCGGCTACCTGGTGCTCGTGCCGGCCGACCAGCAGCCCCCGGCCGTCTTCGCACCGCCGCAGGCGGCCCCCGCCCCCGCCGCACCCGAGGGGGACGCCCTCGTACGGATCGACTCCGCGCAGCGCACCGCCGAGGTGGACGGGAAGCTGCTGGACCTGACCTACCTGGAGTTCGAGCTGCTGGCCCACCTGGTGGCGAACCCGCACCGGGTGCACAGCCGGGACCAGCTCGTCACCACGGTCTGGGGCTACGGCCACGTGGGCGACGGCCGGACGGTCGACGTCCACATCGCCCGGCTGCGGCGCAAGCTGGGCGCGGCCAACCGCGGGGCGATCCAGACGGTCCGCCGGGTGGGCTACAAGTACGCGCCCTGACCGGCGGCGCGCGCACGCGCGCGAGAACGGCGGTGGGCCCGCGCTCCCGGACGGAGTGCGGGCCCACCGGCGTACGGTCCGGCTCCCGTTACGCGGCGGCCGCCTTGCGGCGCGCCACCAGGCCGAGGACGGCGTCCAGGACGAGGAAGGCCACCAGGCTGATCCCGAGCAGCGGGACGAACCAGCCGACGAGGGCGGTGCAGGCGGCCGCCGGCAGCAGGGCCGTGACCGGGAGGCGGCGCCAGGCGCCGCGCGGCTGCGGGCGGCCGAAGGACAGGCTGCGGTCCTTGGTCGGGCGGCGCAGCCACCACATGCGGTAGCCCCAGAAGACGAGGAACATCACGGCGAGCGCGAGCGCGGCCAGCAGCAGCTGGTTGACCAGGCCGAACATGACGCCCATGTGGGCGTCGATGCCGAAGCGGGTCAGCTTGGCGAGGAGGGGGTGGTCGGCGAAGCGGAGGCTGTCGATGAGGCTGCCGTCCGCGGGGTTCACGGAGACGGCGTCGAGGTGGACGGGGAACTGCTTGTCGCGCTCCTTGACCACGTAGCCCTTGCCCTCGGCGGGCAGGGAGATCTGGAGGCTCTCGGTGACCCCGGCCTGCTTCGCGGCCTCGACCACGCGGTCGATGCCGACGTCCCGGCCCTGGGGTGCGGGGGCCGTGCCGGTGTGGCCGTGGTGGCCGGCGTGCTCGTCGCCGCCGCCGGCGGCGCCGTCGAGCGCGGCGGAGACGGACGGGGTGGCCCCGCCGAGGCGGTCCTGGAGCTGCCCGATGTTCTCGCCGGCGTACGTGGACCAGGTCAGGCCGGTCGCGGAGAGGACGACCAGGCCGGCGGTGGCCCACAGGCCCACCGTGGCGTGCCAGGAGAGGGTCTTGCGGCGGCCGGTGGCCTTGCGGTCGGGCAGGACGAGGGCGGCGCGGCGGGTGCGGCGGCGGCCGATCCAGAGCGCGAGGCCGCCGAGGGCGACCACCCACATCCAGCTGGCGGCGAGCTCGCTGTACATCCGGCCGGTCTCGCCGAGCTGGAGGTTGGCGTGCAGGCCCGAGAGCCAGGCGCGCAGGGGCAGGGCGTCGCCGGAGGTCTCCAGCTGCCCGCGGACCCGCGCGGTGTAGGGGTCGACGAAGACGGTCAGGCTCATGTCCTCGGCCAGGCCGGGGGCCTCCATGAGCACCCTGGTGGTGGCCTCGGCGTCGGGCGCCGGCCAGACGGAGACGACCTCGCCCTCGGGGGCGGCGGCGGTGGCGGCGGCGACCTGCTCGGAGAGCGGGCGGGCGACGGCTCCGGCCGCCGGGGCGGAGACCGTGAGTTCGTCGGCGTAGACGATCTTCTCGGCCTGGAAGGAGAGGGCGTAGAGGAGGCCGGTGACGGCGGCGAGGAACAGCAGCGGGGCGATGAGCACGCCCGCGTAGAAGTGCATGCGCAGCAGCAGCGGGCGGACGGCGGCCCAGGCGCCGGCCCGGCTGGTGCCGGTGTCGGCGTCGGTGGCGGCTGCGGTGCCGGAGTCGGCTGCGGTCTCGGCTGCGGTGCCGGAGTCGGCGGTGTGCTCGGGGTCCGGGTCGGTGCCGGCGGCGGGGTCCCCGGCGGGGACGGCGCTGAGTTCGTCAGTGGCCATGATGGTCCTAGGTGTGCGCGAAGACATGGGGAGACGACCCCCAGTCGCGCCGGTTCGCCGCAGGTCAGGCGCAGGCAGGACGGCCGGGGGCCGTGGTGCGGAGGGTGCTGCGCAGGACCGGGGGGCCGCGCCGGACCAGGGCGTGGGCGGCCACGGCTCCGCGCAGCCGCCGGGGCCGGGTGTGCGGGCGGGGGCGCGGGGCGCGGCCGGGCTGGGCGGCCGGGACGGTCCGCACCAGGGCCAGGACGCGCAGCAGCGGCCGGGCCGCCAGGACGCCCAGGGCCCGCAGGGCGCGGGCCAGCCGGAAGACGGCGGCCTCGCCGCGGGCCAGCCAGAGGGCGCAGAAGAGCGCGGCGGCCGCGTGGGCCGCGGTCATGCCGAGGGTGCCGTGGCCGGCCATCCCGGCCATGTCGCCCGCCATGCCCGCCATGCCCGCCATGTCGCCGGCCATGCCGGTCGCGTCGCCGGCCGTGCCCGCCATGTGGCCCGCCGCGCCGCCCGTCCCGGCGGCGCCGACGGCACCTGCGGGCAGGCCGTGCGCGGTGTGGCCGGACGGGTGGCCGGGCAGGGCGCGGACCTCGGCGGCCAGGGACTCCGTACGGGCGAAGAACAGGTGGAGGGCGCCTTGGAGGCCGGTCAGGCCGGCTGCGATGGCGAGGGTGCCGCGGCGGCGGCCGGCGGCGAGCCAGCCCAGGGCCGCAATCACCCCGAAGGCGGTCAGGAGTACCTCGAACGGAACATCCCCGCCAGACATGTACGAATGCCCTGCAGCCGCCAAAGCCACGCACACCGCCGCGAACATCGCGGCCCGCAGAGCGCGCAGTGGCGATCGGACATCTGTCATGACCTGCACATGCTCGCACCTCGGGCCGGGCGCTGCCACGGTGGGTACCGGATGCGCCCGCGCGGGATCCATGGATGATCATGATCAGGCGATGATCCGACGGTTCCGGCCCCGGGGACCGGGGGGTGGCGGACCGTCGGCTACCGTTCCCGGAGGCAGAGAAAAGCCACATAAGCGGATATTTAGATACGCACTCACCTGCTGGAGCCTGGAGCCGCCACGATGACCGCCACCCCGTCCACCACCGTCGCCAACCTCCGCGACCTCGGCGGCACCCCGCTCCCCGGCGGCCGCACCGTCCGCTCCGGCCTGGTGCTGCGCTCCGGGCAGCTCGACCGGATGGACCCGGCCGCCGATCCCGCCGTGGCCGCCCTGCGCCTGAAGACGATCGTGGACTTCCGGACCGAAGCGGAGCGGGCCGACCACCCGGACCGGGTGCCCGAGGGTGCCCGGCTGATCGTGGCGAACGTGCTGGCCGACAAGGTCAGCTCGGGCGAGATGCCGGCCGCGGCCCAGCTCAAGCACATCCTGCGCGACCCCGTCCTGGCCGAGCGGGAGCTGGGCGGCGGGAAGGCCGAGGCGCTGTTCGAGGACACCTACCGCTCCTTCGTCAGCGCGGGCTCCGGGCAGGCTGCGTACCGGACCCTGCTGACCGAGCTGGCCGCCCCGGACGCCGGGCCGCTGCTCTTCCACTGCACCGCGGGCAAGGACCGCACCGGCTGGGCGGCGACGGTGGTCCTGACCCTGCTGGGCGCCGACGAGGAGACGGTCATGGCGGAGTACCTGTCCGTCAACCCGGCCGTCCGCCAGGCCTTCGCCCCGATGATCGAGGGGTTCACCGCCTCCGGCGGCAACCCGGACATCGCCCTCGCCCTGATCGGCGTGGTCCCCTCCTACCTGGCGGCCGCCCTCGACGAGGTGGACCGCCGGTACGGGTCGATGGAGAAGTACGTGCGCGAGGGCCTGGGCATCCCGGACGAGGCCGTCGCGACGCTGCGGGACCGGCTCGCGCAGTAGCCCTCCGGGGCAGGGCGGGCGGTGCCGGGCCGCCGCCCCGGCGCCGCGCGGCCCGGCCCCGCGGCCCGGCCCCGCGGGCGGTGACCATCCGACGAATCGCTCGTTCTGCTGAACGTGACCGTCCCGGATGCCGCCACCCGCCCTGCGCCCGCCGCCGCTCCCGAGCCCGACCTCGTCGACGTGGAACGCGCCGAGGCCGCCATCGTCGAGCACTACACGCGGCTCGTGCGCATCGGCTACCTGGTGCTGCCGCCGGCCTTCGGCCGCAACCGCCGGGTGCTGACCGCCCACGCGCTCGCCCAGCGCGCGCTGCCGCCCGGCCGCAGCGCCCCCGCCCCGGCCGCCGGCGCGGTGCCCGGGCCGCGCCGGGGCGAGGGCCGGGGCCGGCCCGAGGGCTCCCACCGGGGGTACGCGTACGTACGGCTGCGGGTGCTGCGCGCCGCGCTGGAGGCCGGGCTCCCGCTCACCTTCCGGGCCCGGCCCCGGCGGGCCCAGCTGCCTCCGCTGCTCCCCCAGGTCTGGGGCCTGCGGCTGTTCCCGCGCTCCGGCGGCGCCGAGGAACTCGCCCTGGACCAGCGGCTGACCGCGCTCAGCGCACCGGGCCGGGCGGCGCTCGTCCTCACCGACCTGGAGGGGCTGCCGGCGGCCGAGGCGCTGCGGGTGCTCGCCGAGGCCGGGGTCGAGGACCCGGCGGCCGCCCTGGCCGAGGCCGCCGCGGCCGGGCCGGTGCCCGAGGGGCTGCTGGACTCCCCCGAGTTCGACCCGTGCGTCCTGCAGGCCCGGCCCACCGACCTGATGCGCCGCCGGGCCCACACGAAGGCGGCGGCCGCGGCCGCGGCCGCCGCGCTGGTCTGCGGGGCGCTGATCGGGCTGCCGGGCGGCGGCTGGGGCGAGGACGGGGCGGCCGCCCCGGTGTACGCGCGGAACGCGGCCGCCGAACAGGCCCTGGACCCGGCGCTGCTGACCCTGGTCGGCGCCGAGGCCTGGCGCACCTCCTCCCGTACGGACTTCTCGGTGTGGCCGGCCCGCGGCGGCCGCACCGGCGACCGGGCGCTGCTCGGCCGGGCCCTGGCGGTGTGGGCGCGGCCGGGGGACGGGGTCCGGGTCTCGGCCACCCCCGGCACGCCGTCCGGGCCGCCGATGGGCCCGCCGCAGCTGCTGTACGCGGGCGAGGTGGACCAGGCCGTGGTGGTGCTGCTCCACGACGGGCTGCGGGTCGTGCGCTACGCCGAGGCGGCGGACCCCGCGGCGGGGGCGGCCCTGGACTTCGCGCGGACCGACGGGGCGGCGGCGGACACCGCGAACGCCCTGGTGCTGAGCCGGGTCGACGGCAACGTCCGCTACCTGACGGCGCCCTGGGTGCGGGCCGCGGCGGTCCGGGACCTGCTGGAGCCGGGGAAGCCATCGGTGCCGCTGGGGCTGTCCGGCGAAGGGGTCACCGCCCCGGTGCAGGCACCCGCCCTGACGGCCTCGTGCACGGGCTGGAGCGCGCTGGCGCTGACCACGCAGAATGCCGTGCGGATGGTGACCGACCTGGGCGAGCTGACCCCGGCCCGGCTGACCTCGGGTCCGCCCGGGGCCCCGCACGAGGTGGCGGGCGCGGTGGACCTGGAGCACTGGTCGCGCACCGCCTGCCTGCTGCCCGCGGTCCGCTCGCACGGGGTCCGCTCGGTCAACTCCTGGCCGTACGCGCAGCAGGAGCTGCCCGAGTCCGGCGGCACGGCCCACTGGGTGTGCACCCGGGCCGAGACCTGGCGGGGCACCGCGGACCGGGTGCTGGCCCAGTTCCACGTACCGGGGGCCCGGACCGCGGCCACGGCCGCGCAGGCGGAGGGCTCGGCGGCCTGCGGGGTGCGCGAATCGCGGGTGCTGGCCGGGGTGCTGTGGAAGTCCCGTGCGGGGCACTGGTACCTGCTGGGCGCCGGCAGCGGGCAGTTCACCTCGCTGTCGGCGACCGGCGGGGTGACGGGTTCGGCCGCCGGGAACCTGCTGGCGCTGCCCGCGCGGGCCGGGGCGCGCGCGGAGCTGTCGGGGCGCCTGAGGGACGGGAGCGCGGCCGGGGCGCTGCGTTAGCGCCGCGGCCCGGCGGCTGCGGGAATTGGTTGCGCGGGGGTGTGCAGGGACGCTACGCATCAGTACATTGACGCCATGTCTAATACGCAGCCTGCCCCGGTGGCGTCCGAGCACATAGAACTCAAGGCCCGCAACGTGGCCTTCGAGTGGGACGAGACGCCGCTGCACTGGCTTCCCGGCCACCCGTTCGCGACGCACACCATCAACGTGCTGCACCTGCTGCTGCCCGCGGGCGAGCGCTGGTTCGTGCACGTCTACAAGCAGGCCCTGCCGCTCATCAAGGACGACAGGCTGCGCGAGGACGTCATCGGCTTCATCGGGCAGGAGGCCATGCACGCCGCCGCCCATGACGACGTACTGCCGCACCTGCGGCGCCAGGGGCTGGACCCGACCCCGTACACGGCGCAGGTGGACTGGCTCTTCGAGAAGCTCCTCGGGGACCGCACCCTGCCGCCGGGCCGCGCCCGCAGGTGGTGGCTCAAGGAGCGCATCGCGATGATCGCCGCCATCGAGCACTACACGGCCTTCCTCGGCAACTGGGTGCTGAACGCGGACGAGCTCGACCGGCGGGGGGCCGACCCCGTGATGCTGGACCTGCTGCGCTGGCACGGGGCCGAGGAGGTCGAGCACCGCTCGGTGGCCTTCGACCTGTTCATGCACGTGGACGGCGGCTACCGGCGGCGGGCCCGGACCTGGGCCACCGCCTTCACCGCCCTGGTCTTCCTGTGGCAGCGCGGGGCCCGCTTCTTCATGGAGAACGACCCGACGCTCACCGCGGGCCGGGCCTCCTTCGGCCAGTTCTACCGGGCCGGCCGCGAGGGCGTGCTCCCCTCCACCCCGGCCATGCTGCGCTCGATCCCGCGCTACCTGTCCCGTACGTACCACCCCTCGCAGGAGGGCTCGACCGCGCAGGCCGCCGCCTACCTGGCCGCCTCCCCCGGCGCGAACGGGCGGACCCGCTGATGGCCCCCGGCAACCGCACCGCGGCCCTCGCGGCGGCCGCCGGCGCCGCCTGGCTGGCCAGGCGCGCCCTGCGCAGCCGGATCCGGCGCTCCCCCCTGTGGCCGCTGCCCGCACTGGAGACCCCGGTCTCCGGCCACTCCCCCCGGCGGCTGCTGCGGGCCCGCGTGGTCTCCCGCACCGAGCCGGCGGCCGGGGTGGTCCGCCTGCGCCTGGCCGGGGAGGAACTGCCGCCGTGGACGGCGGGCTCGCACGTGGACCTGGTCCTGCCCTCCGGGCTGGTGCGCCAGTACTCGCTGTGCGGGGACCCGTTCGAGACCGGCGCGTACGAGATCGCCGTGCGCCTGGTCGAGGACGGCCGGGGCGGCTCCCGCGAGGTGCACGGGGGGCTGGCCGAGGGGACGGAGGTGCGGCTGCGCCCGCCGCGCAACCGCTTCCCGCTGGTCCGGGCGGAGCGGTACGTGTTCGTCGTCGGCGGCATCGGCATCACCCCCGTCCTGCCGATGCTCCGCGCCCTGGGACCGGACGCCGACTGGACCCTGCTGTACGGCGGCCGGTCCCGGGCCTCGATGCCGTTCCTCGCCGAACTCGCCGCGTACGGGGACCGGGTCACCGTCGTGCCCGAGGACGAGGCGGGTCTGCCCGGGCTGTCCTTCCTCTCCTCGCTGCCTCCGGAGACGGCCGTGTACTGCTGCGGCCCCGAACCCCTGATGGCCGCCGTCGAGGCGGCCGTGCCGGCGGGGGTCCCCGTGCACCTGGAACGCTTCTCGGCGGCCGCCGCCCCGGCCGGCGGGCGCCCGTTCACCGTCGAACTGCGCCGCTCCGGACGGACGGTGGAGGTGGCCGCGGACGAATCGGCCCTGGCCGCGGTCCGCCGCGTCCTGCCGGACACCCCGTACTCCTGCACCCAGGGTTTCTGCGGCACCTGCCAACACCGCGTCCTGTCCGGCCGGGTCGACCACCGCGACGCGCTCCTCACCGATGCGGAGCGCGAGACGACGATGCTGCTGTGCGTCTCGCGCGCGGAGGGTGACGGCCTGGTCCTGGACGCGTAGCAGGGAGGCGGCCGCCGCGGGCGCGGGGCCGGTTCCGTGCCGTCCTGGGCGTGTAAGCGGAGGGGGCTGCTCTGTAGGGTGGTTCATATGACAACCAATGTGCGGCGCAGGATGGGTGTCGAGGAGCGGCGGCAGCAGCTGATCGGGGTCGCGCTGGAGTTGTTCAGTCACCGGTCCCCCGACGAGGTGTCCATCGACGAGATCGCGGCCGCCGCCGGGATCTCGCGGCCGCTGGTGTACCACTACTTCCCCGGGAAGCTGAGCCTGTACGAGGCTGCGCTGCGGCGGGCCGCCGACGACCTGGCGGGCCGGTTCGACGAGCCGCGCGTCGGGCCGCTCGGGGCGCGGCTGTTGCGGGTGATGGGCCGGTACTTCGCCTTCGTCGAGGAGCACGGGCCGGGGTTCTCCGCGCTGATGCGGGGCGGGCCGGCGGCCGGGAGCAGCCGGACCAACGCGATGATCGACGAGGTGCGGCAGGCCGCGTACGAGCAGATCCTCGCGCACCTGGGGATCGGGGAGCCGCCGGCCCGGCTGGAACTGGTGGTCCGGTCGTGGGTGTCGCTGGCCGAGTCCACGGCGCTGATCTGGCTGGACGGGCGGAAGATCCCGCGGGCGGAGCTGGAGTTGCAGCTGGTGCACGACTTCGCGGCGCTGATGGCGGTGAGTGCGGCGTACGACGGGGAGATGGCTGCGGTCGTCGGGCGGATGCTGGCGCAGGAGCCGGCGGACGGGCCCTTCGGGGACCTGGTGGCGCGGCTGGTCGCCCTGGTGCCGGCGGACACCGGTGCGGACGCCGGTGCCGAGGCCGGTGCGGACGCCGGTGCGGACGTGCAGGTGCCGCAGCCGAGGTGATAATTCCCGTCGTGATCATTGACGAGGGATTGGTGTTCCGGCAGGCGGAGGAGAAGGACGCGCCCGTCCTGGTCCGCCTGTACGACGGGGCCGCACGGTGGATGCGGGCCCGCGGGATCGAGCAGTGGAAGGCCGGCGAGAAGGACACCGCGCACTTCCGCGCGCGGATGCGCGACGGCGAGGTGTGGCTGGCCCGGGACGAGGACGGGCGGGTCTGCGGCGGCTACGAACTGTGGTGGTCCGACGAGGAGGCCTGGGGGGTGCAGCCGCCCGTGGCGGGCTACGTGCACCGGCTGATGGTGGACCGGGAGACGGCCCCGGCCGGGACCGGGCGGCGGCTGCTGGAGCACGCCGAGCGGCGGATCGCCCGGACCCGGCGCGAACGGGCCCGCCTGGACTGCCAGTCGAACAACCCGCGGCTGCTCGCGTACTACCAGGGGGCCGGCTACCGGGTGGTGGGCGAGTTCCCGCACAAGGTGGGCAAGGACGGCCGGGTGTACGGGGTGATCCTGCTGGAGAAGCGGCTCGACGTGCTGCGGTCCGTGGACGGCGGGGAGTAGCCGCGCGGGAACGGCGTGAGGGGTGCCGGGTGGTCGCACCACCCGGCACCCCTGCGCCCTGTGCCGCGGCCGTCAGCCGCGGGTGAAGACCGCCACCGTGCGGGCCGGGACGGTGAAGGTGCCCGTCTCGCGGTCGTACGCGGACCGCTTCACCACCGGGTCGGCGCCCGCCGCCTGCCGCGGGTGGAGCCGGTACGCCCGGTCCGCGAGGGAGCCGGCCCGCTGGGTCTGCTCCTGCGGGGTGGCGTTGAAGACCACGACCAGGTCGCCCAGGGCCATGGTGATCACGCCGGGGGTCTCGGCGGTGCCGGACAGCGGGAAGGACAGCTGCTGCTGGACCTCGGCCGCCGTGCCGAGCGCGAACGCCGGCTCGGTGGTGCGGATCGCCAGCAGGGTGCGGTAGGCCTCCGAGGCGGCGGCGGTCTCCGTGCAGGAGGGCACGGCCACCCCGGTCAGCAGGGGCTTGGCGTACGGCCACTTGGCGCGGTTGTCGGCGGCCGGGGGCAGGCCGCGGCCGAAGCCGTTGCCCGCCCGGCAGTCCCACTGGATCGCGTTGAACCAGTCGCCGCTGTCGTACGAGTTGCGGTCGAGGGACTTCGAGCGCAGCAGGTCGCTGCCGGCCTGGCTCAGGGACGGGCCCTGGGAGAGGACCGGGACGGCCATCGCGAGGGCCTGCATGCGGGCCCGGTCGGCTGCGGTGGTGCCGGCGGGCAGCTTGTACGCGAGGGCGTCGAACAGCGACTCGTTGTCGTGGGCGTCCGCGTAGCCGAGGGCGTCTCCGGGGGCGGCCGCGTAGCCGGCCGGGGAGCCGTTGTAGTCGACCTGGGAGCCCTTGACGGTCCGGCCGGCCGAGTCGGTGAAGGAGTAGTCGGCCAGGTTGCCGGAGAGGCCGACCTTGATCAGGTCCTGGGCGTGCAGGAGGCGGGCCTTCTGCTGCTCGGGGCTGCCGTTGGCGGGGGCGCCGTTGGGGTCGGTGAACAGGCCGGAGGCGAAGCCCTGGACGCGGGGGTCCTCGTCGAAGGGGCCGCCGCCGCGGACGGCGTCGCGGGCCCGGTCGGAGAAGGTGGCGATGCCGGTGCCGGCCATGTTCTTCTGGGTGGCCTGCACGAAGCGGGCGTCGTCGGCGACCTCGCCGAAGTTCCAGCCCTCGCCGTAGAGGACGATCTGCCTGCCGTCCACCCCGTCCTTCGCCGGGGTGAGGGCGTCGAGGGCCTTGCGCACGGCGAGGATGTTGGCCTTCGGGTGGTGGCCCATGAGGTCGAAGCGGAAGCCGTCGACCTTGTACTCCCTGGCCCAGGTGACCACGGAGTCCACGACGAGGCGGCCCATCATGGCGTTCTCGGTGGCGGTGTTGGCGCAGCAGGTGGAGGTGGCCACGGAGCCGTCGGCGAGGAGCCGCTGGTAGTAGCCGGGGACGATGCGGTCGAGGACCGACTTGTCGGACTGCCCGGCGGCGACGGTGTGGTTGTAGACCACGTCCATGACCGTGCGCAGCCCGGTCCGGTTGAGGGACTGCACCATCCTGCGGAACTCGACCGTGCGGGCCGGGCCTTCGGGGTCGCTCGCGTAGGAGCCCTCGGGGACGGTGTAGTGCAGCGGGTCGTAGCCCCAGTTGTACGCGTCCTTCGCAGCGGCCTTCGCCACGCAGTCCTGCTGCTCCTGCGAGTCGGGGGCGTACACGGACAGGTCGCAGGCGGGCTCGGTGCGGTCGGCCGGCTTCTCGGGGATGGTGCCGATGTCGAAGGCGGGCAGCAGGTGCACGTACGAGGTGCCGGCGGCGGCCAGCTCGCGCAGGTGCTTCATGCCGGCCGAGCCGGTGTCGGTGAAGGCGAGGTACCCGCCGGGGTGGCTGCTGGTGCGGTCGGCGACGGAGAAGTCGCGGACGTGGAGTTCCTGGATCTGGGCCTGGGCCATGCCGGTGGCCGCGGGCTTCTTCAGGGTGGTCCAGCCGGCCGGCTTGAGGGCCGGGTCGGCGAGGTCCACGGCCAGGCTGCGGGCCGAGTCGGTGGTCAGGGCGGTGGAGTAGGGGTCGGTGACCAGGTTGGTGACCAGCTGCCGGACGCTGGGGGCCCAGACGGTGACGGCGTAGCGGTAGGGCTTGCCGCGCCAGGTGCGCGGGCCGGCGGCGGACCAGACCCCGGTCGCGCCGTCCCGGGTCATGGGGAGGGTGCGGCCGTCGAGTTCCAGGGCGACCTTGCGGGCCGTGGGGGCCCACACGGACAGCTTCACCCCGGATGCGGTGAACTGCGGGCCGAGCGGGGCGCCGGTGGCGTACAGGTCGTCGAGGACTCCGGCGAGCTGCACTCCGGTGGCGGCCAGGACGGCGCCGTTGGCGGCCCGGGCGCTCGCGAGGAGCTGGCCGCGCAGGGCCTCGCGGACCCGGTCGCGGTCGCGGGGGTCCACGGTGAAGGCCGGGTACTTCGCGAGGTGCGGGAACGTGGCCTTCTGGGCGTCGGTCAGCGCGGACCTGGTGAGGCGCAGCATGCTCGCGGTGCCGGTGAGCGTGCCGTTCTCGGCCTTCAGCGAACCGTCGCGGGAGGCGAGCAGCTGGACGGAGGCGGCGGCCTCGGGGGCCTGCCAGGCGACGGTGTCGCGGTCCAGCCAGACGGCCTTGGCGGTGGTGGGGTCGAGGGCGGCGGCGGAGCCGGCGGGCTGCGGCAGCAGGGCCTTCTCCCGGCCGGCGAGCAGCCAGACCTCGTGGCCGGCGGCCTTCAGGTCGAGGGACTGGTCGGCGGGCAGGTCCTTCTCGTCTCCCTTGTGGAGGATGTACGAGAGGGAGCTCGCGCCCGGGGCGAGCGGGACCTCGTAGACCGCGCCGTACGCGTCGGTGCGGGCGGGCATCAGGGGCTTGGACCAGTCGGTGGGGTTCGCGGCCCCGGTCCAGACGTGCAGGCCCCAGCCCTCGTACGCGCCGTCGGGGCGGCGGAGGTGGAGGACGGCCTTGGAGGTGTCCTGGGCGGGGAGGTCGGGGCGCTCGGTGCGGGCGGCCTCCTTGCCCTGCTCCAGCCAGATCTCCCCGGTCTTCGTGACGTCGATCGTGCGGTCGGCGGAGACGTCCTTGGTGCCGTTGCGGTCGATGACGAGGTAGCCGACGGAGGTGGCCCCGGGCTTGAGGCGCACGTACGCGAAGGCGCCGTAGGCGTCGCGGCCGACGAAGCCGTGGCCCTCGGGCCAGGGGGTGGCCTCGCCCTCGGCGATGTCGCCCCAGGCGTAGAGGCGCCAGTCGGCGTAGTCCCCGTCGGGGCGCTTGTAGTGGACCACCGCGTAGTCGCGCTGGGTGGCGGTGGGGACCTCCTTGGGCGGGACGGCCCCGGCGACGGACTGGGCGAGGGCGCTCGCGGTGCGTCCGGCGGAGTCCACGGCCACGGCCTTGTAGCGCAGCGGGGTGCCGGCCGGGGCGGCGAGGTGCTGGGTGACCTTGTAGGGGGCGTGGTCGGCGGAGCCGAGCACCTGCCAGGGGCCGTTGCCGGTCTGGGCGGCGAACACCACCCGGTTGAGGCCGCCGCCGTCGACCTGCGCGGTGAGCTCGACGGTGCCGGTGGCGCCGGCGGCGGGGGCCGTGAGGGTCAGGGCGGGCCCGGCGGCCGGGGCGGGCAGGGTCTCGTCGGCCTTGAGGACGACGGAGCCGAGGGCGGGGACGGTGACGGTGACCTTGCCGCCGTCGCCGGTGCGGGCGGGGTCCGTGGTGCCGTACAGGGCGGTGAAGCCGGTGCCGGGCGGGCCGGCGACCGGGATCTCGACGGTCTTCGGCCCGGTCGCGTTGTTGGCGGCGACGAGGTACTCCGTGCCGGTGTAGGCGTCGGTGCGGGTGAAGGCGTAGACGGAGCCCTGGGAGAGGCGCTCGGTCTGGACGCCGTTCGCGAGGGCCGGGTGCGTGCGGCGCAGCTTTCCGAGAGCGGCGATCTGCTTGTAGAGCGGGTGCTCCGGGTCGTAGGCGTCGCTCGCGTGGGTGCGGGTGGTGCCGAGCTGGTCGTCGTCGAGGTAGTCGGCGGTCTTCGAGGCGAAGAGGGTCTGGCGGGCGTCCTTGTCCCCGCCGGCGCCGGTGAAGCCCTGCTCGTCGCCGTAGTAGACGACGGGGTTGCCGCGGGAGAGGAACATCAGCTCGTTGGCGAGCCGGTAGCGGCCGAGGAGTTCGGCCTCGTCCGCGCCCGGCCGGTCCTGCCGGAGGAAGCTGCCGAAGCGTCCCATGTCGTGGTTGCCGAGGAAGGTCACCTGCTCGTAGGCGTTGGCCTTGTCGGTGGTGTACCGGTAGTCCTCGGCGAAGACGGAGGCGAGGCGGCCGGGCGGGGCGTCCTGGGCGGCGTACCCGCGGATGGCGTCCTGGAGCGGGAAGTCGAGGGTGGCGTCGAGGCGGCCGCGGGTCACGTACGGCGCGGTGACGGCGGTGTCGGCCGAGTAGACCTCGCCGAACATGAAGAAGTCGGGGCGGCCCTGCTGCGCGGCGTACGCGTCGAGTGCGGTGGCCCACCGGGTCCAGAACTCGGTGTTGACGTGCTTGACCGTGTCGATGCGGAACCCGTCGATCCGGAAGTCGTGGACCCACTTCTTGTAGATCTCGGCCATGCCGGAGACGACCTCGGGGCGCTCGGTCCACAGGTCGTCGAGGCCCACGAAGTCGCCCTGGCCGGAGGACTCTCCGGCGAAGGTGGAGTCGCCCCGGTTGTGGTACATCGCGGGGTCGTTGAGCCAGGCAGGGACCTTGAGGTCCTTCTTGGCCTCGGGGACCACGGGGGTGCGCGGGAAGGACTCCGCGGAGACCGCGGGGAACTTCCTCCTGCCGTCGGCGTAGTCCCCGTCGTCGAAGGGGACCCCGTCCTTGGTGAGGTAGGGGAAGGCGCCCTTGGAGAGGTACGTGGAGGACTTCTCCTCGTAGTCGACCACGTCCGCGGTGTGGTTGGTGATGACGTCGAAGAAGACCTTCATGCCCTTGCGGTGGGCGGCGTCGATCAGCCGGCCGAGGTCCGCGTTGGTGCCGAAGTGCGGGTCCACCTGCGTGAAGTCGGTGATCCAGTAGCCGTGGTAGCCGGCAGAGGCGTTCTTGCCGGTCCCCTGCACGGGCTGGTTCTTGAAGATCGGCGCCATCCAGATGGCGGTGGTGCCCAGGCCCTTGATGTAGTCGAGCCGCTCGGTGAGGCCCTTGAGGTCCCCGCCCTGGTAGAACCCCTTGTCCTCGGGGTCGAGGCCGGTCTCCAGGCGGGTGCCGGTCAGACCGCCCCGGTCGTTGCCCCGGTCGCCGTTGGCGAACCGGTCGGGCAGGACGAAGTAGAACTGCTCGCGGGTCAGGTCGTGCCGGGCGGGCTGCTTGGCGAGGCGGGCGTCCGAGGGCGGGGCGGGCGGCTCGGCCGCGGCCGTCGCGTGCACGGCGGGTGCGAGCGTCACCGCCAGGGCGGCTGCGACCGTGCCGGCCGCCGCGCGCAGGGCTGGGCGTATCAAGGGAGGGTCTCCTTGAAGCAGACGGAGGGGAGGCGGGGTGGAGGCGTGGAGGGAAGGGGTGAGGGCCGCCCGGCGGGTGGCGGGGTTCTTGCGGAGTGCCGGGCGGCCCTGGTCTCGGGGCGCGGAGGTCAGTTGCGCCAGGTGTCGGAGAGCGTGACCTTGCCGCTCGCGGGGACGGTGGCGGTGCGGTTGGCGCCGCTCTCCCAGGTGACGTTCCCGTTCGCGTCCTTGCGGACGTACTTGTACTCGAAGGCGGTGCCGGCGGGCAGGGTGACGTCGAGCTTCCAGACCGGGTAGGCCGCCGGGTCGAGCTTGAGGGCGCTGCCGGTGTTCCAGTTGCCGAGGGCGGCCTGGTTGCCGGTGACGTAGATGTTCTGGCCCAGGGCCGTGGTGGCGTTGACGCTGAAGGAGGCGCCGGTCTGGGTGGCGGGCGGCGGGGTGGTGCCGGAGCAGGTGCGGGCGCCGGCGTGCAGGGCGAGCGCGGTGTGCGGGGCGAGGGTGGCGGTGAACCGGCCGGCCGAGTCGACGGTCACCGGGTTCCCGCTCTGCACGTCGCAGTAGCCGCCGCCGGGCAGGGAGGTCTGGAAGGTGCGGGTGAGCGCGGAGCCCTCGTGGTTGAGGGCGAGGTACGCCTTGTCCCCGCGGCCGAAGGCGATCTGGTCCCCGCCGTTGTCCCACCAGTTCACGACGCCCTGACCGCGGGCCGTGTTCCGGAAGGCCACCATCGAGGAGATCTCCCGCCAGGCGTGCTGGCACTTCCACCCGTCGGTGTAGCAGGTGTTGACCTGGCCGGCGTTCGGCGGGCCGGCGTCCTTGTCGGTCCACTCGTAGCCGGAGTGGACGTCCGGGGAGCCGTACGGCCAGGCCAGCATGAAGACGGAGGCCAGGGTGTAGGCCGCGCCGTCCTTGTAGGTGAGGGTGTCCCCGCCGCGCTCGGTGTCGTGGTTGTCGACGAAGACCGCGGACTGGCCGGCCGGCATGTAGCCCCAGGCCTCGCCGAAGTTCTTGAGGTAGGCGAGGTTCTCGTTCTGGAAGACCCGCTTGAGGTCGCGGGCGTAGCGGAACTCCTGGACGTCGCCGGTGCCGAGGTACTCGCTGGGCGAGACGGCCTCGCCGGCGCCGTGGATCGCCTCCTGCTTCCAGTAGGCGTTGGGGTTGGTCAGGCGGGACTTGATGTTGGCGAGGTCGGCGGCCGGCATGTGCTTGACGGCGTCGATGCGCAGGCCGTCCACGCCGAGCGAGAGCAGGTCGTTGAGGTAGCCGGCGATGCGGGCGCGGACGTACTCCTCGCCGGTGTCGAGGTCGGCGAGCTGGACCAGTTCGCAGTTCTGGACGTTGGCCCGGTCCTGGTAGTTGGAGATGGTGGCCCGGCAGTCGTCCATGTCGGCGCCCGAGTAGAGGCCGGGGTAGTTGTACTTGGAGTACGAGGAGCCGCCGGTGCCGATGCCGGAGCCGTCCTGGCCGGCCATGTGGTTGATCACGGAGTCGGCGACGACCTTGACCCCTGCGGCGTGGCAGGTGTCGATCATGTTCTTGAAGGCGGTGCGGTCGCCCAGGCGGCCGGCGATCTTGTAGCTGACCGGCTGGTACGAGGTCCACCACTGGCTGCCCTGGACGTGCTCCTGGGGCGGGGAGACCTGGACGTAGCCGTAGCCGGCCGGGCCGAGGCTGTCGGTACAGGCCTTGGCCACCGAGTCGAACTTCCACTCGAAGAGGACGGCGGTGACGTCCTTCTGCCCGGGTGCGGCGGCCGCGGCCCGGGGGGCGGCCTGGACGGTGAGGGCGGCGGCCGCGAGCGTGAGTGCGGCGGCGGCTGCTGCTGCTCTTGCTCCGGATCCTGCTCCGGCTCTGCGGGGGCGTGCGGGCATGGGGTCCTCCTGGCGGGAGAGGGGCCTCGTGCGGCAACGCGCCGTGCCCGCGGGGCCGAGATGCATTGAAAGTTGACTGAAACTTCTTGCGGTCGCGACCGTACGAGGCGGGTGGCGTGCCGTCAACCCCTTGGACACAGCGGGGATACTTGGCCGTAACCGTGCAGCTTTTTGGTCGCAACAACTTACGCAAGAGATTGCACGAGTGTTACGTTCACCCGGCCCGCGGGGTGGTGGCGGGGGTGCCCCGGCACCCCACGCGCCCGCCCCCACCCCCGGGTCCCTCCCTCCAGGCGCCGACCCGGCCCGGCGAATTCCAGCCCCCAACCGGGCAAGCACCAGCCCCTCCGGCGTTTGAGGAGCGGGTCCGGGCAGAGCCCGGTGCCCGGCGCCAGCCGGGTTGCTCTGGGGGGGGGGGACCCCACCCCCCCCC
>NZ_JBVIDV010000025.1:0-41203 GCF_055572195.1 Streptomyces sp. NPDC030809
CCAAGCCCCGCCGGCGATTGAGGCGCGGGGGTGCGGGGGCGGAGCCCCCGAAGGGCCCGGGCCGTGACCCTGCGGGGCTTTCCCCTACCCGCCCCTTCCCGAACCGGGGCTCCGCCCCGTGCCCCGCGCCTCAATCGCCGGCGGGGCTGAAAAGCCCGGGGCTCCGCCCCAGACCCCGCGCCTCAAACGCCGGCGAGGCTGAAGGTTGCCCCGCGAGGCTGGAGTGTGCCCGGCGGGGCTGCAATGGCCCCCCGCAGACAGACCCTGCGGGTGAAATCAAGCCTCGTCGGCGATTGAGGCGCGGGGTCAGGGGGAGTTGGGCAAGGCGTTGCGGAGATGGCCTTGGGTCGCGGACAGGCGCCGCGCCGCGGTCGGCGCGTCGACGCCCCCGAGGATGACCAGGATCGCCTGCTTGACCTCGCCGCCCGTCGCCTCCAGCGCCGCCTCGATCTCCCCGTCCCCCGCCCCCGTCGCCAGCGCGACGATCCGCCGCGACCGCGCCCGCAGCTTCTCGTTCGTGGCCCGTACGTCGACCATCAGGTTCCCGTACGTCTTGCCCAGCCGGATCATCGTGATCGTCGAGATCATGTTGAGGACCAGCTTCTGGGCCGTGCCGGCCTTCAACCGGGTGGATCCGGCGAGGAGTTCCGGACCGACCACGACCTCGATCCCGTACTCGGCCGCCTCCCCCAGCGGACTGCCCTCGTTGCAGGACAGCCCCACCGTCAGCGCCCCCGCCGCCCGCCCGTACGCGACCGCCCCGAGCGCGTACGGCGTGCGCCCGGAGGCCGAGATGCCGACGACCGTGTCGGCCGCGGTCAGGCCCAGCGCCGCCAGGTCGGACTCGGCCAGCTCCCGCGAGTCCTCGGCCCCCTCCACCGCCCGGAGCACGGCCTCCGGCCCGCCCGCGATCAGGCCCACGACCTGCGAGGGGTCGGTGTTGAAGGTCGGCGGGCACTCGCTCGCGTCCAGGACGCCCATCCGGCCGGCCGTACCGGCGCCCGCGTACAGCAGCCGCCCGCCGCCCGCCATCCGGGCCGCGACCGCGTCGATCACCTCGGCGATCCGCGGGAGCTGCGCGGCGACGGCGGCCGGGACGGCGGCGTCCTCGGCGTTCATGGTGCGGGCGATGTCCAGCGTGGACTGCCGGTCGATCTCGGCGAGTTCGGGGCGGAAGGCCTCCGTGGTGAGGGATTCCAGCTGG
Organism: Streptomyces sp. NPDC030809; assembly: GCF_055572195.1. Taxonomy (NCBI): domain Bacteria; kingdom Bacillati; phylum Actinomycetota; class Actinomycetes; order Kitasatosporales; family Streptomycetaceae; genus Streptomyces; species Streptomyces sp. NPDC030809. The sequence continues at coordinate 1,205 of NZ_JBVIDV010000025.1, forward strand.
GCGCGGAGCTCGGCGTACATGCGCGGTCGTCCCCTGTCCTGTCCGGTCCGGTGCGGTCCTGTCCTGTCCGGTCCGGTCCGGTGCGGTCCGGTCCTGACGGCCGGGGCTGCGGAGCGCGCCCCGTACGGACTACGGACGGTGAAGAATTTCTTCCTGCCTGCGGTCCGCTTCGCACCGTATTTTCAGGCCGGAGGGGGCGTCAAGGCGGCACAAGTGCGGATAAAAGGGCACATCCCGGCACTCTGGAAAGCGGGCCTTCGCCCCACTGGTCCCATGGGGTGAAAATGGGCCCATGGACCACGCGACCTCTTTGGAGAAGGCGCTTCACGCCGCCCGTGCCCTGGTGCTGGCCGACCTCGTAGCGGGTGAGGTCGCCGACGCCGGTGTCGTCACGCTCGTCGAGGACTCGGTCGTGCACCGCCGCTGGTGGGTGGAGCAGTGGCCCGAGGGGATCGACTACCTGGCCGGCCTCATAGCCCAGGACGTGCAGGACGCCCTGCTGGAGAAGTACGGTCGCTGGCCGCTGTGCCCGGTGTGCTCGCACGGCGATCCCCACGCGCTGGACGTGGAACCGGAGTTGGGGCCCGATCCGCACTGGGTGTGCGGGAAGGCGGGGGTCAAGGTGGCGTCGGTCGGGGCGCTCGGCGGGGTGTTCGGCCGGTGACCGGCGCGTGACGGTCTACATCGACCCGCCCACCTGGCCGGGTCACGGCCGCATGTGGTCGCACCTGGTCAGCGATGTCTCGTACGAGGAGCTGCACGCGTTCGCGGCGCGGATCGGGGCGCCGGAGCGGGCCTTCGACGGAGACCACTACGACGTGCCGTCGGAGCGGTACGGGGACGCGGTGGCGGCGGGGGCGGTCGAGGTCGGCAGCAAGGAGCTGGTCCGACGCCTGACGCAGGCGGGCCTCCGCCGGCCGAAGGGCCGCCCGGCCCCGTAGCCGCCAGACCCCGTAGGCGCCCGGCCCGTAGCCGCCGGCTGCCAGACCGTGCAGTCGCCGGCCGCCCGACCCCGCAGCCGCCGCCCGCCCCGCCCCTCGGGCGCTGCGCGGGGGTCAAGCGGCGGGTCCCGCTGTTACGGGAAGGGGCGGGTGGGGGAAAGCCTCGCAGGGCACAGCCCGCCCCGCACACCCGAGCGCAAGGCACCCCATGGCACCGGACACCCCCCACCGCACCACCGCCGAGGCCCTCCTCCCCCTCCTCGGCGGCCCGGACAACATCCTCACCGTCGCCCACTGCATGACCCGCCTCCGCGTGGGCCTCCGCGACCGCTCCCTCGTCCAGGACGAAGCCCTGCGGGCCGTCCCCGCCGTCCTGGGCGTGGTCGACGGCGGGGACGGGGGCGGGGGCGGGGCCTGGGGCGGCACGTACCAGATCGTCCTCGGCCCGGGCACGGTCGCCCGGGTGACCCCGGAGTTCGAGGCCCTCCTCGCGGAGGCCGCCGCTCCCCCCGCTCAGGCCGCCCCCGACCTCGCCGCCCCCGACCTCGCCACCCGCGGCGCAGCCCTCAAGGACGCCCAGCGGGCCCGCAACGCCACCCCCCTCAAACTCCTCCTCCGCCGCATCGCGAACGTCTTCGTCCCCCTGATCCCCGCCCTCATCGGCTGCGGCATCATCGCCGGCCTGAACGGCCTGCTCCTCAACGCGCACCTGCTCCCCGGCATCGTCCCGTCCCTCGCCGCCATCGCCTCCGGCTTCATGTCGCTGATCGCCGTCTTCGTCGGCGTCAACACGGCCAGGGAGTTCGGCGGCACGCCGGTGCTCGGCGGGGCCGTGGCGGCCGTGATCGTCTTCCCGGGGGTGGCGAAGATCGAGGCCTTCGGGCAGCCCCTCGCCCCCGGCCAGGGCGGGGTCCTGGGCGCCCTGGCCGCGGCCCTGCTCGCCGTACGGGTGGAGAAGTGGTGCCGGCGCCGGGTGCCGGAGGCCGTGGACGTGCTGGTCACCCCGACCGTCACGGTCCTCGTCTCCGGCCTGGTGACCCTGTACGGCCTGATGTTCCTGGCCGGGGAGGTCTCCCACGCCATCGGCCTCTTCGCCGACCGCCTGCTCGCGTACGGCGGCGCCCTCGCCGGCCTGGTCCTCGGCGGGCTGTTCCTGCCCCTGGTGATGCTGGGCCTGCACCAGGCCCTGATCCCCATCCACACCACGCTCATCGAGCAGCAGGGCCACACCGTCCTGCTGCCCATCCTCGCGATGGCGGGCGCCGGGCAGGTGGGTGCGGCGGTCGCGGTCTGGTTCCGGCTGCCCGGCAACCCCTCCGTCCGCGCCACCATCCGGTCCGCCCTGCCCGCGGGCCTCCTGGGGGTGGGCGAGCCGCTGATCTACGGGGTCTCGCTCCCGCTGGGCCGCCCGTTCGTCACGGCGTGCGCGGGCGGGGCGGCGGGCGGCGCGTTCGTGGGCCTGTTCCACCAGCTCGGCGCCTCCTTCGGCGCCACCGCCATCGGCCCCTCCGGCTGGGCCCTCTTCCCCCTCCTCGACGGCTCCGCCGGCCCCCTGACCACCCTCGCCCTCTACGCCGGCGGCCTCCTCACCGCCTACCTGACGGGCTTCCTGGCCACCTACTTCTTCGGCTTCACCCCCCAGATGCTGACCGACCTCAACCCCGCACCCCCCGCCCCCTCGGCCACCGCCCCCACGCCCCCCGACCCGGAACCGTCCCCGGCCCGGACCTGACGTCACCGTTCGGAGCAGGCCGCGTCGGGACGTTCGGTCCGGACAAGGCCGGGCACAGGCTGGTTCCACGCGGTGACGGCCCACGCCTCTGCAAGCATGCGGCGCAGCAGTACGTTCCCGACCTGTTCGTGCTCCCACTCGAAAGGTCTCGCATGCAGGCGCCTTTCCTCCGCACACTCGCGGTGGCCACCACGCTGTCCGCTGCCGGGACAACTTCGGCGAGACCTCTGCCGTGGGCGATTTCGACGGAGACGGCCTGTCGGATCTGGCCATTGGCGCGACCGGAGAAAACCAGCATTCCGGACAAGTCACGGTCGTCTGGGGAACACTCGGCGGACTCGCGAAAGCCGTGACGGTCAAGGACCCACACCCCCTGCCGGCTCCGCCTGCCGACCCAAGTCAATTCCGCATGTGGGGTTCCAAGCTCGCGGCCGGCGACTTCGACGGAGACGGCAAGGACGAGCTTGTCCTTGCTGAGCCGGGCGCCCGGAACGGGGCAGGCCAGGTCCGGGTCTTCCCCGGTTCCGCCACCGGCCCCTCCCGAACGCCTCGTCTCGTGCACCAGGAGACCGCGGGCGTTCCGGGCGTCTCGGAGCCCGAGGACCGGTTCGGAAGCGATGTCAGCCTGGGGGATGTCAACGCGGACGGCTTCGCGGACCTGCTGGTCGGTGCATTCGGCCAGACCGTCTCCGGCAGAGCACTGGCCGGCCGCGTCACCGTGATCCAGGGGTCTCCCCACGGGTTGGACACGGCCTACGGCGCCCGTTCACTGGACCGCGAAACCGGGCCGGTTCCGGGATCGGCCCGGGTCGGGGAGCAGTTCGGCGGTGCGGTGCACATGGCCGACACCAATGGTGACCGGCGTGCCGAGCTGTTCGTGGGTTCGGGCAACGCGTACGTCACCGACCTCGACCGCCCCTCGCTGACCTGCCTCTCCTACACAGCGGGGCGTATCACGGACACCTGGCAGGCAACCGCAGCCGACCTCCGGCTGCCGGGATCCGGGGTCGGTCTCGGGCGCTCGTTCGCCCGCTGAACCCTTCGCAGGGACACCAGGGCAGGTCAGCCCGGGAAGATCCCCGTGTCGAGCTTCAGCTCGAAGGGGGCGGGGAGCTCCAGGGGGCTGCCGAACGGCACCCGGTGGGTGTCCTGGTAGGCGCCGTTCCTGGGGTGGCTGAAGAGCGTGGCGGTGGGGCCGTGCGGGTCGAAGCGGTCGATCAGCACGTACAGCGGGACCGGAGCATGGGCGTAGGCCCAGAGCTTCTTCTTGCGGTCGTCGTCGGCGTTCCCCTTCGAGGTGATCTCGACGACGAGCTTCGCCTCGGCAGCGTCGACCGGCGCACTCGCATCCGGGTCCACGCCTTCGACCAGTTCCGAGGGCATGACCACCAGGTCCGGCACGTACAGCTTCGCCAGCGGGGCGATCTCGATGCCGAGCGTCTGGTAGACCTCCCACTCCGAGGGCAGCACTCCGTAGAGTGCGCGCTGCACCCTCGCGGCGATCCCGTTGTGGTGGCGGTGGGGCGGCGGCACCAAGGTGATCTGTCCTCCGTCGATCTCGGCGCGCCAGCCCTCCGGCACGTCCAGTTCACGCCAGCTCTGCAGCAGGTACTCCCACGCACGGCCACCGGTGTTCCGGCCGGGCTCGACCATGGCAGCGGTCATCGCGGGTCCCCTCTCCTGTGGCCCATGGGCGTGAACGTAGATCAGCGGTCAGGCGGCCCGGGACCGCCTTCCCTCAGCGTCCCACGATCGGGCGACGCGTGCAGCAACCCCCGCCCGGCTCCTGCTAGAGGTGCGCGTCCAGGAAGGTGCGGACGCCTGCTGCGTCCACCGCCTCGTCCGTGCGGGCGACCGGCTCGCCGTCGCGGAGGAGGACGAAGGTGGGGGCGCCCAGGACCTCGTAGCGCTTGGTGGCCGCCGGGCAGCGGACGATGTCGGTGCGGACGAACGCGACCCGGCCGGCGTACTCGCGGGCCAGGTCGCGCACGAGGGGCTCCAGGGTCTTGCAGGGGGCGGACCAGACGCCCCAGAAGAAGGCGAGCACCGGCCGACCGGGCAGGTGGGCGAGGACGAAGTCGAACTCCGCGTCCTCCTTCGGGTGGTGCATTCCGACTGCTGCCATGCGGCTCTCTCCTCCGTGTCGCGGCCGGCCCGCCGGCCGCCGCCCCCATCCTCCCCCGCCCGCGGGTCAGCGGGTCGTCGGGTTCACCCGCACCGGCGCCTTGTCGTTCGCGACGTTCCGGTCCTCGAAGTCGTCCGTGAGGACCCGCACCGAGAACGTGCCGGAGACGTTCCTGAGCGTCCGGGTCAGCTTCAGGGTGAAGGTGTACGAGAACTCCTCCTGCGGCTTCACGTAGCTGCGGCCGCCCGGCGGGACCACCGTGCAGGAGTGGTGCTTCACGGTGCCGTCCGCCCGCTTGACCGCCGTGCACGCGGGGTCGGCCTTGACCACCTTGACCCCCTCCGGCAGCTTCAGGATCCCCAGGACCTGCCGCGCCGAGTAGAAGTAGGCGGGGCCGTGGTTGCGCAGCCTGACCGTGGCCTTCACCGTGTCACCGGCCTTGCCGCGCACGGTGGTGCCCACGGTGCCGAAGTCCGCCCACGCGTCCTGCACCTCCAGCGACCCCCAGTAGTGGCTGTTGTAGGGGTTCACGTCCCGGCCGTGCTCGCCGATCTGCTGCGCCGCGGCCGTGGGCACCTGCACGAACGCGAGCTCGGGTCCGGTGCCCGGGCGGGCCTTGTGCGCGTCCTGACGCCAGATCCTGCGGTGTTCCGCGTTGTCCTCGTCCACCCGGATCTCGAAGTGCTCCGAGTACCGGGCCCAGTCGGCGACGCGCATCGCGATCGGGGACGCCAGGCGGTAGGTCTTGCCGGGCTCGAAGGTGCCCTTGATGCGGCACTGGTAGGTGGCCACGGTGTCGAGGTCGCTCTCCGGCCGGCCGAGCATTCCGCCGAGGCGGTACGAGCAGTTGCGGTGGGTGTCACCCGTCTGGACGCCGTACGTGGCCTCCGCGGTCAGCAGGACGTCGGTGACGGGCTCGGTGCCCTTGTTGGTGAAGGTGAACGGCAGCGGGATCTTCGCGCCCCGCTTGGGCGTGCGGTTGTGCTTGGGCATCGTCATGGCGAGGTCGGGGCCGCCGACCTCCACCGTGGTGGTGACGGACTCCACCGTGCGCCCGGGGGCGTCCACCGACACCGTCACGGCCCCCTTGTCGCCGACCTTGGCGCCGGGCCGGGGGTACAGGGCGATCGAGGCCAGCCAGCCGTCGGCGGTGTTCTTGCGGATCAGGCCGAACTGCGGCTTGCAGATCATCTTGGTGCCGGTGGTCTTGCAGTAGACCGACCTGGGCTCGTCGGGCTCGGCCCTGATGAAGGCGTCGACCCCCGCGAGGTCCACGGTGATGGTGTACCCGGCAGGGACGGCCGCACCCGGGTTGTCGTAGCGGACCTCCAGCCGCCGCCAGTACCCGAGGCCTACGTTGACGGGCCACGAGGAGAGCGTGATGGGCGGCTCGGCGGGGTCGGGAGCGGGGGCCGGGGCCGGGGTGGCGGGCGCGGAGGCCGCCGCCGGGGCCGCCGGCTCGGCGGCGGAGACCGGCGCCGACAGGGCGAGGGCCGCCAGGCCGGCCGCGGCCGGCAGGAGGAGACGAGTCTTCATGCCCGGTTCGACCGGTTCGGCCCGCCGGACGTTGTACGTCCGGTGATCACGAAAAGAAGACGGCTAACGGACCGTCGGATTCCGAACACTGCCTGGTCACAAGCACGTCACCAGGGGGGCCGAAGGCCCACCCCCGTGGAGCCTTCGGCCATCCTGGTCCCGGACGTAGACGCAGATCCGGGGGGATACGGATGCCGCAGCAGAGGGAAACGAGTGCCGCAGATCCGCAACAGGCGCTGAGGGAAGCCGCCTGGCACCTGGGTGAGCTGGCACGCCGGCTCACGGCCGGAGCGGACTCGATCGCCCGCGCCGGCAAGGGGCCGCAACCACCCGGCGACGGGCCCGGGTTCAGCTACGTGCACGGCAAGCCGGAGATACTCGCCGCCATGCAGGACCACCTGGACGCCGCCCAGGAGGAGATCCTCACCGCCCAGCCGGAGGGCCCCCGCCCGGGCGCGGTCCTCCAGGCCGCGCTGGAGGCCGTCCGCGGCCGGATCTCCGCCGGGGTCGCGATGCGGACGCTGTACCAGCACAGCACCCGCTTCGACGAGGCCACCAAGGAGTACGTCCGCACGGCCACGTCGTACGGCGCCCAGATCCGCACCCTGGACGAGTTCTTCGACCGCCTGATCATCGTGGACCGCAAGGCGGCGTTCCTGCCCGCCAACGCCGACCGCTCCATTGCCGCCGTCGTCACCGAGCCCGCCGTGGTCCGCTTCCTCACCGACATCTTCGAACGGGCCTGGGACCGCGCCGCCCCCTACCCCTTCGTCCCCGTCCGCGCCGCCGAGGCCGCCGCCGACGTGGTCCCCGCGATCCGCGAGGCCATCGCCAAACTGCTCGCCGAGGGCCGGTCGGACCGCGAGATCGCGCGCCGGCTGGGTCTCAGCCTGCGCTCGCTCCAGTCGCACGTCTCCCACCTGAAGACGGAGTACGGCGCCGCACACCGCTTCCAGCTAGGCTTCCTGATCGGCCGCGAGACCGCCCCGCGGTGCCCCGCGGAGCCGACGGGTGCCGACCCGGCCGTCAGTCGAACCTGAGCGCCCCCGTCCGGGTCCGCTTCAGCTCGAAGAAGTCCGGGTACGAGGCCAGGGTCCGCGCGGCGTCGAAGAGCCGCGCCGCCTCCTCCCCGCGCGGGATGGAATTGAGCACCGGCCCGAAGAAGGCCACCCCGTCGATGTGGATCGTGGGCGTCCCCACGTCCTCGCCGACCGGTTCCATGCCCTCGCGGTGGCTGCGCCGCAGCGCCTCGTCGTACGCATCGGTGTCCGCGGCGCCGAGCAGCTCCGCGGGCAGACCGGTCTCCTCCAGGGACTCCTTGGCGACCGCCAGGAAGTCCTTGTTCCCCAGCTTGTGGATCCGCGTCCCCATCGCCGTGTACAGCGCGGGCAGCTCCTGCTCCCCGTGCCGCTCGGCGACCGCCGCGCAGATCCGCGTCAGCGCCAGCGAGCGGTCCACCAGGTCCCGGTACCAGTCCGGGAGCTCCCGGCCCTCGTTGAGCACGTACAGGCTCATCACCCGGAACCGCAGGTCCAGTTCGCGGTGCGCCTGCACCTCGGTGATCCACCGCGAGGTGATCCACGCGAAGGGGCAGGCGGGATCGAAGTAGAAGTCGACTTCCGCGGCAGTCTGTTCGTTCCGTACGTCAGGTGCGCTCGTCACCCCTCGACTCTGCCACCGGGGGTCACTCCGCCACCACCGTCCCCATGGCTCGGGTCGCCGCATTGCACATATCCCTGGGGTCAGGGTCGAGCGCCGCCGCATCGATGAACAGCCGCGCCCCGCGGAGGGTCGCCGCGAGCTGTGCGGCGGTGGCCGGATTGCACCGGCCCAGGTCGATCAGCGGGCGCGGGTCGTTCCCGGCGCTCGATACGGGGTCCAGCCGGACGGAGGGCAGGGCGATCCCCGCCTCCTCCAGCTCGGCCCGCAGGTCCCCGAGCACCTCCTCCGCCAGCCGCATCCGCGCCGCCCAGTCCGTACCCATGCGCCTCTCCTTTCACCCCGCACTCTGAGTAGTGCGTTCACGCACACAGCGTGGCGGGCGGCGCTACGGTGGGAACAGGGCGACGGGCCCAACAAACCCGTTGTTGGATGCTGCGTTGGGAGATCCCGGATGCCGGAGCCGCGCAAGATCGACCCCTCCCGGTCCCCACGGGCCTTCTACGGAGCCGAACTCCGCCACCACCGCGAGCGCGCCGGGCTCACCCAGCAAGAGCTGGGCGAGGCGCTGTACGTGAGCGGCTCGTTCATCGGCCAACTGGAGGCCGGGACACGGCGCGTTCAGGAGGAGTACGCGCGACGGCTGGACGAAGTCTTGGACGCGAAGGGGTTCTTCGTCCGCAACCTGGCGGCCGGGCAGACCTCGCGCTACCCCGACCATTTTGCAAACGTGGTCGAGCGGGAGGGGGAGGCCAACGAGATCCAGGAGTACGCGCCGATACTCGTTCCGGGACTGCTCCAGACCGCCGAGTACGCCCGCGCCATCTTCCGGTCGGCGAATCCGACCTGGCCGCCGGACGAGATCACCGAGGCCGTCGATGCGCGGCTGGCGCGGGCGCGCATCCTCGCCGGCCGGGGCCAGGTGCGGGTGTGGGTGGTCTTGGACGAAGCCGTCATCCGCCGCCCCGTGGGCGGTCACGCGGCCATGGGGGCGCAGCTGCGCCACATCGCGGGCCTCGTCGAGAGCGGGCGAATCATCGTTCAGGTGCTGCCGTACGGCGAGGGCGCGCACGGAGCCATGCAAGGCTCGGTGAAGCTGATGTCCTTCCCCGACGCGCCACCGGTCGCCTACGTTCAAAGCATCGAAACAGGGCGGCTGTTGGACGACCCGCCCGTGGTGGCTCAGTGCCGCCACCTCTACGATCTTGCAAGGGCGGCGGCCAAGTCCCCGGACACATCCCTGGCCATGCTCGAAGCGGCAGCGGAGGCACACGAGATGCACAACGACTACGACCTGAGCCAGGCCATCTGGAGCAAGTCCAGCCGCAGCGGCGGCGACGGAGGCGACTGCGTCGAGGTCGGGCACGACTTCCCGGACGCAGCCTGGCGCAAGTCCACGTACAGCGGTGGCGGTGGCGACGACTGCGTGGAGGTCGCCACCGTCGAGGGTGTCGTCCCCGTGCGGGATTCAAAGCGCCGCGGCACCGGCCCGGTGCTCGTGTTCCGGGCCGCCGCGTGGGCGCCGTTCGTGCGGGCCGCCGGAACCGGGGCGCTCTGACCACACGGCGAGGCCCGGCCGGGGCTTGAGCCCCGGCCGGGCCTCGCGGGCAGCGCCGCGCCCCGGTTACGCGAACTGGCCCGGCTGGTACGAGCCCGCCGGCTGCTGGACGATGACGTTCAGGCGGTTGAAGGCGTTGATGATCGCTATCAGCGCGACGAGGGCGGCGAGCTGCTCCTCGTCGTAGTGCTTGGCCGCGTTCGCCCAGACCGCGTCCGGGACCCCGCCGGCCGCGTCCGCGATCCGGGTGCCTTCCTCGGCGAGCTCCAGGGCCGCGCGCTCGGCCTCGGTGAAGCAGGTGGCCTCGCGCCAGACCGCGACCAGGCTCAGGCGCAGGGCCGTCTCGCCCGCGGCGGTTGCCTCCTTGACGTGCATGTCGGTGCAGAATCCGCAGCCGTTGATCTGGCTGGCGCGGATCTTCACCAGTTCCTGGACCGCGTGCGGCAGGGTCGAACCGTGCAGGGCGCGCCCGGCGGCGACGAGGTGCTTGCCGGCCTTGCCGGCGATGGCGCTGGCGTGGAGGTTGAGGCGGGCGTCCATGGTGAACTCCTTCGTCGTGATCGGCGACTTCACCTCTATGACGGATCGGGTCGGCGGGATGTGACACGGCCCGATGTGACGCCCGTCACCCCCGGCTCGGGGCCCGAAGCTCAAGTTCCGGCGGTCGAGCCGTTTGTGTTCGGAATGGGTGGTGGGCGGAGCCCACCACCCCCCACCACCCTCCCAACCGCCCACCACAGCATGCGGTATGACAATCCGTGATCGGCTTGCAACGGAGTGCCACGGGGCTCTAACTTGCGGCTGGAAACGTAGAAGGCCCCCGCAGGTGCCACAAACACCGACGAGGGCCAGACCAGCGAGAGATCGAGCAAGGATCCCCGTGGACGACACCCAGCTTAGGGCTGCCCCGCACCCCCTCGCCAAGCCCGGTTACGGAAAAATCGCCGCACCGGAGCAACGGCCCCGCTCTGCCGACGACTTCGCGCGCCTCCCGGCCCGCGAGGCGGCCGTCGCCGCGTACATCGACCGGCTGCCCGAGGGCTCGGACATCAGCGTCAAGACCCTCGCCGCGGTCCTGCCCCTGTGGGGCCAGTGCGCCCTGCGCACCGCACTCAACCGCCTGACGACAGCGGGGCACTTGCACCGCGTCCGGCAGCAACTGCCCGGCCAGGGAACCCGCTGGGTCACCCGTACCTTCTTCTCCCGGACCGCGCGCGACGGCGCCTGGTGGACCACGTTCACCCGCAGGGAGTCCCCCGCACCGGCCGCCCCTCCACCACCCTCCCCGGAACCGCCGCCCTCCCCGGTGCCCACCGCACCGCCCCCGGCCGCCGCCGCCCCGGAGCCACCCGTACCCCCGCCCTCGGACGCGTACGGCATCCTCTCCTCGCTGGGCCGCAGCAGCCCCGCCCTGGCGCTCTCCAAGGCCGACTGCACGGCCCTCGCCCCGCTCCTGGTCCCCTGGCTGGACCGCGGCATCTCCCCCGACCGCATCCGGCTGACCCTCACCGCGGGCCTGCCGCCGGTGGTCCACCACCCGGCGGCCCTCATCCGCAAGCGCCTGGAGTCCAAACTCCCCGCCCCGCCCCCGGCCGCCCCGGCCCCGCAGGCCCCCGAGGCCCCGCCCCGCGCCGAGTGCACCGAATGCCAGGCCCCGGGCCCCGCCGCCGCCTTCACCGAAGGCCGCTGCCGCGCCTGCCGCCCGGACACCCCCCGCCCGCCGGTCTTCACCCCCACCCTCACCCCGGCCCAGGTCCGCACCCGTGCAGACCAGTGCCGCCGTACGCTGGGAGCATGAGCACTTTGCGGGATGAACTGCATGCACTCATCGACCGGCTTCCCGATGAGCAGGTCGCTCCGATACTGGCGATCGTGCGAGAGAGCACGATGAGCGAGGACGGCACGGAGGAATGGCCGCTGCCCGACTTCGTCGGCATGCTGCACAGCGGCAAGGGCGACCTCGCCGAACGCTCCGGCGACATCACAGTGGTGCGACCCAACCGCCCCGTTCCCTTCACTCTCCTGCCGTGAGCAAACGCCCGAGGGCGGCACCCCCTCCGCGTGACGCGAAAGGGATACCGCCCTCGGTGAGAACAGCCGATCTACCCGCAGGGGTGGATCAGAAGTCCATGTCACCGCCCGGCATGCCGCCCGGAGCGGCAGCAGCCTTCTCCGGCTTGTCGGCGATGACGGCCTCGGTGGTGAGGAACAGCGCGGCGATGGAGGCCGCGTTCTGCAGCGCGGAGCGCGTGACCTTCGCCGGGTCGATGATGCCCTCGGCGATCATGTCCACGTACTCGCCGGTGGCGGCGTTCAGGCCGTGGCCGACGGGCAGGTTGCGCACCTTCTCCACGATGACGCCACCCTCGAGGCCGGCGTTCACGGAGATCTGCTTCAGCGGGGCCTCGAGCGCCAGCTTGACGGCGGCGGCACCGGTGGCCTCGTCGCCCTCCAGCTCCAGCTTCTCGAAGACCTGGGAGGCCTGCAGCAGGGCCACGCCACCACCGGCGACGATGCCCTCCTCGACGGCCGCCTTCGCGTTGCGAACGGCGTCCTCGATGCGGTGCTTGCGCTCCTTGAGCTCGACCTCGGTCGCGGCACCGGCCTTGATGACCGCCACGCCGCCCGCGAGCTTCGCCAGGCGCTCCTGGAGCTTCTCGCGGTCGTAGTCCGAGTCGGAGTTCTCGATCTCGGCGCGGATCTGGTTCACGCGACCGGCGACCTGGTCGCTGTCACCGGCACCGTCGACGATGGTGGTCTCGTCCTTGGTGATGACGACCTTGCGGGCGCGGCCGAGCAGGTCGAGGCCCGCGTTCTCCAGCTTGAGGCCGACCTCCTCGGAGATGACCGTGCCACCGGTGAGGATGGCGATGTCGCCCAGCATGGCCTTGCGGCGGTCGCCGAAGCCCGGGGCCTTGACCGCGACGGACTTGAAGGTGCCGCGGATCTTGTTGACGACCAGGGTGGACAGGGCCTCGCCCTCGACGTCCTCGGCGATGATCAGCAGCGGCTTGCCGGACTGCATGACCTTCTCCAGCAGCGGAAGGAGGTCCTTCACGTTGCCGACCTTGGAGTTCACGATCAGGATGTACGGGTCCTCCAGCGAGGCCTCCATACGCTCCATGTCGGTGGCGAAGTACGCCGAGATGTAGCCCTTGTCGAAGCGCATGCCCTCGGTGAGCTCCAGCTCCAGACCGAAGGTCTGGGACTCCTCGACGGTGATGACGCCTTCCTTGCCGACCTTGTCCATGGCCTCGGCGATGAGCTCGCCGATCTGGGTGTCGGCGGCGGAGATGGAGGCCGTGGAAGCGATCTGCTCCTTGGTCTCGACATCCTTCGCCTGCTCCAGCAGGGCGCCCGAGACGGCCTCGACGGCCTTCTCGATACCACGCTTGAGGGCCATCGGGTTGGCGCCGGCGGCCACGTTGCGCAGGCCCTCGCGGACCAGGGCCTGGGCGAGGACGGTGGCGGTGGTCGTACCGTCGCCGGCGACGTCGTCCGTCTTCTTGGCGACTTCCTTGACCAGCTCGGCGCCGATCTTCTCGTACGGGTCCTCCAGCTCGATCTCCTTGGCGATGGACACACCATCGTTGGTGATCGTGGGGGCGCCCCACTTCTTCTCAAGGACGACGTTGCGACCCTTGGGGCCAAGGGTGACCTTGACGGCGTCGGCGAGCTGGTTCATGCCGCGCTCGAGACCGCGCCGGGCCTCCTCGTCGAACGCGATGATCTTGGCCATTGAAGTGGTCCTCCCGGACTGGGGTGGATTGCTTCGGACCGCGCCTGGCGCCCGCGACGGACGGCCTGCATGCCGTGCGGTTCCTTGCCCCGCAGGCCTGCGGGCCTCACCGACCCGGTCCTCGTCTTTATCACTCTCACCCGGAGAGTGCTAACGCCAATGATTAGCACTCGACCCCTCCGAGTGCAAGCGGCTCTCACGACTCGGCGGGGGCGCAGCGAAGGTCCGCGCACCCGTCCGGAAGGTGCGCGTGCCCCCGGTGCGGCGTACGCCTGCCGAAGGCGCCCCGCACACGCACGAGGGGCCCGCATCCGGTGTGGATGCAGGCCCCTCGTGCGTGTAAGCGTCGGTGGTCGGTCGATCGCCCGGGCTCAGCCGAGTGCGAGCTTGACCATGTCCGCCTGCGGACCCTTCTGGCCCTGCGAGATCTCGAACTCGACTCGCTGACCTTCTTCAAGGGTGCGGTACCCGTCCATCTGGATCGCGCTGTAGTGGACGAACACGTCCGCACCACCGTCGACCGCGATGAAGCCGTAGCCCTTCTCCGCGTTGAACCACTTGACGGTGCCCTGAGCCATGGCTAACTCCCCTGTTACTGGCCCTTGCAACAGGACCGCACTTCGCGGTCCCGGGTCAGAAAGTGCGCCGGAACGCTTCGACCGCGGCTGAATGTATCTGCCCGACCGCGGTCTGCAACAGGTCATTCCGACGAGAATTCAAGACACGTCAATACATCGACATCACGCGAAAACCGCGTAGATTCCCGGGCAAGTCGGGCAGGACAAATCCCACCCCAAGTGACATACGGCGCACGCACATTGGCCCGATGTCGCCCCTCGCCGACCGTACTCACACACGAGGAACACAAACAACGCCGGGGGCTACCCCAACCCTACCGCGCCCAATCAAGCAGAATTGCCCCCTCCGCTTTTGCGGAAGGGGCAATTCAGAAGAAGTCTTCGGAACTCCGGAAGGGGTCAGCAGCCGCCCGCGACCGCCGGGATGATCGACACGCCCGCGCCGTCCGGCGTGGCCGTCGCGAGGCCGCCCTCGAAGCGCACGTCGTCGTCGTTCACGTAGACGTTCACGAAGCGGCGCAGCTTGCCCTGGTCGTCGAGCACGCGGGCGGCGATGCCCGGGTGGTTGCTCTCCAGGGACGCGATGACCTCGGCGAGGGTGGCGCCCTCGGCGGGGACCTCGGCCCGGCCGCCGGTGTAGGTGCGCAGGATGGTGGGGATGCGGACGTTGACGCTCATGGCTCTACTGCCCTTCCGGGGTGCAGGGGGATGGTCAGGCCAGGCCGGCGGCGCGGAACGCGTCCAGGCTCGGGCGGATGGTCGCGGTCTGGCCGGTGCCGGAGACCGCTTCCAGGGTCTTGAGGCCGTCGCCGGTGTTGAGGACGACGGTGGTGAGGCTCGGGTCGAGGCGGCCGTCCTCGATGAGCTTCTTCGTCACGCCGACGGTCACGCCGCCCGCGGTCTCGGCGAAGATGCCCTCGGTCCGGGCGAGCAGCCGGATCGCGTCCACGACCTGCTCGTCGTTGACGTCCTCCACGTAGCCGCCGGTGCGGCGCGCGATGTCCAGGACGTACGGGCCGTCGGCCGGGTTGCCGATCGCCAGGGACTTGGCGATGGTGTTCGGCTTCTGCGGGCGGACCACCTCGTGGCCGGCCTTGAAGGCGGTGGAGACCGGGGAGCAGCCCTCGGCCTGGGCGCCGAAGATCTTGTACGGCTTGTCCTCGACCAGGCCCAGCTTGATGAGCTCCTGGAGACCCTTGTCGATCTTCGTGAGCTGGGAGCCGGAGGCGATCGGGATGACGATCTGGTCGGGCAGCTGCCAGCCGAGCTGCTCGCAGATCTCGTACGCCAGGGTCTTGGAGCCCTCGCCGTAGTAGGGGCGCAGGTTGACGTTGACGAAGCCCCAGCCCTCGCCCAGCGGGTCGCCGATGAGCTCGGAGCAGAAGCGGTTCACGTCGTCGTAGTTGCCCTCGATGCCGACCAGGTCCCCGCCGTACACCGCGGCCATGACGACCTTGCCCTGCTCCAGGTCGTGCGGGATGAACACGCAGGAGCGGAAGCCGGCGCGGGCGGCGGCGGCGCCGACGGCGCCGGCCAGGTTGCCGGTGGAGGAGCAGGAGAGGGTGGTGTAGCCGAAGGCGCGGGCGGCCTCGACGGCGATCGCGACGACGCGGTCCTTGAAGGAGTGCGTCGGGTTGCCGGAGTCGTCCTTGACGTAGAGCTTGCCGGTGACGCCCAGCTCCTTGGCCAGGTTCGCGGCGTCGACGAGCTTGGTGAAGCCGGGGTTCAGGTTCGGCTTGTCCGCCACGTCCGCCGGGACCGGCAGGAGGGGGGCGTAGCGCCAGATGCTGTCCGGGCCGGCCTCGATCTGCGCCCGGAGGGCCTCGGGATCACCGGCGGGCAGCTCGTACGCGACTTCGAGGGGGCCGAAACACTCGGCGCAGGCGAAGATGGGACCGAGGTCGAACCGCGTGCCGCACTCGCGACAGGACAGGGCGGCGGCGGGACCGAGATCGACGGAGGCGACCGGCGTAGGGGTAACAGTCTGTACAGCCATGATGGCGAGGCCCTTTCTCCTCATCTTCCCCATGGCGGACGTCGCCATGAGACGGAATTGGCACCTTCCCTAGCCGGTGGTGGCCTCGCTTCTGTTGCGGAGATCGCGAGTGAACCGACTGGAGGGTTGCCGGGGCTTCAACGGGCCGTGTCCCTCTGCCCCTCTGGATGAGCGGTATGGCTCCGGCGCTGCGCTCGCGCGCGGCCGGGCGTTTGTGCGCGGGGCGACCCCGACATGCGATGGTCGTCCGCGTTGTTCAAGACTGTAACCGAAGGTGCGGACCGTTGAGACGGGTGTCCGAACCGCGAGATGGATCACTTTTCGGCCGGAAAACGGTCAGGAACAGGGGAGTACCGACCGTGCTGGATGAGGTGGAGCGCTGGCTGGCCGGCCGTTCCTGGTCGGCCGCCGACCGTCCGCTCGACCTGCTGCTCGCAGCCAAACGGGCGGCGGGGACGACGGTCAGCGTGGTGCTGCCCGCGCTCGACGAGGAGGAGACGGTCGGGCAGATCGTCGAGGTGGTCCGGCGCGAGCTGATCGAGGCGGTTCCGCTGGTGGACGAGCTGGTCGTGGTGGACTCCGGGTCCGCCGACCGGACCGCCGAGGTGGCCGCGAAGGCGGGCGCCCGGGTGGTGCACCGGGACGAGATCCTGCCGCGGATCCCGGCCCTGCCGGGCAAGGGCGAGGTGCTGTGGCGCTCGCTGCTGGCGACCACCGGGGACGTCGTGTGCTTCGTGGACGCCGACCTGCGGGACTTCTCGGCCGATTTCGTGTCCGGGATCGTCGGCCCGCTGCTGACCGACCCGGACGTGCACTTCGTGAAGGCCATGTACGACCGGCCGCTGCGGCTGGCCGGGTCGGCGCAGGGCGACTCGCCGGGGCAGGGCGGCCGGGTCACGGAGCTGGTGGCCCGCCCGCTGCTCAACCTGCACTGGCCGCAGCTGGCCGGCTTCGTGCAGCCGCTGGGCGGGGAGTACGCCGTACGGAGGTCCCTGCTGGAGCGGCTGCCGTTCCCCGTCGGGTACGGGGTGGAGCTGGGCCTGCTGGTGGACGCCCTGCACACGGTCGGGCTGGACGCGCTGGCGCAGGTGGACGTGGGGGTGCGGATCCACCGGCACCAGGACGGGCAGGCACTGGGCCGGATGGCCGCCGCGATCTACCGGACCGCGCAGGTGCGGCTCTCGCGGGCGCACCTGGTGCGGCCCGAGCTGGTGCAGTTCGAGCGGGGCCCGGAGGGCTTCGTGCCGCGGACGTACCCGGTGGACACGGAGGAGCGGCCGCCGATGCGGGAGATCGAGGAGTACGGGCAGCGGCGCGTGGCCTGACCGGCCCGCGGGCACCGCGGCGTACCGGCCGGACGGCGTACCGCGCGTACGGGGTGCGGGCCCGGGGGCGCCCGGTGCGGCGCGTGGCCTGAGGCGTGCGCCGTGCGGCGGCCCGCGCGCCGGAAACGTTTGAGCGGGAGCGGGCCGGGCTAGGTTGGCCGCATGGCTTCTCACGTGCTCGTTGCAGCGAACCGTGGCCCGCTGTCTTACACGCTTTCCGAGGACGGGGCCCTGACGGCCCGGCGCGGCGGGGGCGGGCTGGTCTCCGGCCTGTCGGCGGCCCTGGCCGGGCAGCCGGAGGCCCTGTGGGTGTGCGCGGCCCTGGGCCCGGCGGACCGGGAGGCGGTCCGGCGCGGGGTCTCCGAACCGGGGGTCCGGATGCTGGACATCCCGGAGGAGGTCTACGCGGACGCCTACAACGGGATCGCGAACTCGGTCCTGTGGTTCGTCCACCACC
Organism: Streptomyces sp. NPDC030809; assembly: GCF_055572195.1. NCBI lineage: Bacteria > Bacillati > Actinomycetota > Actinomycetes > Kitasatosporales > Streptomycetaceae > Streptomyces > Streptomyces sp. NPDC030809. The sequence continues at coordinate 18,851 of NZ_JBVIDV010000025.1, forward strand.
ACCTGTACGACATCCCGCGCGAGCCGGTCTTCGACTCCGCGTTCCGGCGCCAGTGGCAGGCGTACGAGGCGTACAACCTGGCCTTCGCCGAGGCGCTGGCGGCGGAGGCGGCCCCCGGGGCGGCGGTCCTGGTGCAGGACTACCAGCTGGCGCTGGTGCCCGGGCTGCTGCGGGAGCGGCGCCCGGACCTGCGGATCGGCCACTTCACGCACACCCCGTGGGCGGATCCGGCCTATTTCCGGATGCTGCCGGAGGACATCCGGGAGCGGCTGCTGTGGGGGATGCTCGGCGCGGACCGGCTGGGCTTCCACACCGAGGTGTGGGCGGACCTGTTCCGGCGGTGCGCCGGTCCCGAGCGGCTGGGCCGGACCGAGGTCGCGGTGCACCCGCTGGGGGTGGACGGCGAGGAGCTGCGGGAGCTGGCGCACCGGCCGGACGTGAACGACCGGCTTGCGGGGCTGCGGGCGGAGGTCGGGGACCGGCGCACGGTGGTGCGGGTGGACCGGACCGAGCTGTCGAAGAACATCGTGCGCGGGCTGCTGGCCTACCGGGAGCTGCTGGCGGAGCGGCCGGAGTGGCGCGGCCGGGTGGTGCACCTGGCCTCGGCCTACCCCTCGCGGCAGGACCTGGCGGTCTACCGGGACTACACGGCGGAGGTGTCCGCGCTCGCGCAGCGGATCAACGAGGAGTTCGGGACGGCGGACTGGCAGCCGGTGCTGGTGTCCGTCCAGGACGACTTCGCCCGCTCGCTGGCCGCGTACCGGATGGCGGACGTGGCGCTGGTGAACCCGGTGCGCGACGGGATGAACCTGGTGGCGAAGGAGATCCCGGTGGTCTCGGAGGCCGGGTGCGCGCTGGTGCTGTCGCGGGAGGCGGGGGCCTTCCCGGAGCTGGGCGAGGACGCCTTCGCGGTGAACCCGTACGACGTGTCCGAGACGGCGGCGGCCCTGCACGCGGCGCTGTCCCTGCCGGAGCCGGAGCGGGCCGAGCGGACCAAGCGCCTGGCGGCGGCGGCCACCGCGCTGCCGCCGGCCCGCTGGTTCACCCGGCAGCTGGCGGACCTGCTGCGCTGATCTCCGCGGCCAGGGCGGCGAGGAACGCGACGACCGAGGCCGGGCCGTCGAGGACCAGGTCGGCCCGGGCGGCCAGCTCGGGCACCTCGGAGGAGCCGCTGCACACGAGCAGTCCGGGCAGGCCGTCGGCGCGGAGCTTCTCGACGGCGGCGAAGGCGGCGAGGTCCCCGAGGTCGTCCCCGGCGTAGAGGACGGCCCGGGCGCCGGTCTCGGCGAGGTAGCCGGCGAGGGCGACGCCCTTGTCCATGCCCGGGGGGCGCAGTTCGAGGACGGCGCGGCCGGGCTCCAGGATCAGGCCGTGCTTGTGGGCGAGGTGGGCGAGCGGGTCGCGCAGGGCCTCGAAGGCGGCGGCCGGGTCGGCGGCCCGGCGGGTGTGCACGGCGACCGCCTGGCCCTTCTCCTCGATCCAGGTGCCCTGCCAGGCGCCGACCGCGTCGAGGCAGCCGGGCAGCTCGGCGCGGACGGCGGCGACGCCGGGGTGTTCGGCGGGGGCGTGGACGAGGCCGGTGGCGGCGTCCCAGCGCTCGGAGCCGTAGTGGCCGAGCACGCGGAGGTGTTCCAGGCCGGGGATCCCGGCGAAGCCGCCGTAGCGGACGGCGACCCCGGCGGGGCGGCCGGTGATCACGGCCACGGAGCCGACCTGCGGGGCGAGGGCGGCCAGGGCCGCCACCGCCCGGGGGTGTGCCCTCGCCCGCTCCGGGTCCGGGACGATCTCTGCGAGCGTGCCGTCGAAGTCGAGCGCGACCACGGATCCGGCGGGGTCCCGGAGCATGGCCTCCAGCCCGTGCCGCCCGGCGGCCGTCCGCGGGCGCGGCAGCGCCCCGGCTTCGGGGGGAAAATCCGGCCCGTCCGGCGCGTGGGGGCCGGGGTCCGGGGCGGAGCCCCGGGGAGGGACAGGCGGATCCGGGACGTGCGGATGGCTCACCATGGGTCCGACCCTACTGGGACTCAGCGCCGGGCGCGCCGGTCCTCGCGGATCCGGCGGAGGCGGTTGACGGTGCCGGGGGCGTGGGCCAGGGCCCGGGGGTCGTCCAGGAGCGCGTTCAGCAGCTGGTAGTAGCGGACCGGGGACATGCCCAGTCCCTCCCGTATCGCCCGCTCCTTGGCCCCCGGCCCGGCCCAGCTGCGCCCCTCGTACGCGAGCACGGCGGCCTCGCGCTCCGAGAGCGCGCCGTCCCGCCCCTGCTCGTGATCCGTCATGCCCCCAACATAACCGGCCGCTCGGACACGCCCCGGCGGAGCCGAATCCCGCCCCGCCCCGGGGGTCCGGGGGCGGAGCCCCCGGAAGCGGGCCGGTCAGCCGTCGTTGCGCCGCGCCGTGTCCGCGATCGCGTCGAGGACCTTGTCGGGGTCCCCGCCCGGCTGCAGGGCCTTGCCCACGTTCTGCTTGATGTCCTCGCTCACCCGCGCCCACGACTTCTTCCCGACCGGGTACAGCCGCGACCCCGGCAGCGCGCTCAGGAAGGTCTTCAGCTGCTCGGCCGAGGCCCCGGTGCTCGCCTGCATGGCGCGGTAGCCGGTGGTGGTGACCGGCAGCAGGTCGTACGTGCCGGTGAACTTGGTGACGTTCTTCTCCTCGTACATGAAGTCGAGGAACTTGCCGGCCTCCTTGGGGTGGCCGCCGCTCTTGAAGGCCATGACCCAGTCGGCGACGCCCATCGTGGGCTGCTCGCGGCCGTCCTCGGTGGGCATGGGGACCATGCCGAACTTCACGCCCTTGGCGGCGGCCTGCTTCATGAGGGTGGGGTGGCCGTTGAGCATGCCGACCTCGCCGCGGGTGAAGGCGTCGAAGGCGGCCTGCCGGTTGAGCTCCCAGGGCGGGGTGGCGCCGGTGAGCCCGGGCTCGACGAGGTGCCCCTTGAGCCACTCCAGGGTCTTGGTGTTCTCCGTGGAGTCGATGCTGTACGTCTCGTCGTTGTCGGTGTAGCCGCCGCCTCCGGCCAGCAGCCACATCATGGTCTCCGCCTGGGCCTCCTCGCGGCCCAGCGGCAGCGCGAAGGGGGTCTTGGCGGTGCCCTTGAGCTTCTTGGCGGCGGCTTCCAGCTCGTCCCAGGTCTTGGGGGCGGCCTTGACCCCCGCCTTGTCGAAGAGCTCCTGGTTGTAGAAGAGCAGGCGGGTGCTGGAGACGAAGGGCATGCCGTACTGGACGCGGCGGATCTTGCCGGCGTCGGCGAGCGGGCCGAGGAAGTCGGCCTCGGTGGTCACCGAGAGCAGCTGGTCGGTGGTGTACAGCTTGTCCGCGGCCGCGTAGTCGGCGTAGGCGCCGATCTGCGCGATGTCGGGGGCCTTGCCGGCCTTGTCCATCTCGGCGACCTTGGCGTCCACCTCCTCCCAGGAGTAGACGCTCACCTCGACCTTGATGCCGGGGTTGGCCGCGGTGAAGGCGGCGGCCAGGTCCTCCCAGTACTGCTTGGAGGAATTCGAGGGATTGTCCCCGTAGTCGGCCGCCACGAGCCGCAGGGTCACCTCGTTGTCCCCGGTGAGGCTTCCACAGCCGGTCAGGGTCGCCGTCATGCACAGTGCCGCTGCTGCGGCGGCCAGGTTCCGGTAGCGCGGCTTCACTGCTGTTCCCACCCTTGTCTTCCCCGGTTCTCTTCCCGTTCCTCGTCCGTAAGGTCTACACCACCCGGCCGCTCCGCTTACAAGTGAGGTGCCCATGCAGAGGACTTCCCGTCCGCGAGCTGGGCAGCTGATTTGTATGGCGGCTCAACAATCCCGATCAGTGGACTAGACCTTTCCCCTTCCCACGCGCGAGACTGTCCCCCGTGAAACCCGTGAAACACGTCATCGCCCTCGATGTGGGCGGCACCGGGATGAAGGCCGCCCTGGTCGGGGCGGACGGCACGCTGCTCCACGAGGCGCGCCGGGCCACCGGCCGCGAGCGCGGCCCCGAGGCCGTCGTCGAGTCGATCCTCGCCTTCGCCGCCGAGCTGCACGCCCTCGGGCAGGAGCGGTACGGACAGCCGGCGGCCGCCGCCGGCGTGGCCGTGCCCGGCATCGTCGACGCCGAGGAGGGCATCGCCGTCTACGCCGCCAACCTCGGCTGGCGTGACGTGCCGCTGCGCGCGATGCTCAGCGAGCGCCTGGACGGGATCCCGGTCGCCCTGGGCCACGACGTCCGCACCGGCGGCCTGGCCGAAGGCCGCATCGGCGCCGGCCGGGGCGCCGACCGCTTCCTCTTCGTGCCCCTGGGCACCGGCATCGCGGGCGCCATCGGCATCGCCGGGGCCATCGAGGCCGGCGCGCACGGCTACGCGGGCGAGATCGGGCACATCGTGGTCCGCCCCGGCGGCCCCGCGTGCGGCTGCGGCCAGCGCGGCTGCCTGGAGACCCTGGCCTCCGCCGCCGCCGTCACCCGCGCCTGGGCCGCCGCCTCCGGCGACCCGCAGGCGGACGCCGCGGACTGCGCCAAGGCCGTGGAATCCGGCGACGCCCGCGCCCTGGCCGTCTGGTCCGGGGCCATCGGCGCACTCGCCGACGGGCTGGTCACCGCCCTCACCCTGCTGGACCCGCGCACCCTGATCATCGGTGGCGGCCTGGCGGAGGCCGGGGAAACCCTGTTCACCCCCCTGCGGGCGGCCGTCAAGGAACGCGTGACGTTCCAGCGGCTGCCGAACATCGTGCCGGCGGCCCTCGGGGACACCGCCGGCTGCCTGGGCGCGGGCCTGCTCGCCTGGGACCTACTCGCCACGGAGGTATCCGCCTGATGTCCGGAAGCGCACACTGCACCGTCCTCTCCGGCGCGAGGGTGGTGCTGCCGACCGGGATCGTCGAGAACGGCCGCGTCATCGTCGAAGGCCCCCGCATCGCGGGCGCCGCCCGGGAGGACGCGCAGGTCACCGACCTGTCCGGACACTGGGTGGTCCCCGGCTTCGTGGACATGCACAACCACGGCGGCGGCGGCGCCTCCTTCACCTCCGGCACCGCGGAGGACGTCCTCACCGGTGTGCGCACCCACCGCGAGCACGGCACCACCACCCTGGTCGCCTCCACCGTCACCGAGGACCTCGCCGAGCTGGCCCGCCGGGCCTCCCTGCTCGCCGAGCTGGCCCAGCAGGGCGACATCGCGGGCATCCACTTCGAGGGCCCGTTCATCTCCCCCTGCCGCAAGGGCGCCCACACCGAGGGCCTGCTGCGCGACCCCGACCCGGCCGAGGTCCGCAAGCTGATCGACGCCGCCCACGGCCAGGCCCGCATGGTCACCCTCGCCACCGAGCTGCCCGGCGGACTGGACTCCGTACGCCTGCTCGCCGAGCACGGGGTGATCGCGGCCATCGGGCACACCGACGCCAGCTACGACCAGACCCGCGAGGCCATCGACGCGGGCGCCACCGTCGCCACCCACCTGTACAACGCCATGCCCGCCCTGGCCCACCGCGAGCCCGGCCCGATCGCCGCCCTGCTGGAGGACGAGCGGGTCACCGTCGAGCTCATCAACGACGGCACCCACCTGCACCCCGCCATGCTGGAGCTGGCCTTCCACCACGCCGGGGCGCACCGGGTCGCGCTGATCACCGACGCCATGGACGCGGCCGGCTTCGGGGACGGCACCTACCACCTCGGCCCGCTCGCCGTGGAGGTCAAGGACAGCGTGGCCCGCCTGGTCGAGGGCGGCTCCATCGCCGGCTCCACCCTCACCCTGGACACCGCCTTCAAGCGCTCCGTCACCGTGGACCGGCTGCCGGTGGAGTCCGTGGTCCAGGCGATCTCCGCCAACCCCGCCAAGCTCCTCGGCCTCTACGACGAGGTCGGCTCCCTGGAGCCCGGCAAGTACGCCGACCTGGTCGTCCTCGACGACTCCTTCGCGCTCAAGGGCGTGATGCGGCGCGGCGAGTGGATCGTGGACCCGCGCACCTGAGGGCCCGTACGGGTTGATCCACCCGGCTGGAACACGGAGGCGGGCAGCCCCTGCACTGGGCTGCCCGCCTGCCGTTTGGCATGATCCCGGCACCGAACACGAAATTCCGAACGCCGAATCGGGACCCGGGGGTGCGCCGATGATCCTGACCGTGACGCTGAACACCGCTCTGGATGTGACGTATCACGTGCCGCAGATGCGTGCGCACAGCTCGCACCGCGTCTCCGACGTCACCGAGCGCCCCGGGGGCAAGGGCGTGAACGTCGCCCGGGTGCTGGCGGCCCTCGGGCACGAGGTCACCGCGACCGGGTTCGCGGGCGGTCCGGCCGGCGAGGTGCTGCGCTCCTCCCTGACCCGCTCCCCCGGGGTCCGCGACGCCCTGGTGCCCTGCGCGGGCAACACCCGCCGCACCCTGGCCGTGGTGGACGAAACCACCGGGGACACCACCCAGTTCAACGAGGCCGGGCCGCTGATCACCGCCCCCGAGTGGGCCGCCTTCCTGGTCCGCTACGAGGAGCTGCTCGGGGCCGGGACCCGCGCCGTCGCCCTGTGCGGCAGCCTGCCGCCCGGGGTGCCCGTCGGGGCCTACGCCACCCTGATCCGCACCGCCCGCGCCGCCGGGGCCGCCGTCCTGCTGGACACCAGCGGGGAGCCGCTGCGCCGCGGGGTCGCCGCCCGCCCCGACATCGTGAAGCCGAACGCCGCCGAGCTGGCCCAACTGACCGGCTCCCGCGAGCCCTTGCCCGCCACCCTGGCCGCCCGCCGGCGCGGGGCGCACGCGGTGGTCACCTCCCTGGGTCCGGCGGGCCTGCTGGCCGCCACCCCGCAGGGCATCTGGCAGGCCGCGCCCCCGGCCCCGATCCCCGGCAACCCGACCGGCGCGGGGGACTCGGCGGTCGCCGCCCTGCTGGCCGGGCTCTCCCGCGGGGAGGACTGGCCCACCCGGCTCACCCACGCGGTGGCGCTCTCGGCGGCCACGGTGAAGGCGCCCGCAGCGGGCGAGTTCGACGCCGGCACCTACGAACGGCTGCGGGGCACGGTCACGGTGACGGCGGGTCAGCCGGGTCGGCCCTGAAACGCCGCCGACCCGCCGCTTCCGCGGCGGGTCGGACCCGTTTCGGCGAGGAGGGTCAGGGCTTGACCTGGCCCTGGATCAGCCGGAGCTGGTCGATGATCGCCTCGCACTTGTTGTTCGCCTCGCACGACAGCTTCAGGGCGTTGGTGCCCTTGGAGAGCTCGATGTACGAGTAGCTGTAGGTCCAGCCCTTCTCCCAGTCGTTCTCGGCCGCCTTCGAGAAGTTGCTGAACCGGATCGGGCGGTCCTGGTGCACGCCGTTGATCGTCAGCGTGCCGTCGCCGTCCTTGCCGGGCACGGAGTAGTTCACGAGGAAGGTGTACTGGCCGGTCTCGGGCACGTCCACCGTCCACGTGATCGCCGCGCCGACCTGGTTGAACCCGCCCACGTACTGGCCGCCGGCGCCCTTGGCACCCGGCACCTGGTTCTGCGGGGTCGCGCCGCCGCTGAGCACTATGCCCTGGCCGGCCGCCGCGTCCGTGACCGGGATCTCGGCGCTCTTCGTCGGCTTCTTCGTCGGGTCCTTCTTGCCCGGGGTCGCCGGGGCCTCGGTGACCTGGTGGGTGGGCTGGTTCGCGAGGTCGCCGCCGTCGCCCTTGTCCTTGCCCTTGTCCGAGAGCAGGGCCACACCGATGCCGATGACCACCGCGCCGACCACCGCGATCGCACCGATCAGCAGGCCGCGGCGGCTGGAGCCGCGGGCGGGCTGCTGCGGCGGGGCGTAGGGGGGCTGCTGCCCGTACGGCTGCTGCGGCGGGACCCCGTAGCCGCCGGCCGCCTGTATGGCCTCGGGGGCCTGGTAGTGCGGCTGCGGCTGGTGCGCGGTCTGCTGCTGCGGGACCTGGCCGCGCTGGCCGCCGTAGGTCCGCTCGCCGACGGTCCGCACCTGGTTGTACGAGGTCCTGGGGACGCGCGGCTGTGCACCGCCCTGGCCCGGGTAGCCGTAACCGCCGCCCTGCGTGGGCGGGGTGGCGCCGGCCGCCTGGCCGTCCGCGTAGAGGTAACCGAACGGGTCGTCGTCTTCTGGCGTGTTCGCGCCGTTGTTCGGGCCGTTGTTCGCGGGCGTCGTCATCGCAGGTCACTCCTTTCGACCCCGGGGAGCCTACCTCGAACAGGCGCTCCCCCGGGCTCCGGATGACCTCAGCCGGCCCTGCGGTGGGCCTTGGAACGCGAGCGCTTCTCGATGTACATGCGCTGATCGGCGGAGCGCAGCACCTCGTCCGCGGACATTCCGCAGCTGGCCCAGCCGATGCCGAAACTCGCGCCCACCCGCACCGCCCGGCCGTCCACCCGGATCGGCGGGATGATCGCGTTGCGCAGCCGGACGGCGAGATCGGCGGCGTCGGCGGCGCCGAGCCCGTCGGCGAGGACGACGAATTCGTCACCACCCAGCCGGGCGACCGTGTCACCGTCGCGCACCCCGGTCGTCAGCCTGCGGGCCACCTCGATCAGCACCGCGTCACCCGTGTGGTGCCCGAAGCGGTCGTTGATCGACTTGAAGCCGTCGAGGTCGCAGAAGAGGACCGCCAGGCCCTTGGTGCCGTCGTCGAGGTCCGTGGCGGGGGCCACGGTGTGCACGTGGTGGTCGTAGCCCGCGACCCCGGGCCCGCCCGCCGCGGACCCGCCCGCCGGTTCGAAAGGGTCCGGGAAGCCGTCCCCCTGGAAGCCCTCGCTCTGGAACCCGTGGCTCCGGTAGCCCTCGCCGGTCTCCGCGCCCTCGTAGGCCGCGTCCAGGGCCTCCACGGCCGTGGCCCGCACCGACTGGGGCCGCCGGCACAGCCGGGCCCCGAGCCGGGCCCGCAGCTCGGCGCTGTTGGGCAGCCCGGTCAGGGAGTCGTGGCTGGCCCGGTGTGCGAGCTGGAGCTCGTGCCGCTTGCGCTCCTCGATGTCCTCGACGTGCGTGAGCAGGAAGCGCGGCCCGTCGGCGGCGTCCGCGACGACGGAGTTGCGCAGCGAGACCCACACGTACGTGCCGTCCCGGCGGCCGAGCCGCAGCTCGGCGCGGCCGCCCTCGGCGGAGGTCCGCAGCAGGGTGCCGATGTCCTCGGGGTGGACCAGGTCGGAGAAGGAGTAGCGGCGCAGGACGGAGGCGGGCCGGCCCAGCAGCCTGCACAGGGCGTCGTTGGTGCGCAGCAGCCGGCCGTGCTGGTCCCCGCCCATCTCGGCGATGGCCATGCCGCTGGGCGCGTACTCGAAGGCCTGCCGGAAGGACTCCTCGCTGGCCCGCAGCGCCTGCTGCTCGCGCTCCAGCCGGACCAGGGCCCGCTGCATGTTCGCGCGCAGCCTGGCATTGCTGATCGCAATGGCGGCCTGGAAGGCGTACATCTGGAGGGCTTCGCGGCCCCAGGCGCCCGGTCGGCGCCCGTTGCGCGGCTTGTCCACCGAGATGACCCCGAGCAGCTCCCCGCCCGTCGCGTACATCGGTGCGTAGAGGCGGTCCTCGGGGTGCCACTCGTCCTCGAAGCGCGGATCGGGGCCCTCGGTGTGCCACTGGGGCACGTCGTCCTCCAGCAGGACCCAGCCCTCGGTGTGCGGGATGAACCGCAGGCCGCCCCAGGACTCGCCCATGGCGAGCCGGCGCTCCCAGGAGGTGCGGGAACCCACGCGTCCGGTGATCAGCGCCTCGGCGGCGGGGTTGCCCGCGAAGGCGGCGACGACGAGATCACCGTCGGGGCGGACGAGGTTGACACAGGCGAGCTCGTAGCCGAGGCCCACGACAATGCCGTCCACGACGGTCTGCAGAGTGTCCGCCAGGCTGCGGGCCGTGTTGAGTTCGGCCACCACCTGGTGCAGCTGCCGCAGGGTCGCAAGACGGACGTACGGCTCCGACTCGGTCTCCATTGCTCGCTCTCCCCGAGACCTCGACAGCAACTCCAGGTTTGTCATCGTCGTTTCGTTGCGGTGTCCATTCCACTGAATCACAGTGAGCTGTTCCGCCGGTACACAGGGTCAACAAATCTTGCCCTCTGTGACTCAAGTCACATCAGATGAATTACGGCCGCCCGGATGGCTGGGAGCGCTCCCCCTCGTTCCCGAGAGCAAACGATACGCCGACGGGTAGGTCGGCGGCCCTAGGTCGCGGCTCGGACTCGGGTCCGATGTGCCGCGCGGGAGGGCGAGACTAGCGTTCCGGGTGTGCTGAAGACGAGACCCCTGACGGCCCCTTCCGCGGGCCACCCCGCGGGACCTGCCGCGAGCCACTCCGCGGGCCGCCCCGCGGGCCCTTCCGCCCCTGGAGAGCCCGGCAGCCCTCATGCTGAGGGGGTGAGCAATGACGAGTTCCGCGCCGCGATGTCCCGGCTGGCGGCAGGCGTGGTCCTGGTCACCGCCCTGGAGGCACCGCTGGACGAGGCCGTGGGCATGACCGCCACCGCCTTCATGTCGGTGTCGCTGGACCCGCCGCTGGTGCTGGTGAGCCTGCGCGAGGGCTCCCGGATGGACGACCTGCTGGCGGAGCAGCCGCTGTGGGCGGTCTCGATCCTGGCGCAGAGCCAGCGGCACGTGGCCGCACGCTTCGCGATGAAGGGCCGCATCAGCGACCGGCTGCTCTTCGCGGACCTGCCGCACGAGGCGGGTCCGCTGAGCGGCGCCCCGCTGGTCCGCGGCGCCCTGGCCACGCTGGAATGCCGTACGGAGTCCCGGGTCACGGCGGGGGACCACACGCTCGTCATCGGCCGGGTGCTGGGGGCGGGGCTGCCGGGGGTGGCGGGGGCGTCGGCGGGGGCGTCGGCGGGGGCGTCGGCCGGGACGGTGGCGGGGGCGTCGGGCGGAGCCCGGACGCACGCGACGGCACAGGCGCAGGGTCAAGCGCAGGGTCAGGCGCAGGCAGCCGGTGGGGACGACCCGCTCGTGTACTTCCGGGGGCGGTACCGGCATTTGGGGGCGTGAGGGCGGGCGTGAGGGCGGGCCGCGACGGTGCCGGCGGAACGCTGGTGGCAGGGGTGGCGGCGGCACGCAGACCACGTCGGTCCCGGCGGCACGCTGGTGGCCGGGGGCGGCGGGGCGCAGACGGCGAGGGTGGCGGAGGTCCGGGTCACCAATCGCGGCCGGAGCGGCCCCGCTTCGTGTCCGAGCGGGCCTTCTTCTCCCGCAGCCGCCGCTCGTTGATCCCGCGCGGGATCTTCGTCGGCCGGCGCGGCTTCGGCGGCGGCGCGGTCGCCTCCGCGAGCAGCGCGGCCAGCCGGACGGCCGCCATCTCGCGGTTGCGCCACTGCGAACGGTGCTCGGAGGCGCGGACCGTCAGGACCCCGCCGACCAGCTTCCCGGCCAGCCGCTCCAGCGCCCGCTGCTTCCACACCTCCGGCAGCGCCTTCGTGGCGCCGAGGTCGAAGCTCAGCTCCGCCTTCGAGTCCGAAGTGTTGACGTGCTGTCCGCCCGGCCCGGAGGAACGCGAGAAACGCCAGACGAGCTCGGCCTCCGGAAGGACGACCGAACCGCGGATGACATAGGGACCAGGCATGCCCCCTATGATCCCGGCCCGCCGCGGCCGCGTCACTCCGATTTCGCGGGGTTGGAACCCGCCGGGCCCCTCCCCGCGTTATGACAGACAGCGGTAGCTTGACGGTGGCCGGAACCGACGGCCACGGACGAGAAAAAGGGGACATCTCCAATGGCGGTAAGCCTGTCCAAGGGCGGCAACGTCTCGCTCACGAAGGAGGCCCCGGGCCTCAGCGCCGTCACGGTCGGCCTCGGCTGGGACGTCCGCACGACCACCGGTGTGGACTTCGACCTGGACGCCTCGGCCATCGCGGTGAACGCAATGGGCAAGGTCGTCTCGGACAGCCACTTCGTCTTCTTCAACAACAAGGCCACCCCCGACCAGACCATCGTCCACACCGGTGACAACCGCACCGGCGAGGGCGCGGGCGACGACGAGGCCATCAACGTCAACCTGGCCGGCCTCCCGGCCGACGTGGACAAGATCGTCTTCCCGGTCTCGATCTACGACGCCGACTCCCGCGGCCAGAACTTCGGCCAGGTGCGCAACGCGTACATCCGCGTCGTGAACCAGGCCGGCGGCTCGGAGATCGCCCGCTACGACCTCTCCGAGGACGCGGCCACCGAGACCGCCATGGTCTTCGGCGAGCTGTACCGCAACGGCGCGGAGTGGAAGTTCCGCGCGGTCGGCCAGGGATACGCCTCGGGCCTGACCGGCATCGCCCAGGACTTCGGCGTCAACGTCTGACCGTCCTGACCGTCCTGACTGTCCTGACCGTCCCCGGACGGCACGGAACCCCCTGCGGCCGCGCGCGGCGGGGGGTTTCGGCGTAGGTGCGCCGGCCGGGGCGGGGATAGGTTCGGGCGCATGATCCTGGAATCCCTCGCCCGTGTGGACGGCGCGCTGCCCGGGCCCGTACTCACCGAGGTCACCGCGCTGTACGCGGCCAACCGGGAGTTCTTCGAACTCAGCGGGGACTTTCCGGACCCGGCCCGCATCACGGTCGGGCAGGTGGCCGCGGCCCTCGCGGACGAACTCGCCGAACCGGGCTCGGAGGTGCTCCTCGCCCGCTCGGAAGGCCGGCTCGTCGGCCTCGCCGCGACCCTCGCCCACCATCCGGCCGGGGCCGACCCGGACCCGTGGATCGGGCTGCTGCTCATCGACTCCGCGGTCCACCGGCAGGGGTACGGCACGCGTGTCGCGGACCTGGTCGAGGACCGGTTCCGCGCGGCGGGGCGGGACGGGGTGCGGCTGGCCGTACTCGACGACAACCTGCGGGGGCTGGCGTTCTGGACGGGGCGGGGTTACGAGCGGGTGCGGGCGGGCACGGACCGTTCGCTGGGCCGCCCCTGCCAGGTCCTCCGCAAACCCCTCCCCTGACGGGCCCCAGCACGGAGGCTCCGCCCCAGACCCCGCGCCTCAATCGCCGGCGGGGCTTGGATTGGGGGCTCCGCCCCCGGCCCCCCGCGCCTCAATCGCCGGCGGGGCTTGATTTTGCCCCCGCGGGTTCCCCCTGCCTGAGCACGCCCCAGCCACGCCGTGCAAACCCCGGCCTCACGAGGCACGTTCCCGGTGCGCCGGGCACGCTCCAGCTTCGCGCGGCAACCTCCAGCCTCGCGCGGCACATTCCAGCCTCGCTGCGCACACTCCAGCCTCGCCGGCGTTTGAGGCGCGGGGTCTGGGGCGGAGCCCCGGGCCTTTCAGCCCCGCCGGCGATTGAGGCGCGGGGTCTGGGGCGGAGCCCCGGTTCGGGAAGGGGCGGGTAGGGGAAAGCCCCGCAGGGATCCAAGCCGGGCCCTTCGGGGGCTCCGCCCCCGCACCCCCGCGCCTCAAACGCCGGCGAGGCTGGAAGGCGGCCCCGGGCCTCAAGCGCGCCGGTGGAGCTTATTTGGCCGTGTCACGGGGAAGGCGGTTTGTCCTCGCCGTAGAGCCACGTGTCCCAGACGTCCGTCAGGTCATGCCCGGTCCGCTCCTCCGCGAACTCCGTGAAATCCTCCGTGCCCGCGTTCCGGTACCGGAACTGCCCGGCCCACCCCTTCACGAGGTCGAAGAAGGCCTCGTCCCCGACCTCCTCGCGGATCTTGTGCAGCACCATCGCCCCCCGCGCATACACCGGCGGATCCGAGATGTGCGCAGCACTCGGCGGCTCCGCGGGCGGGAAGGCCCAGACCGCGTCCGTCGCCTCCTCGTCGACCTCCGTGTCGCCCTCGTAGAACGCGTCGAACATCTCCTGGGCCGTATACCCCTGGTGGTCCTCACCCCACAGCCACTGCGCGTACGTGGCGAAGCCTTCGTTCAGCCACATGTCCTGCCAGCTCTTCGGCGACACCGAGTTCCCGAACCACTGGTGGGCGATCTCGTGGACGATCAGCTCCTCGTTCGGAGCGCTGGAGTACACGGGCCGGGTCTGGGTCTCCAGCGCGTACGTCAGGGTCCCACCGCTCTCGACGATCGCCCCGGCGGAGCCGAAGGGGTAGCGGCCGAACTTCTTCGCGCCCCAGTCGACGACCTCGGGCAGCCGGGTCAGCGCACCCCGGCTCTTCTTGGCCTCGCCGGGGACGACCGCCGAGTACAAGGGCACACCGCCCGGGGAGCGCCCGGTGGTGATCCCGTACCGGCCGATGGCCACGGTGGCCAGGTAGGTGGCCATCGGCTCGCCGCTGCGCCACTGGAAGGTGGTGCCGGAGGCGTGGTTCACGCGGGATTCCAGCGTGCCGTTGGAGACCGCCTCGTAGCCGGTGGGGACGGTGATGCGGACGTCGTGGCGGGCCTTGTCGGAGGGGTGGTGGTTGCCGGGGAACCAGGCCATGGAGCCGACCGGTTCACCGACCGCGAGGGCACCGTCGGCGGTCCGGATCCAGCCCTCCTTCGAACCGTCCGGGTCCTTGATGGTCTTCGGGCGGCCGGAGTAGCGCACGAGGGTGCGGAAGGTGCGGCCCTTCTTCAGGTCGTCGGGCGGACGGACCGTCAGTTCCTGGCCCACGCGGTTGAACCGGGCGCCCTTGCCGTCGACCGTCACGGAGTCGACGCGCATCCCGTCGAAGTCGAGGTTGAAGGAGCTGAGCCCCTGGGTGGCGGAGGCGGTGATCTCGGTGGTGCCCGACAGCTCCCCGGTGTCCGGGGCGTAGTCCAGGGTGATCCCGTAATGGCTCACGTCGTAGCCGCCGTTGCCGGACCGCGGGAAGTACGGGTCCCGCAGCCCGGACGCGCCCGGCCGCCCCTGCACGGAGCCGCCGGTGCACGCGCCGAGGAGGGCGAGCGCGAGCACGGCGGCGGCTGCGGGGGCGGCGGGGCGACGGCTCAGGCGTCGGCTCCGGCTCCGGCTCCGGGTGCGGGTCGTACGGGTGCGGGTGCGGTCCACGCCTTGATCCTAAGCGGGGCCGCGGCGGAGGGCCGGGGCTCAGTCCTGGACGGCCTCGACGCCGGCCTTGGCGTACTTCTCGTCCAGGTCCCCGCTCGGCGCACCGGCCACGCCGATGCCGGCCACGGGCGCGCCCTTGAACTGGACGGGGGCGCCGCCGCCGAGGAAGAGGGTGCCGGGGATGTCCTTCAGGTTGGGCGCCTGGGCGAGGCGGCCGGCGAGGACGGAGGTGGGCGCGTTCCAGGACACGGCGGTGAAGGCCTTGCGCTGGGCCGACTCGTACGACTGCGGACCGGCGCCGTCCCCGCGGAGGGTGACGACGGTGTTGCCGTTGCGGTCGACGACGGCCACGCTGACCCGCTGGTTCTCGTCCTCGGCGGCGTCCAGCGCGGCCTGGGCGGCGCGGGTGGCGGCCTCGATCGACAGGTGCGTGGAGGTGGTGAAGGTCCCCCGGTCGTCCTTCTTGGCGAGCACCTGCGAGGGCGCGGCCGGCGCGGCGCTGGCCTGCAGGGCCCCGAAGGTACCGGCACCGAGGGCGGCGGCGAGGGCGGCACCGGTGAGCACGCGGGTACGGGTCTTCATGGCGGTCTCCTTGCGACGGGGTGTGGTGGCGGGGCGGCGTCCTGCCCGCCCTCCCATCGTGGGCGCGGCGCGGGTGCCTCCCCGTCGGCGTACCGGCTGCCGGGCGCCTGCGGACCGGCTGACCCGGGGGTCGGCCGATCGGTTGATGCGGCCCCCCGAATCCCGTGTTCGCCTGTTCCCGGGACCCCGCCCCGGTTCGGGAGGGTCGGCGCGTGGAAAGGCCCCGCAGGTCACGGCGAGCGCCGCGGGGGAAGATGGACGGGCCGGCACGGCCGGTGGGACAGCAGGCCGGGCACCGGCCGGAAAGGCACCGCATGGCGACCGCACTGCGCACCGCAGCCGGCACCCGCACCCTGCCCGCAGTCGCGCACACCGCCTTCTTCCTCCTGCTCGGCGCCTCCCTCACCCGCTTCCTGATGCGCCACCCCGGCGAACCCCGCACCCCCTGGATCCTCGCCCTCAGCCTGACCCTCGCCCTGCTGTACGTACTCGGCCCGGCCCTCGGCGCAGCCCTCGGCGCGCCCCCCACCCGCCCCCGCCTGCTGTGGTTCGGGCTGGTGCTCGCCACCTGGGTCGCGCTCGTACTGCTCGCACCCAGCTTCGCCTGGTGCGCCGTACCGCTGTTCTTCACCGCGCTGCGCACCCTCCCCGCCCGCCCGGCCGTCGTCCTCGTCGCCCTGCTCACCGCGTTCGTGGTGGTCGCACAGCTGCGCCTGGCCACCTCCTTCGACCCGAACCTCCTCCTCGCACCGCCCGCCGTGGCCGCGCTGGCCACCGCCGTGTTCGTGCACATGGAGCGCCAGGCGCAGGCCCAGCGGGAGCTGATCGACGACCTGATCCGCACCCGCCGCGAGCTGGCCGCCACCGAGCGCCGCGAGGGCACGCTCGCCGAGCGCCAGCGGCTCTCGATGGAGATCCACGACACCCTCGCCCAGGGCCTGTCCAGCCAGCAGATGCTGCTCCAGGCCGCCGACCGCACCTGGGACAGCGACCCGGCCACCGCCCGCGCGCACGTCCGTACCGCCACCGGGATCGCCGCCCGCGGGCTCGCCGAGGCCCGCCGCCTCGTGCACGACCTCGCGCCCCCGCAGCTCGACGGCGGGGCCGGGCTCGCGGAGGCCCTGCGGGCGCTGGACGCGGGCCCGGAGGTCACCGTCCGCTTCCACCTGGAGGGCACCCCCGTCCCGCTGCCCGGCCGCACCGAGTCCGCACTGCTGCGCATCGCGCAGGGCGCCCTCGCCAACGTGCGCGAGCACTCGGGGGCCCGTACCGCCGCCCTGACCCTCTCCTTCCTCGGCGACCAGGTCGTCCTCGACATCGCCGACGACGGCCGGGGCTTCGACGCTCCCGCGACCGGTGCGGCCGCACGCGGCGGCGCCGCCCCCGGCGCGCCGGAACGCGGGCACGGGCTGCCGGCCGTACGGGCGCGGGTCGCGGCCCTCGGGGGCACCCTGGCGGTGGAGTCCGCGCCCGGCGAGGGCACCGTGCTGTCCGTCTCGATCCCCGTCCCCCCGGTTCCGGAGGACCAGCCATGACCACGAAGATCCTGCTGTGCGACGACCACGCCGTGGTACGGGCCGGACTGCTGGCGCTGCTCGGCAGCGCGCCCGGATTCGAGGTGGTCGGCGAGGCCGGCAGCGGCGAGGAGGCGGTGGCCCTGGCGGCGAAGCTGCGGCCCGACGTGGTCCTCATGGACCTCCAGCTGGGGGCCGGGATCGACGGGGTGGAGGCCACCCGCCGGATCACGGCCGCCCCCGGCGCCCCGCACGTCCTCGTCCTGACCACGTACGACACGGACGCCGACATCACGCGGGCGATCGGCGCGGGCGCCACGGGCTACCTGCTGAAGGCGGAACGCCCCGAGGAGCTGTTCTCGGCGATCCAGGCCGCCGCGGAGGGCCGCACCGCGCTGTCCCCGCCGGTGGCGAGCCGGGTGATGGCCCACATGCGGGGCTCCCGGCCCACCCTGACGGACCGCGAGCTGGACATCCTCGGGCAGCTGGGGCGGGGGCTGGGCAACCGGGAGATCGCGCGGGCGCTCTTCATCAGCGAGGCCACGGTCAAGACGCACCTCGGCCGCATCTACGACAAGCTCGGCGTGGACACGCGGGCCGGCGCGGTGGCAGTCGCCAAGGAACAACGCCTCCTCCCCTGACGGGGCCCCGCCCCGCACCGCACCGCACCGCACCGCGGACGCGAGGCGCACGCGGCGTACCTCCCGGCTCGGCCGGGGGCACCTCCCAGCCCCCTGGGGCGGGGGGAGTACGAGGCACGGGATCCGGGGCGAAGCCCCGATCTTTCAGCCCCGCCGGCGTTTGAGGCGTACCTCCAGCCCCGCCAGGGGGTACCTCCCAGCCCCCTGGGGCGGGAGGAGTGCGAGGCACGGGGTCCGGGGCGGAGCCCCGATCTTTCAGCCCCGCCGGCGTTTGAGGCGTACCTCCAGCCCCGCCAGGGGGTACCTCCCAGCCCCCTGGGGCTGGGGGGAGTTCGAGGCACGGGGTCTGGGGCGGAGCCCCGGTTCGGGAAGGGGCGGGTAGGGGAAAGCCCCGCAGGGTCCCGGCCCCGGCCTTCGGGGGCTCCGCCCCCGCACCCCCGCGCCTCAAACGCCGGCGAGGCTGGATTTTGCCCCCGCAGGGTCGGATTCGACGCGCAGCGTCAGGGCTGGCCCGCAGGGTCGGATTCGACGCGCAGCGTCAGGGCTGGCCCGGAGGGGGCGGGGCGGCGCGGCCCGGCAGGGTCGCGGAGGACGCGCAGGGTCGCAGGGGGCGGGGCGGGCGCGCCGCGCCCCTGCGGCCCCGTGACACCATGAGGACGTGCTCGACATCGGCTACTCCCTCTCCCGCCGCTTCCCGGACCCCCCGCAGACCGACTACCGGACCGCGGACGTCCACACCCTGCGGCACGACCTCTTCTGCGGCGACGTGTACCTCGCGGACACCAAGGAAGACCGCGAGGTGTCCACAGCCTGGGGATGGGTGCCCGTGCTGGACTTCGCCTGGGCGTTGTGCGACATCGTCGAGCAGCTCGACCGGGACCCGCGCGGCAGCCGCTCCTCCGAGCGGCAGTACGCCGAGCTCGACTTCACCGAGTCCACCGACTGCATCCTGTTCGAGCGCCGCTTCGGCTGGGTGGACATCGAGGCCGACTGGATGGCCCCGGAGGAGCCCCCGCTCACCTTCAGCCACCGCCTGCTGCGCCGCGAGGCCCGCGACTTCCTGCACGACCTGATCGCGGACCTCACGGACATGCACGAGGGCCTGGCCGACAACCCGGTCGTCTGGACCCTCCAGTCCCGCTTCCCCCGCGTCCCGGCCTGACCCGGCCGAACCGCCCACCCGGCCCCCCGCCGACCCACCCGGCCCCGCCGGGGCCCTACGCCTCCACCCGGATGCCCAGTTCCACCGCCAGCGCGGGAGCCAGGTCCAGCAGCTGGACCGGGCTGACCACCGCGCCCGCGAGCCGGTCCAGCCCGCGTACGACGTCCAGCCGGGCCGCCGCGCGGAAGTCCACGTCCTTCATGCGCACGCCCGTGAAGTCCGCCTGCAGCAGCGAGCAGTCGCGGAACTCCACGCGCTCCAGTTCCGCTCCCCCGAAGTCCGCCTCCGCGAGCACGCAGCCGTCGAAGACCACGTCCCGGAGCCGGGCGGCCCGGAAGTTCGCGTAGTCGATCTTTCCGCCGCGCACCAGGACCCCTTCCAGCACGGCCCCGTGCAGCTGCACCCCGCCCAGCCGCGCCTCCAGGACCTCCACCTCCCGCAGCGAGGCCCCGGCCAGGTCCGTGCCCACCCCGCGGACCCCGTCCAGCACGGAGTCCACCAGCAGCGCCCCCCGGAGCCCCGTCCCGTCGAGACCGCACCCGGCCAGCCGACAGTCCAGGAACCTCGCCCCGGGCCCCTCCTGCCCCGCCAGGTCCGACCCCCTGAACTCCAGCCCGTCGTAGTCCCCGTCGGGCTCCAGCTCGCCGCCGTACGCCGGCAGCTCCGCCGGCAGCCGCACCTCCGGCCGCCGCGCCGCCTTCACCGCACCCGTCGCCCGCCGTCCGTTCCGCACCATCCCCCCATGGTGGCCGCCCCCACTGACAACGCCCACAGCACCGCCGCCGACCTGCGCAAACGAGGGGATGGACCCGCAAGGCTTGACCTCAAGGTCGGTTGAGGTCGTTGGCTCTGGTGTGCGGCCCCCGCGGCCGAACCGACCCGAGCCGCCCCGACCACGAAGGAGCCCGCCATGCACGCCGTACGCCTCCACGCCTTCGGTCCCGCCGAGAACCTGACGTACGAGGAGACCGAGGACCCCGTCCCCGGCCCCGGCCAGGTGCGGATCGCCGTGGCCGCCGCCGGGGTGCACCTGCTCGACACCGCCCTGCGGGCCGGGCTGCCCGGGCCGCTCCCGCTGCCCGAACTGCCCACCGTGCCCGGCCGCGAGGTGGCCGGGACGGTGGACGCGGTCGGGCCGGGTACCGATCCGGCCTGGCTGGGCCGCCGGGTGGTCGCCCACCTGGGCCCGGTCCCCGGCGGCTACGCGGCGGCCGCGGTCACCGACGCCCGCCGGCTGCACCCCGTGCCGGAGGGGCTGGACGAGGCGGCCGCGGTCGCGATGATCGGCACCGGCCGCACCACCCTGGGCATCCTGCAGTTCGCGGAACTCGGCCCGGACGCGGTCGCCGTGGTCCCGGCCGCCGCGGGCGGCATCGGCACCCTCCTCGTGCAGTACGCCAAGCAGGCCGGAGCCACCGTGATCGGCCTGGCGGGCGGCCCCGCGAAGGCGGCCCGTACCGCGGCCAACGGCGCCGACCTCGCCCTCGACTACACCCGGCCGGACTGGGCGCGACAGGCTCGCGCCTTCCTCGGGGACCGGGCGGCGACGGTCGTCTTCGACTCGGTCGGCGGGGAGACCGGCCGGGCCGCGGTGGACCTGCTCGGACCCGGCGGCCGGCACCTGGTCTTCGGCTGGACCGACTCCGCCGGGCCGCTCACCTTCACGGAGGAGGAGCTGGCCGAACGCGGCATCACCTCCACCCGGGTGCTGGGCCCCGCCATGCTCGCGAAGACCGGCGGGGACGACCCCCTGCGCACCCTGGAGACCCGCGCCTTGGCCGAGGCCGCCGCGGGCCGCCTGGTCCCGGCCGTCCAGCGCTTCCCCCTCGCCGAAGCGGCGACCGCCCACCGCGCGCTGGAGACCCGCGGCACCATGGGGAAGGTCGTACTGGAGCCGTAGGGGCGCAAGCCGAGGGGGCGGAAGGCCGTAGGGGCGAACACCGAAGGGGCCGAGGGGCATAGGGGGAAGCCCGAAGGGGTGAAGCGGCGTAAGGGGCTGCGGGGCGAACCGGAGAGGAGGCCGCGCGCGTCCCCTCCACCGAGGCCACGTCACGCGCCGCCAGGCGCCGCGCCGCCCTGCACGACCACTCACCGCCACGCACCCCCGGGGGAGCCACCGATGTCCGTCCGCATCACCACCCGCACCGCCCGCACGGCCCGCACCGCGGCGATCACCGCCACCGCCGCCGCGGCCCTCGCCTTCGTCGCCGTCACCGCCACCGGGTCCCCGGCCGCCGGCCGGTCCGACGCCGCCGCCGGGACCGCGGCCCAGGCCGCCCCGGCGGCGGCAGCGGCCGCCGCGCCCTCCGTCTCCGGCAGCCCGGCCGGCGCGTTCACCCGGATCGCCGACTTCTACGGGGCCTACACCGACGCCGTGTACGCGCACGACGGCCGGACCGCCGAGCAGCTGCGCAGCTTCTACCTCTCCAAGCCGCTCCAGCGCAGCCTGAAGGCATGGGAGGAGCGCAACCACGCCGACGGGGTGCTCCGCGCCCAGGACGTCCCGCTCAAGTGGAAGGTCACCTCCACCGGCAACGGCATGGGCAAGGCCAACGCCACGGTCACCCTGACCTGGGGCCACGACACCACCAAGGTCTACGTCCAGGCCGACCTGGCCACCAAGAAGATCACCGGCATCAAGGGCTGACCGGCGCGCCGAGTTCCTTGAGGGCGCCGTCCGTCAGCCGGTGCAGCTGCCACTCGTCCTGCGGTACGGCGCCCAGGGACTCGTAGAAGCGGATCGTCGGCTCGTTCCAGTCCAGCACCATCCACTGGAGCCGGCCGTAACCGCGCTCCACGCAGATCCGGGCGAGCGCGGCCAGCAGCTGCCGGCCGTGGCCGCCGCCGCGGAACTGCGGGCGTACGTACAGGTCTTCCATGTGGATGCCGTGGACTCCCTGCCAGGTGGAGAAGTTCAGGAACCACAGCGCGAAGCCGGCGGTCTCGCCGGTGTCCGTCTCGGCGATGTGCGCGAAGGCGGCCGGCTCCGGGCCGAACAGCGCGGTGCGCAACTGGCCTTCGGTGACGTGCACCTCGTCCAGGGACTTTTCGTACGCGGCGAGTTCGCGGATCATCGCGCGGATCTCGGGGATGTCGGAGGGGGTTGCGGGCCTGATCACGGGCCGCACCCTAGGTCTTGGCGGGGTGTGCGGTGCAACAGCCGCTCCGGCGTCGTGGGCTGACGGGTGGACAGCCGGGGCTGTGCGCCCCTGCGTACCACCCCGCGCGCCGTCCCTGTGTGCCGCGTTCGCCTCGCCGCTGGGCACGCCCCCAGCCTCGCCGAGCCCACCCCGGCCTCGCCGAGCCCATCCCAGCCTCGCCGAGCCCACCCCGGGCTCTCGCCGAGCCCACCCAGGCCTCGCCGAGCCCATCCCGGGCTCTCGCCGAGCCCACCCAGGCCTCGCCGAGCCCATCCCAGCCTTACGGGGCAAATTCCAGCCTCAGCCGGGCGCATCCCAGCCCCGCCGGGCACGCTTCCAGCCTCGCGGGGCACGCTTCCAGCCTCACGGGGCACGCTTCCAGCCTCGCGGGGCACGCTCCAGACTCGCGGGGCACGCTTCCAGCCTCGCCGGGGGGGGGGGGGGGGGGGGGGGGGGGGGGGGAGAGAGGGGGGGGGGGGGGGGGGGGGGGGGGGAGAGGAGGAGGGGGG